>CAYYWA010000294.1:0-7197 GCA_964475255.1 uncultured Sorangium sp.
CCGTCAGAGCGCTCGCGAGCGCGACGGGTGCGGCGGAAACGCGAAGGACCGGCGTCCTCGAAAACCCAGCTCGAGACTCAGCTCGCCTTGTTTTCCGGGAGCTGCTTCGACGCGTCGTCCTTGGTCTCGTCGGGATCCTCGCTGAGGCCCTTCTTGAACGATCGAATGCCCTCACCGAGCCCCTTGCCGACACCAGCAAGGCGCGCCGGGCCGAAAAGAAGGAGAACGACGACGAGGACGATGATCCAGTGGACGGGGCTGAGCGATCCCATGCGGAGACCTCCGGGCGTCGAGTAACGCAAGCCGGCGACTTCCGGAGGATAGCACGGTGAGAGAGGGGGGCACGTGTCGATTCGGGCTCGTACTCCGCCTCCCGGCTCGCTTGCGCCCGTCTCGAAGCGGGCCTTTCCTTTTCGGGTGCGGGCCAGCCAAGTCCTCGGAATTCAACCGGGCTCCCTCACGGAGCGCGCGCGTCACGGGCTCGCGGCGGCACTTAATGGCCTCTCGCGGGTCCTGTCGACGCCGCTCGACGACGCCGAGCTCGTGGCCAAGACGCTCGTGTTCGCCCCCCATCCGGACGACGAGACCCTGGGCTGCGGCGGCACCCTCCTCCTCAAACGGGCCCGCGGCGCCGAGGTGGGCGTCGCGTTCCTCACGGACGGCTCGAAGTCGCACCCCGCGCTCGTCCCTGCCGAAACTCTGGCCAATCAGCGCCGCCTCGAGGCGCTCGAGGCCTGCCAGCGGCTCGGCATTTCCGAGGGCTCGGTGACGTGGATGGGCTTTCCCGACGGGGAGCTCTCGGCCCATGAAGACGCGGCGACGGCGCGCGTCGTCGAGCTTTTGACCGCGTGGCGCCCGCACCTCGTGTTCGCCCCCTATCCGGTGAGCGAGCACCCCGACCACGTCACGACGGAGCGCGTGGTGCGCGAAGCCCTCCGTCGCGCCGCGCTCGACGGCCCCGTCACCCTACTCGAATACCCGATCTGGTTTTGGCACCATTTTCCATGGGTGAGCCTGCGGGGGAGCGAGGGCCATGCTCTCCTCGCGAAGACGATCGCCGCGCGCTTCGGCCTTCGAGCGCTCACGGATTTGGATGCGCGAGTGGACGTGCGTGCGGTGCGCCAGGCGAAGCGCGCCGCGCTCGCGGCGCATCGCTCTCAGCTGGAGCGCCGCGACGGCGACCCGCGTTGGTGGACGCTGGGTGACGTATCGGACGGCGAGTTTCTCGAGCACCTCCTCGGTGACGAGGAGCGCTTCCGCCGGATCCGCGTCAGAGGCTGAAGTCCGCTTCGTAGGCGGCGTCGGGGCCGTCGAGGAGAAGCTCGAGAGAGTAGGAGCGCGGGCCGACGCGAGCCCCGAGCCGCACCCGGACCGGGGGCGTCTCTCCATCGAGCTCCTCGAGCACGACGCGCACCCGGTAGGTGCCGCGCGGCGGATCGTTGCCGTCGAGGAACACGTTCTCGAGGTTCTGTCCGCGACACGACTCGTCGCGGCCCGGGCAGTCGCGCTGCTTGACGAGGCCGCTCGCGAGCGTGCGGCCGACCTCCGCCATCTCCCCGTTGGGATCGGTGACCCGCAAATCGACGTCGGCCGTCGCCGCGTCCCACGCGATCACGAACTGCACCGGGCCCGTCGGGATCCCGCAGCCCTCGTCGATGATGCCGTTGCAGTTGTCGTCGCGCGCGTCCAGGCACCGCTCGGGCCCGCTCGGGACGCAGGCCCGCGCGACGTCGAACACGATGCGTCCGTCTCGCTTCCCCTCACCGCCCGGCGCTCGGGCGGGCGATGTCGCGGTGCACGCGCCCGCGAGGGCGGCGAGCGCGAGGCTCGCCGCGACCACGCAGACAGCGCGCCTCACTTGGAGTCGTCGGGGATGTTCACGCCCACCACGATCTTCGGATGCATGAGCTCGAAGTACGCTTCTCGCGCGAGCTCTCCGGTCTTCCCCGGCTCGCTCCGCAGCGCGAGCAGCACGCCCTGCTCCTTCATGAACTTGAGCGTGCGGATCGCGCCGGCTCGCTTCGCGTCGTCGGAGCCCCGCGCCATCTCGTAGAGCTTGTGGCGGAGCACGACGCGCGTGAACGAGTGCGGGCCGTTGTCGAACACGAGGTTGTCGAGCTGGCGCATCAGCATCACCCGCGCCCACTCCTGCGGCGTCATGTTGATGCTCACGCGGCTGATCGCCTCGGCGTTGTCGACGTAGCGCGCGAGCAGCCCTGCCTCGAGATCCTCCATCGACCAGTAGCCGAAGCTCCGGTACCAGAGGTCCGCGAGCTCATCGAGCGCGGCCTTCGGCTTGTTCGCGTACATCGCCACGGTGCGCGCCGCGAGGTCTGCCGAGCCGCCCAGGATGAGCGCGAGCGCCGCGTCGTTCATGAGCGCCTCGTTGTTCATCATCTCCACGAGCTTCGCCTCGACGGTCTGGTCGAAGCCGCTCCGGGCGATGGCGCGCGCGACCTGGTGCCGCGTCTCCATCGACGACTGCTCGGTCATCAGCGGCAGGAGCGCCGGAGCGGTGCCCGGGACGGGCCGCTGAATCAGCGACTCGAGGAGGCACGCGCGCCGGAACTGGTCCGCCTTCTCGTGCCCGCCGAACTCCTGGATCTTCTTCGCGATCTCGAGGAAATCCTCGGGCTTTGCGACCCAGGCGAGGCCCGCGCAGGCGCTCATCCGGCTCTGCTCGTTGTTCTTGGGGTCGAGCACGTACTCGAACATCGGCTTGAAGGCCTTGTTGTCGCCCCACTCGGAGAAGCCGTCCGCCGCCCCGACACCCAGCGCGCGCAAGGACATGCCGAGGATCGCGAGGCCGCCCTGCATCAGGCCTTCCATCGTGACGTCGTACTCGGGAGGCTTGGCCTTGAGCGCCCGCTCGAGCACGCCCCAGGACTGCTTGTCTCGCATCCAGCCGACGTAGCGGAGCGCGCTCTGCGCGATCACGAACTCCTCCGGCATGGGCGGCTGCTGGCCCTCCTTCGGGAGCGGCACGTTCGGGTTCGCCCACTTGCGGAGCGCCGCGAGATCCTTCGTCGACTCCATCGCGGCGAGCGCGCGCAACCCGTTCGCGTGCGGCGAGGGCAGCTCGTGCACCCAGAAGATCACGGCGTCCTCTGCCTGCTCCGCGATCTGCGAGCGCTTGTCGGGATGCATCACCGCCAAGTCGGCGAGCATGCGAGCCGCGACGACGCGCTCGTTGTCGTCGCGCTTGAGCTCCATCTCCCAGTCGTACTGGTCGCTGTAGATCTTGAGCGGGTCCATGCGCAGGCGCGTGGCCAGCGTGGGCACCGCGCGCAGGTCACCGATCGCCGCGAGGGCGATGGCGGCGCGCCACTGGAAGTGAATGTGCGGCTTACTCTGGATGTAGGCGTAGAGCGCGTCGCCGCCCTTCGGGTCGTTCAGCCCCTGACCCCCGTTCTTGGGGTCGTGGATCATGTCGAAGATCTGCTTCGTCTGGTACCAGGCGAGCTTCTCGTCGTCCGCGGCCGACCCGATCGCCATGACGAGGCCCTCGGTGCCGATGCCGTCGCGCAGCGCTTCGAGGAACTTCTTTCGGCTGTCCTTGTCCGCCGTCTTCAGCGCCTCGACGAGCGGCTTACGCGCCGCGGGATCCACGATCTTGCCGAGCCCCGGCGCGGCCTGCCGAGCGACCTCCGCTTCTTTGTCCTGAACGAGCTGGATCAGGGTGTTCGTCCACTTCGGCTCCGCGTTGTCGGAGAGCACGGTCGCAACGAGCTGTCGAACGGCAGCGCTCTCGTCGCCCGCCATGCTCGCGAGCTTGTCGAGGCTCACGAGCGCCACCATCTTCTGCGGGTCGAACGCGACGCCGCCACCGAGTCGTTGCACCTGCGCGAGGTGACCGAGACGATAGAGCCGCATCACCTCGTCGAACGCCCGCGACTCGCCGAGCACCACGAGCGCCCACGCGATCTGCGGCTTCGCGCCCGGCCCCGCCTTCGGCAGCGCCAAGAGGAGCGGATCCTTCGCGCTGTCCGCGAGCGGGCGGCCGTACTCGGCGAGCGCCGTCGCGGCCATCGCCTGAATCGGCTCCTTCGGGTGGGAGAGCGCCTGAATCGCGAGCGGCACGCCCGCGGGATCCTTGGCCCACGCGAGCTGCTTCAACGCCTCCATGCGCAGCTCGTCGCTCGCCTCGCTCGCCGCCCACTCGCGCCACTTGGGCAGCTGCTCCTCTTTGGAGAGGATGAAGATCGTCTTCTTCTGCTGCTCCGCCTCTTCTACGGAGAGCTTCTTGGCATCTTGAGTCATGCCGATCGTCAGGCCCACCGCGAGGCCAGCGACGGCGAGAATGCCGACCAAGATGGCGACGGGCTTGAAGCGTCCGCGCTTGAAGTTGCCGTCGCCCATGTCGTA
This sequence comes from uncultured Sorangium sp., assembly GCA_964475255.1. Lineage (GTDB taxonomy): Bacteria > Myxococcota_A > Polyangia > Polyangiales > Polyangiaceae > PMG-095. The sequence continues at coordinate 4,366 of CAYYWA010000294.1, forward strand.
CCCGCCTCCCGTCGGGAAGCCGCCCAGTGAGCTCGGCGGCACGCCAGGACCGTCGTCGTCCGGCGGCCATTTGGCGAGATCGGCTTGCGGGAGCTCCTCGAGCGGGGCATGAGCCGGACGCGGATTCGGCAGATTCGGGTCGAGCATGGGTCTTTCGATCTCTCTTCTGACGGCCTACGCACGCGAACGCGCGCGCGCTCGGCCGACACCGTGGGCGGCGACCTTAACCCAGGCGTTCCGCGAGGGGGAGAGGCGCATCGACGACCTTCTGCAGTTGCGGCACCGCGTTGAACGACCGCGCTTGGAGCTCTGCGCGAAAGTTCGATCCCGGGTGCAGCCGTGGCACCGTCACCCGTGATGCCGACAGAGCGGCCAAAAGGCCGGAGCAGCGCCGCGCGCGCGTTCGCCCTCGGTGACAGCGGCCTGGCCGGTCCCGTGTGTATCGGGCTGCTCATCACCGGCGTCGCCACGGCGCTCTCGTACGGGCTGCCCGAGGCACACGCCGCGACCGGGGTCGGCATCGCCTTCCTCGCCGCGACGTACGGGCTCGTTCTCCACTCTGGGAGCACCGAGACGGTGCGGCGGTTCGGGTTGTCGCTCGGAGGGCTGCTCGAGCCGGAGCCCCTCTCGCCGAAGCGCCTCGTTCGCGCGTTCGGCGGCGCGCTCGCGGTAGCGGCCGTCGCGGCGCTCGTCACCTTCCCGCCGTTTTTCGCGGGGTACGTGTTCTGGAACGCTCCGGAAGGGCCGTTCGTCCCGGCGCCGCTCCCCGGGCTCGAGACCGACGTGCTCGGACAGCTCCTCGGTGTCGCTCTGCCGGAGGAGGCGTTCTTCCGGGGGTACCTGCAGACGGCGTTCGATCGGGTCCTCCCGCCGAGGCGGCGCGTGCTCGGCGCTCCGCTCGGCGCGGGCCTCGTCCTGTCGAGCGCGCTGTTCGCCGTCGGGCACCTGCTCACCGCGCCGGACCCTGGCAGGCTCGCCGTGTTCTTCCCGTCGCTCGTGTTCGGGTTCCTGCGCGCGCGAACGGGCGGGATCGGCGCCGCGGTGCTGTTCCACGCGGCGTGCAACCTCTTTGCCTCGTATCTCGGGCAAAGCTACGGTCTGCTCCCGTGACCGCGCCCCTCGGTGCCCTGCTCGACGCGCTCATCACGCGCGCTCTGGAAGAAGACCTCGCCGGTGGCGACCTCAGCACGGACGCGGTCATCGGGCGCGATCAACGCGCGGTCGCGCGCGCCATCGCCAAAGCGCCGCTCGTCCTCTGCGGCGCGGACGTGTTCGCGCGGGTCTTCTACACCGTCGATCCCGGGCTGCGCGTGGAGCGGTTCGTCGACGATGGCGAGCGGTGCGCGCCGGGCACGCCGCTGCTCGCCGTGGAGGGGGCCGCGCGTTCGATCCTGCTCGGCGAGCGCACCGCGCTGAACTTCCTGCAGCGACTCTGCGGGATCGCGACCCTCACGCGCGCCTACGTGGACGCGATCCCCGCAGGGACGCGGCTGCGCATCACCGACACGCGCAAGACGACCCCCGGGCTGCGCGCGCTCGAGCGCTGGGCCGTGCGCGTCGGGGGCGCCCACAACCACCGCAACGATCTCGGCTCCGCGGTGCTGCTCAAGGACAACCACATCGCCGCCGCAGGGGGCGTGAAGCGCGCGATCGAGCTCGCCCGCGAGCGCGCGCCGCACACGAGCCGCATCGAAGTCGAGGTGGCGTCGCTCGCCATGCTCGACGCGGCGCTCGAGGCCGGCGCGGACATCGTCATGCTCGACAACCTGCAGGGCGACGCGCTCCGCGAGGGCGTGCGGCGCGCCTCCGGGCGCGCGCTCGTCGAGGTCTCCGGCGGCGTCACGCTCGATCGCATTCCGGAGCTCGCTCGGCTCGGCGTGGACGTGGTGAGTGTCGGGGCGCTCACGCACTCGGCACCGGCTGCGGACGTGAGCCTCGTGCTCGAGACGCTCGGCGGCTGATGACGCCTGCCAGCGGCTTCGACACGGCGCGCTTCGAGCGTCTGAGACGGGAGCGCTCGCTCGTGTTGGGCGCGCCGCTCACTCACTCGGCGACGACGGGCTCGACGAACGACGACGCGCTGGCGGCGGCGCGGGCCGGTGCCCCGCACGGCGCGACGTTCGTGGCCGACCATCAGAGCGCGGGCAGGGGGCGACGCGGCCGCACGTGGCTCGCCCCCGCCGGGGAATGCCTGCTGTTTTCGGTGGTTCTGAAGCTCCCGTTCGAGCTCGAGTCGCTCCCGATACTCTCGTTGGTGGCCGGCCTGTCCACGCGTGCCGCGCTCGCTCACCATCTCGAGTCGCAGCCCGGGCGCCCCGGTGCAATGGGGGCTCCCGGAGTCGGCGTCAAGTGGCCGAACGACGTCTGGGTTCGCGACGCGAAGATCGCCGGCGTGCTGGTCGAGGCACAGATGAACGGGGACACGCTGGCGTGCGTCGTCGTCGGCATCGGCGTGAACGTGGCCGTGCAACACTTCCCGAACACGCTCGGAACGCCGGCGACGTCTTTGTCCCTCGAGGGCGGCACCGCCGCACGCGAGGAGCTGCTCGCGGACGTGCTGCTCGGTCTCGAGCGCCGCGTTCATGCCCTCCTGCGAGGCGGCATGGCCGGGTTGCTCGAGGAGCTCCGCGCGCACGACGTGCTCGCGGGGCGCCGCGTGCGTATCGAAACGGTGACGGGAACCGCGACGGGCATCGACGAGGAAGGCCGCTTGTGCGTTCGGGTCGCCGACGGCACGGTCGTCCCGGTGCGCGCCGGAACGGTAGAGCTCCTCCCCTGACGTGCACGGTGGCATGGTGGGGGCGGGCCGGGAGGCCGAGAGTCCCCCACTGA
>CAYYWA010000295.1:0-7181 GCA_964475255.1 uncultured Sorangium sp.
GCCTCGTCTACCATGAGGGGCGGGCGTATCGCGTCGTCCGCGCGATGCTGTCCCTGAACCATCAGGCGAGCGCCACGGCTGACGTCAAGCTCCCGACGAAGTCCGTGCGCATCTGCAAGGCGTGCGGCGCGGGGCACTGGACCGACGAAGTGTCGATGTGCCACGCGTGTCAAGCGTCGCTCGGTGATGCGGAGATCGTCAATCACATCTACCGCATCGAGAATGTCTCGACGCAACCTGCCGAGCGCATCACCGCGAACGACGAAGAGCGTCAGCGTCAAGGCTTCGAGCTGCAGACCACCTTCGAGTGGGCCACCCGCGACCACGTTCTCGACGTGCGCAAGGGCGTTGCCCTCGACGACACCGGGGAGATCGCACGGCTCGCCTACGGACCGGGCGCAACTATCACACGCCTCAACAAGGGACTGCGCCGACGAAAGAACCGCACGCAGCTCGGGTTCTTGATGGACCCGGTCTCAGGTTATTGGGCGAAGAACGAGGATGAGGGGGACGAGGTTCAGGACCCAATCGCGTCGCCCCGGCAGTGGATCGTTCCTAGCGTGCAGGACCGCAAGAACGCGCTGCTCTTTCAGCCGAGCGACGTCGAGCTCTCCCAGGTCACTCTGACCACGCTGCAGCACGCGCTGCTCCGTGGCATCGAGGCCGTGTTCCAGCTCGAGGAGGGAGAGATCCTCGCCGAGCCAATGCCCCAGCGCGACGCGCGCACGGGCTTCCTGTTCTACGAGGCCACCGAAGGTGGCGCGGGCGTGCTCACACGGCTGGTCGCCGAGCCCGAGCGCCTGGCTGAAGTGGCGAAGAGCGCGCTCGACATCATGCACTTCGACGTCGAGAAGGGCCTTCCGACCGTCGCGACGATGCTGGTCGACCAGCCCGGCACGGCATGCGTAGCGGCCTGCTACCGCTGCTTGATGTCGTACTTCAATCAACCGGATCACGAGCAACTCGACCGCCGCGACGAGAAGGCTCGCGCGCTTCTGCTGCGGCTCGCGCGAGCGCAGCTCAAGGGGCTCGAAGCGCCGGTCACGCGACGCTCGACCCAGCCGCCGACCATCTCGGCCAGCGGCGATCTCACGTCGGCATGGCGTACCTACGCTCGTGGACGCGACCTTCCTTCACCTGACTCGGAGCCCCTCGTGATTGATGGACAGACCGTCGCGCTCGTGTGGCGCGGCCACTACGTCGCTGCGCTCTTTGCGGCGAACGGCGACCTCGCAAGCAAACTCGAAGACAAGGGCTTCGAAGTGGTGGTCCTCGGTGAGAACGAAGCCGCGTGGGCCGAGCCCACGTCGGCGCTCGCGACGCTCCTCGGGAGGCCCGCGTGAACGCTACGACTTCGCCGCCTCCGTCGCGCGATGCCGCTCGTTGGAGCCCAGGAAGCCTTGTGCGCGCGCGTGGCCGAGAGTGGATCGTCCTTGCCGGAAGCGACGCGGACGTGCTTCGGGTGCGTCCGGTCTCGGGCTCCGAAGAGGACCAGACGTACATCCACATGGCGCTCGAAGCGGTTCCGGTTACGGACGCCTCGTTTCCGATGCCCGCGCCCACGCAGAAGGCCAGTCACGACGCTGCGCTCCTTCTGCGCGACGCCCTCGTTTTGTCGCTTCGCAGAGGCGCCGGACCGTTCCGCAGCTTTGGCCAGATCGCCATCGAGCCGCGGGCCTACCAGCTCGTGCCGTTGCTCATGGCGCTCAAGCTCGATCCGGTACGCCTGCTCATCGCCGACGACGTCGGCATCGGCAAGACCATCGAGGCCGCGCTCATCGCGCGCGAGCTCCTCGATCGTGGTGACGTCGAGCGCTTCACGGTCCTCTGCCCGCCACATCTCGTGGACCAGTGGGTGACCGAGCTCGAAGGCCGCTTCCACCTCCGGCCCGTCGCGGTCACGGCCGCGAGCGCTGCGCGGCTCGAACGAAATCTCCCTCCGAGCGAGAGCATCTTCACAACGTACGCGCACACGGTCGTGAGCCTCGACTACATCAAGAGCGATCGACGCCGCGCCGAGTTCCTCCGAGCGTGCCCCGAGCTGGTCATCGTCGACGAGGCGCACACCTGCGCATCAACCGGCCAAGGCCGACATCAGCGCTACGAGCTCTTGAAGGGGCTCGTCAGCGAGAGGGCGCGCCACCTTGTGATGCTCACGGCGACGCCACACAGCGGCGACGAGGACGCCTACTTCCGGCTGCTCGGGCTCTTGCACCCGGATTTTGCGGCCCTCTCGAACACGGCGGGCGATGAGCACAAGAAGCTTCGCGACCGCCTCGCGGCGCACTTCGTCCAGCGCCGTCGCCCCGACATCGCTGAGTGGAAGGAAGGCAACCTCTTCCCGCGCCGCGAGACCAAAGAGCTTACATACAAGCTCACCGGGGCGTGGGAGAGATTCTTCGATGCGGTGCTCGATTACTGTGCCTCTGTCGTCGCGGCGGCTGGCGAAGACACCAAGAAGCAACGCCTCAACTTCTGGGGAACGCTGGCGCTCATGCGCTGCGTCGCATCGAGCCCTGCGGCAGCCGTCCAAGCGCTCCGAACGCGCGCAGGACTCGAAGAAGTCGCCGAGGACGACGTCGAGGCCCGCGTGTTCGATGGTGCAGCTGACGCATTGCTGGATGACGACGTAGAGCCGCCCGCTGCATCCGACGACAAGGCGCTCGCCGCGCTCATCACACAGGCCGAGGCGCTCGCCGGTCAAGCCGGCGACCCAAAGTTGAAGGTCCTGACCGACCACGTCACGGAGCTCGTGAAAGAGGGCTTCAATCCTGTCGTCTTCTGCCGCTACATCGCGACGGCCCACTACCTCGGACAGCACCTCCGCACGAAGGTGAAGGGCGTCACGGTTGGCGTCGTCACTGGAGAGCTGACGTCCGCCGAGCGCAAGGAGAAAGTCGAGCTACTTGGAGATGCTGAACGACGCATCCTCGTCGCGACCGACTGCCTCTCAGAGGGGGTCAACCTTCAGGAGCACTTCGACGCCGTCGTCCACTACGACCTCTCATGGAATCCGACGCGACACGAGCAGCGCGAGGGGCGCGTCGATCGCTTCGGCCAGAAGAGCAGCGTCGTGCGGGCTACGTTGCTCTACGGCGCGAACAACCCGGTCGACGGAGCCGTGCTCGAGGTCATCCTCAAAAAGGCCGACAAGATTCGGGAGGAGCTCGGCGTTCCGGTGCCTCTGCCCGATGACGGGCACACGCTCAGCCAGGCGCTGATGAAGGCCGTCTTGCTCCGAGATCGGGAGCGGGACAAGAGGCGACAGCAGGCTTTCTCGTTCGTCGAGATGGACGAGGCCAAGGCCATCGAGTCGCGCTGGCGCGACGCCGCCGAGAAGGCGAAGAAGAACCGCACGGTCTTCGCGCAGCGCCGTCTCAAGCCTGAGGACGTGCTGCCCGAGTGGAAGAAGTCCCTCGCCGCGCTCGGCGGTAAGGAGGATGTGCAGCGCTTCACTGCTCGCGCTCTGGCGCGTTTGGGCGGAGCGCTGGAGCCTGTGGGGAGCGTCAGCAAACCTCGCGGCTTCAAGACGCCGCTTACCGCCCTCCCAGAGGATGTGCGCGAGCGCCTCGAGGTCGAGGGCCTCGAAGGCTCGCTCCTCATCGACTTCGACTACCCGCCCGCGCCGCGCTGCCGCCCCGTACAACGAAGCCACCCGCTCGTTTCGGTGCTTGCTGAGACGATGCTCGAGCGTACCCTCGGGACTGGTGCCATTGCCGACATGAACGACCCGGGCGTGCTCGGCCGCGTTGGCTGCTGGGTGGCCGAGGGCGTCACCGTGCGCACGCTGGTGGCCTTGGTTCGGCTTCGCCACCAGCTCACGTCTCAGCGAGGACAGCGCGCGACGACGCTTCTCGTCGAGGAGGCGACCGCCATCGCGTGGAACGGAGAGCCGAGCTCACTCGAAGGGCCGGATGCGCTCGTGTTGCTCTCGCCAGTTCCCTTTGCCGACCCCCCGCCACACGTGCGCGAGCGCGCTGTCATGCACGCGCTCGGCCAGCTCGAGACGCGCCGAGCCGAGCTGGATGCGTTCGCCGAGCGCCGCGCGCAGGCGCTCCTCGCCGACCATCGTCGTGTGCGCGAGGCCGGCGATGACCGAGGGCGCTACAGCGTGAAGGCACTACTTCCTGCGGACGTGATTGGGCTCTTCGTCTTGCTGCCGAAGGTGGATTGAGCATGGCAGGCAAGCGGAAGACAAAGGCTCGCGAGGCCCAGCTCGCCTTCGAAGCGCTCTCGATCGAAGGCGGCCTCCTGTCGCCCGAGTGGCTGTCGAAGGTCGCCCAGCTTCAGGCGGGCATGCAGGCCGAAGCCGACTACCGTATCCACAAGGGGCTCAACCTCCGCGACGAGATCGGCCGCTACTGGCGCATCGCGCAGGCGCACTGGGCCGACTTCAAGTCGGGCCGCGAAGCGAAGGCCGACGCCAAGGCCACAGCCGAGCGCTTCGTGCTCGCGCTGCTGCGAGACGCGTTCTGCTTTACGGCACTCGAGCCCGTCGAGCCCGCGGTCCTCCAGGAACGTACCTACCCGATCGGCCACGCGACGTTGGGCGGGCGTGTTCCCGTGGTCGTCGCTCCCGCCGACGGCGGGCTCGACACGCTGTCGCCGGCCTTCGGCGACGGCACTCGTCGTCGTAGTGCTTTCGGCCTCGCGCAGGAGTACTTGAACGCGCAGGAAGGCGCGCTCTGGGGCATCGCGAGCGATGGCTCGAGCCTGCGCATCGTGCGCGACAACGCGAGCCTCACGCGCCCAGCGTGGATTGAGGCTGATCTCCAGCGCATCTTCACTGAGGAACGGTACGCCGACTTCGCCGCGCTCTGGCTCCTCTGCCACGAGACACGCTTCGGCCGTGAAGGACAGCCGGTCACGGAGTGCGCGCTCGAAACGTGGCGCAATGCTGGTCGCGAGGAAGGCACGCGCGCCCGCGAGCATCTGCGTCGTGGTGTCGAAGACGCGCTCGTCGCCCTCGGCCAGGGATTCCTCTCTCACCCCGACAACGGTGCGCTGCGTGCCGAGCTGCAGAACGGCACGCTGCCTGTGAAGGAGTACTTCAATCAGCTCCTGCGGCTGGTTTACCGGCTCATCTTCCTGCTCACGGTCGAGGAGCGCGGGCTGCTCCACACCGAAGGGACGAGCGAGGCGACGAGGGCGCTATACGCCAATGGCTACGGCATCCGTCGCTTGCGCGAGCGCGCGGTGAAGCGCAGCGCTCACGATCGGTTCGCGGACCTGTGGGAAGCGACCAAGGTCGTGCTCCGTGGCCTCGCGGTGGGCGAGCCGCGCCTCGGCCTCCCGGCGCTCGCGGGCATCTTCGCCGCGAACCAGTGCCCAGCACTCGATGCGGCCAAGCTCGAGAACCGCGCGCTGCTCCTTGCCGTGTTCAAGCTCGCCTGGCTGCGCGAGGACGGCAGCCTCGCGCGCGTCAACTGGCGCGACATGGGACCCGAGGAGCTGGGCTCGGTCTACGAGAGTCTTCTCGAGCTCGTTCCGCAGATCACAAAGGATGGGCGGCAGTTCGCCTTCGCCACCGGAAGCGAAACCAAGGGCAACGCGCGCAAGACGACCGGCAGCTACTACACGCCCGACAGCCTCGTGCAAGTGCTGCTCGACAGCGCCCTCGAGCCCGTCATCGCCGACACCATCGCCAAGAACCCCGGAAACCCAGTCGAGGCGCTGCTCGGCCTCTCCATCGTCGATCCTGCGTGTGGCTCGGGGCATTTTCTTCTGGCCGCCGCACGCCGGCTCGCCGCGCACGTCGCGCGCTTGCAGGCGAACGGCACGCCTTCGGCCAGCGAGTACCGGCACGCGCTCCGGCAGGTCGTCTCGAAGTGCATCTTCGGCGTCGACCTCAACCCGATGGCCGTCGAACTGTGCAAGGTCGGCCTGTGGATGGAGGCCGTCGAGCCGGGCCTGCCTCTCACGTTCCTCGACTCGCACATCCAACACGGCAACGCGCTCCTCGGCACGACGCCCGAGCTGATGGCCAAGGGCATCCCGGACGCCGCGTGGGACCCGATTGAGGGCGATGACAAGAAGACGGCGAGCGCTCTCAAGAAGCGGAACAAGAAGGGCGCTGAGGGACAGCGCTCGCTCGACACGCTCTGGGCCAAGCCCGCCGACACCGAGTCGCAGACCGTCACGCGTGCGGTGGTTGAGCTCGACGCCGCGAGCGACGCGAGTGTCGAGGCCCTCGCCAATAAGCAGCAGCGGTGGGACGGCATTCTCGGCTCTCCCGAGTACCGCCATCAGAAGTTCGTAGCCGACGCTTGGTGCGCCGCGTTCGTGTGGCCAAAGCAGCCAGGCGAGCTTGCTGATGCTGCGCCGACCAACGAGCTGTGGCGGCAGATCCGCGATGGCCAGGGCAAGGCGCCTGCGCTCACGACGAAGACGGTCGAGGAGCTGGCGAACCAGTACCGCTTCTTTCACTGGCACCTGCAGTTCCCGCAGGTCTTCGCCAGGGGCGGCTTCGAGATCGTGCTCGGGAACCCACCGTGGGAACGCGTGAAGCTGCAGGAGCAGGAGTTCTTCGCGGAGCGCGACCCCGAGGTGGCCACAGCGCCCACGGCCGCCGCGCGCAAGAAGCTCATCGCCAAGCTGGAGGAGCGCAACCCGCAGCTCTTCGCCGAGTTCCTGGTCGCCCGGCGTGGCGCCGAAGGCGTCTCATTCTTCTTGCGCGAGTCGGGGGCCTACGGGCTTACCGGCGTCGGCGACATCAACACCTATCCCGTGTTCGCCGAGCGGGCTCGCTCGCTGCTCGCGGGCGCCGGTCGTCTCGGCGTCATCCTGCCCACCGGCATCGCCACCGACGCAACCACCGCGCCGTTCTTCCGCGACCTGGTCGAGAAGGGCGCGCTCGTCAGCCTGTACGACTTCGAGAACCGTAAGCCGCTGTTCCCAGCGGTGGATGGTCGTTTCAAGTTCTGCCTGCTCACGCTCTCGGGGCGCGAGCGCCGGATACAGGCGGCCGACTTCGCCTTCTTCGCCCACGATCCGAACGACCTGAAGAATGACGGCGTGCGCTTCCAGCTCTCGCCCGAGGAGATCAGGCTCTTGAACCCCAACACCGGCACCTGCCCGGTGTTTCGCTCGCACAGGGACGCCGAGATCACGCTCGGCATCTACCGCCGCGTCCCGGTGCTGGTGAACGAGAACGACAAGGAGAACGGCAACCCGTGGGGCAT
>CAYYWA010000296.1:0-7177 GCA_964475255.1 uncultured Sorangium sp.
CGACGCCGGGGCTGGCGCTGCCGTCGGGGACCCGTCCGCGGGTCTCGCAGCGGATGGTGGCAGTGCTCGAACGCACCTCTACTTGGGAAGGACCGTCGCTCGGGCCGTAGAGGTCGCGGCGGTCCTGTGCGGTGAGGACGGTGTAGGGGGCGCCGCGGCAGAGCGTGTCGGCTTCGACGAGGCAATTGGCGAGCGGCCCCTGGCACTCGAGCTCGAAGGTGCTCGCGTCGAGGCGCTGGGTGCGTACGGTGCCCGCGACGCCGCCGCCGCAAGCAATGGCGAGCAGCGCGGCGGCGGCGACGCGTGGCGAGGGGGCGAAGGACGCTCGGGCGTGGGCGCGCGTTCGAGGCGCGCGCTCCGATGCCCGATGCCCCGCGCAGTGTTGACGCGGCTCGTTCCAGGCGCGAGCGGGCGCTCGCGTCATGCGCCCTGAGGCCAGAGCTTCTGGACGACTTCGCTCAGCGACTTCACGGTGTCCGGCGTCATGCCGGTTGCCGGGTGCGGCCAGCTGAAGCTGCGGGACACGACCTGCGTGCACGAGAAGGAGATGAGGACGTCGTTGCTCGGCGCGCCGGGGCCCTGCGTGAAGGTGAGGCCCATCTCGGCGTAGATGACGCCCGGAGCGCAGCGCGCGTAGGAGTTGTCGAAGCTGTCGGGCTCGCCGAGGAGCTCGCCGAGCTGCTCCTTGAGGTCGGGGTCCATGACCTGCGTCTGCCCGAGGATGCGGAAGCCGTGGAAGCGGGGGACGCTCGAGACCGGCTGCGTCGGCGCGGCGGCGGGAGGAAGGCCGGGCAAAAGCCCCGGCGGAATCAGGGCCTGCAACCCCTGGGCGCCCTGCTGGATCCACTGTTGGATCTCCGGCGGGAGGCCGGGAATCTGGCCCGGCACCGTGGGCGTCGTGGCGGCGGCGGCTTCCGGCGGCTCGTAGTTCTGGAGACGGAATGCCGTAAGGTTGGAAGTCTTGAGCGTGTCGAAGGGGGCCGCGGGCTGGCTCGCACAGCCCGCCCCGAAAAGCGCGAGGGCACCGTACGCAACGAGCAGACGGATCGAAATCGCCATACGATGCTCAGTAGCCGTGTTCGCGGCGAAAGTCCAAAGGTAGGCCCATGCGTGTGCTCGTGACGGGAGGAACCGGGTTCATCGGCCGAGCATTGGTGCGAGCGCTGGTGGCTCGCGGTGATCGCGTCACCGTGTTCACCCGGCGCGCCCAGCCAGCGGCGGGCTCCGGGCCCGAAGGCGTCGTGTGGGAGACGTGGGACCCAGGTCGGGAGGGCGAGTGGCAACGCGTCGTGAGCGGTCAGGACGGCGTGGTGCACCTCGCCGGCGAGATGGCGGTGGGACGTCGCTTTACGGCCCGAGTGCGCGAGGCCATCCTCGCGAGCCGGGTGGAGTCGACGACGCGGCTCGTGACCGCCATGGAGCGGGCGACGGCGCGTCCCCGCGTGTTCGTCTGCGCGTCGGGGGTCGGCTACTACGGCACGCACACGGGCGAGGCGCCTCTCGACGAGAGCGCGCCGCCCGGTGACGACTTCCTCGCGCAAGTGTGCGTCGCGTGGGAAGCGGCGGCACAGGGCGCGGAGCAGCTCGGAGTCCGCGTCGTGCGGACGCGCTTCGGCCTCGTCCTCGGCAAGGACGGCGGGGCGCTCACGCGGCTCGTTCCCATTTTCCGCGCGTTCGCGGGGGGACCGCTCGGCTCGGGACGGCAGCCGCAGCCGTGGGTGCACCTCGACGACGTCGTCGGCGCGCTGATGAAGGCGCTCGACGACGTCGCGCTCTCCGGCGCGGTGAACGTCACGGCGCCGAACCCGGTGTCGAACGCGGAGCTCTCCCGCGCGCTCGGCGCGGTCCTCCATCGGCCCTCGGCCCTGCGCGCCCCCGCGTTCGCCCTGCGCGCGCTGTTCGGCGAAGGCGCCGAGCCGCTGCTCACCGGGCAGCATGCCCTGCCGCGCGCCCTCGAACGACACGGCTACGTCTTCCGCTTCCCCGAGCTCGAGCCCGCGCTCCGGGACCTGCTCGCCGCGGACCGCGAGCCATAGCGGGCCTCCCGCGTCCTTTCGCCGCCTTCGCGTTCGTCGGGCTCGGGTGCCGTCGGCTCGAATCGGTGGGTTCGGGATTCCCTGACCGGCCCGAATCGTGGTGAGCTGACTGCCGGAACCGTGGGCAGTCACAGCAATTCCGGTGGTCGCCGCCGCGCCTCGCGCCGGCAGTTCTTGGAGCTCATCGTCGCGAGCGCGGGGAGCGTCGGGCTCCTTGCATGCGGGTCCGCCGACGAGGCGGGCTCCGCGAGCCTGCCGACCGAGACGTACTTTCCGCAGTCGATCGCGTCGGGCGATCCGCGGCCGAGCAGCGTCGTCCTCTGGACGCGCGTCGTCGATCCCGCTCGCCCGGACACCGACCTCGTGCTCGAGCTCGAGGTGTCGCCGTACGAGGATTTCCGCGAGCTCGTGCCCCTCGACGGCGAGGCGAGCCTTCCGCTCGTGGCGCGCGCCGACTTCGACGGATGCGTGAAGGTCCGAGTGACCGGGCTCGAAGCGGACCGCACCTACCACTACCGCTTCCGTTATCGGGCGGCCGAGGGCGTCGTGACGAGCCGCCCGGGGCGAACACGCACCGCGCCGGAGCCCGACGCCGACCGGACCGTGCGCTTCTCGGTGATGTCGTGCCAGGACTACGGCGGGCACTACTACCACTGCTATCGCCACCTCCTCGAGCAGGAGGTCGACTTCATCGTGCACCTCGGCGACTACGTGTACGAGACCGTCGGCGATCCCGCGTTCCAGGATCCGAACGCAGAGCGGAAGATCGCGTTCGGCCGACCCGAGGAAGCGCTGACCCTCCCGAGCCGCGGGGAGGTCCTCGCGGCGCGCTCGCTCGACAACTATCGCGACCTGTACCGCACGGTGCGCTCCGATCCGGATCTGCAGGCCGTGCACGAGCGGATCCCGATGATCGCCGTCTGGGACGACCACGAGTACTCGGACGACTGCCACGGCGCGACGGCCACGTACACCGACGGTCGTGAGGACGAGCACGATCTCGCGCGGCGGCGCGCCGCCGATCGAGCGTGGTTCGAGTACATGCCGGTGGACTTCGACGAGGCGCCCGCGGCCGCGCTCGACGCGGACCGCGAGTTCCCCGACGACTTCGCGATCTACCGGAGCTTCGGCTTCGGGCGGCACCTCGAGCTCGTGCTGACCGACCTGCGCCGGCATCGGCCCGATCACCTCGTGCCCGAAGACGCGTTTCCGGGCGCGCTGCTGCTCACCGAGGACGAGGTGGGGGATGCGCCCGCGGAACGGACGGTGCCGTACATCGACGTCGACGAGTACGCCGACGGCCAGTACGCGGCCGCGCTCCGCGAGGGCGCTGGCGAGCTCGGGATCGACGCCGAGCGCGTCTCGGGCTTCCTCAGCATTCCTTGGATCAACGCGCAGCTCGCGACGCTCGGCGACGACGCCCCGGTGCCCATCGATCCCGAGAGCGAGAATTTTCCGCGCGGCTATGCCGTCCATCAGCTCCTCAAGACCGCGGAGTACGCCCGGCTCGGGGCGCGTTACCTGGTCGCTCTCGATCCGCTCCTGGCCGTCGCGGCGCGCCGCTTCGCCGAGACCGAGGGCGCGAGCGAGCGGCTGATGGGGGAGGCGCAGCGCGCGTGGTTCCTCGACACCCTGCGGCGTTCCACGCGCACCTTCAAAGTGTGGGGGAGCCCGATCGCGTTCATGCCCAAGGTGGTGGACGTGCGCAGCATCCTCTTGCTCCCGCCCGAGCTCCGCGCGCGCTACGTGCTGTCGGCCGACGACTGGGACGGCTTTCCGAACGAGCGCCGGGCGTTGCTCGCCGAGCTGTCGGAAGCGGGCAACGTGGCGATCGTCTCGGGGGATCTCCACTGCTTCCTCGTGGGCACGCCCTTCGACGCCGAGGAGCCGAGCCGTCGTGTCGTCGAGTTCTGCGCGGGCGCGGTGTCGTCCCTCACGTGGGCCGAGGGCATCGAGCGGCTCGCCGCGGCCGATCCATCCATCCCCGAAGAGTTCTCGTTGATCGCGCCGGCCGTCGGCGCGCTGCTCACCGATCGGCAGACGCGCGCCAACCCGCACCTCGCCTTTCACGAGCTCGGGAAAAATGGGTACGCGGTGCTCTCCGTGTCGGGCGAGGCGCTCGAAGCCGAGCTCTTCCTGATCGACCCGCGCGACGTCGCCACGCCTCCCGATGCGCTCACCGGCGAGCTCGCCTCGCGCTTCAAGAGCGTGCGGTTCCGCGTTCCGGCGGACTCGGGAGCGCTCGAGCGCCTCGATGGCAGCGGCGTCGCGCGCTGGGACACGGACGAGATGGACTGGGTCGTCGCCTGATCCTGGCGCTCCGACCCTCCGAACCCGGGTCGGTGGGGAGCGCGCCGCGGGCGCCTACGCGCGGGCCACGCGCTCGTGGCGAAAGCAGCCCACGAGGTGGTCGTTGACCATGCCCGTCGCTTGCATGTGGGCGTAGACGATCGTCGAGCCGACGAATGAGAACCCGCGGCGCTTGAGATCCTTGCTGAACGCGTCGGAGAGCGGCGTGCGCGCGGGGATCTCCGAGAGCGTGCGAAAGCGATTCTGGATCGGCCGCCCTTCGACGAAGCCCCACTGGTACTTCGCGAAGCTGCCGTGCTCCTCGCGAACCTCGAGGAACGCGCGCGCGTTCTTCACGGCGGACTCGATCTTGCTCCGGTTGCGCACGATGCCGGGATCGGCGAGCAACCGCTCGATCTTCTTCGCGTCGAAGCGCGCGACGCGCTCCGGATCGAACTGGGCGAACGCGCGGCGGTAGGCCGCCCGCTTGCGCAGGATCGTGAGCCAGCTCAGCCCGGCCTGGGCGCCCTCGAGCACGAGGAACTCGAAGAGCAGTCGGTCATCGTGCACCGGGACGCCCCACTCCTCGTCGTGATAGGCGACGTAGATGGGGTCGGCCAAGCACCAGCCGCATCGCTCTGGCTCTTTCGCCATGCGCCGAGCATAGCCCCGCGCGGACGGCCTGGCGCAAGGGGAGCCGGGGACTTCTCGAGGGATCTCGGTGCAGTGCGGGGCGCTCCGGTCGAGGGCCCGAGTCGGCGAGCCCACACCGTCGTAGCGGGTCCCGTCCGCGGGCCGGATTGGGGTAGGCTCGCGCGCCATGACCGCCGCCTGGTGGATGCTCGCCGCGCTCGCCGTCCTCGCGATCGGCTACCGCTACTACTCGGCCTTCATTGCCGCGAAGGTGTTGTGCCTCGACGACGCGCGCACGACACCCGCCCACCGCCACCGGGACGGCGAGAACTTCCATCCCACGAACCGCTGGGTGCTCTTCGGGCACCACTTCGCCGCCATCACGGGAGCCGGTCCGCTGATCGGGCCCGTGCTCGCGGCGCAGTTCGGCTTCTACCCGGGCTTTCTCTGGATCTTGTTCGGCGTCGTGCTCGGCGGCGCCGTGCACGATTTCGTGATCCTCGTCGCCAGCATGCGCCGGGGTGGGCGCTCGCTCGCCGAGATCGCGCGCGACGAGCTCGGGCCGGTGCTCGGCACCGTGACGGGCATCGCGATCCTGTTCATCGTGATCATCGCCATGGCGGGGCTCGGCAACGTCGTGGTGAGCGCGCTCGCCGAGAGCGCGTGGGGCGTGTTCACGGTCGGGCTCTCGATCCCCATCGCGCTGCTGATGGGCATTCACATCTACGGCGTGCGCGGGGGCAGCGTGCGCGGCATCCGCGAGGCGAGCATCGGCGGCGTGATTCTGCTCGCCATCGCGCTCATCGGCGGAAAATTCGTCGCCGACTCGGCCTACGCGGATCTCTTCCGCTATTCGAAGACCACGCTCACGCTCGCCATCGCCGGCTACGGCTTCATCGCCAGCGTGCTGCCCGTCTGGCTCTTGCTCTGCCCGCGCGACTACCTGTCGAGCTACCTCAAGCTCGGCACCATCGCGTTGCTCGTCATCGGCGTTCTGGTCGTCAACCCGCCGATCCAGATGCCGGGCGTGAGCGAGTACGTGTCGGGCGGCGGACCCATCATCAAGGGCCCGCTCTTTCCGTTCGTGTTCATCACCATCGCCTGCGGCGCGATCAGCGGCTTCCACGCCCTCGTCTCGAGCGGAACCACGCCGAAGATGATCGACAAGGAGTCGCACGCGCGCCCCATCGGCTACGGCGCGATGCTGATGGAGGGCCTGGTCGGCATCACCGCCCTCATCGCGGCCTGCGTGATGCCCCCCGAGGACTACGTCGCCATCAACACGGACCCGAAGATCGCCATGGTCGCCTCGGCCGCGACGAACAACGCGGGGCTCGCGCGCTCACACGACGAGCTCGTGCGCGCCGACAGGGCGCTCTCCCCGCACGATCGGGAGATCTTGGGGCTCCGCTCCGGAGAATCGATCGCGACGCTCGCCGAAAAGAAGCTGCCTGCGTCCAAGGTGCTCGCGCTCTCGAACGGCGCGCTCGCCGAGCTCGGCTATTCCGTCGATCCCAGAGCGAAGCACGCGACCACCCTCGACGACAAAGACTTCGCCCGGCTCGGCATCCACGTGAAGGAGCTCCCGGCCCTCTCCCAAAGCGCCGGAGAAGTAGTGGCCGCGCGCACGGGCGGAGGCGTGTCCCTCGCCATCGGCATGGCGCGCGTGTTCAGCGGGCTACCCGGCATGGGGATGCTGCTCTCGTACTGGTACCACTTCGCGATCATGTTCGAGGCGCTGTTCATCCTGACCACGATCGACACGGGCACGCGCATCGGACGCTTCCTCCTTCAGGAGTTTTTGAGCCGCGTTTCGCCCGAGCTCGGCAAATCCACGAGCCGCGTCGGCGCCGTCGTCGCCTCGCTCGGCATCGTCTTTGGGTGGACCTACTTCATCCTGACCGGCAACATCTCGACGATCTGGCCCATGTTCGGCATCGCCAACCAGCTGCTCGCCTGCGCCGCCCTCTGCGTCGGCACGACCGTGATCCTCCGCGAAGCGCAGAAGAAGAGCTACGCCTTCGTCACCATCCTGCCGCTCGTCTTCGTCGGCGTCACCACCATCACCGCCGGCATCCAGAGCGTCATCGGCATCTACTATCCCATGGCGCTGGCCGCCGGCACGCGCGTCACCGGCCTCGTCAACCTCGTCGTCACGACCGCCCTGCTCATCGGCGTCGCCTTCATCATCGCGGGCAGCGCGCGCCGCTGGCTCATCC
>CAYYWA010000297.1:0-3056 GCA_964475255.1 uncultured Sorangium sp.
CTTTACCGCGTGCCGGCGGTGCCGCCGCCGCGAAGCAGCCCGCCCGCGGTAAAGCGGGTGCCCGCACGACCAAGACGCCCGTGAAGGCTCCCGCTGCGCCCACGAAGGCCGCGGGGCGCCGCGGCGGGCGTGCCGCCGTGACGCCCACGCGCCCGACCGCGAAGCGCGGAGCTGCCGCGAAGAAGGCCACCGCGAAGGCAACCCCGCCCATGCGCGGCAAGAAGAAGGCTGCACCGAAGGCGGCGCCGACTCGCGCGAAGGCCGCACCGAAGGCTGCGCCGACCCGCGCGAAGGCCGCGCCGAAGGCCGCACCGACCCGCGCGAAGGCCACGCCGAAGGCCGCGCCGACCCGCGCGAAGGCAGCGCCGAAGGCTGCACCGACCCGCGCGAAGGCCGCACCGAAGACCGCGCCGGCGCGCCCTGCTCCGAAGGCAGCGGCGAAGCAGGGAGCGCGCGCCGCCAAGCGCGCCGCCCCCGCCCCGAAGAAGGCGCCGTCGCGCGCAAAGGCCGCACCGAAGACCGGCGCACGGTCTGCCTCGAAGAAGAAGGCCCCGGCACGCGGCCGCCGCTGAGCGGCGCGCAGCTCAGCCTAGATTTCGGGCCGATCCGCCGTTTCCCAGAAGCGGCGGACCGGCTCGAGGTCCGTCACGCGCTCGGCGGGTGGAAGCGCGGCGAGCAAGCGCGCGCCGTAACCGCGCCGGTGCACGCGCTCGTCGAGCAGGGCGACGATGCCGACGTCGCGCTGCGAGCGGATGAGCCTCCCGAAGCCCTGCTTGAGCGAGAGCGCCGCAGCGGGAACCGAGAGCTCGAGGAACGGGTTCTTGCCGGCCTCCTCGAGCGCTCGCGAGCGCGCGAGCAAGATCGGATCGGTCGGCACCGCGAACGGGATCTTCTCGAGGATGACGAGGCGGAGCGCGCGCCCGGGGACATCGACGCCTTCCCAAAACCCCATGGTCGCGACGAGCACCGCGTTCTCCGCCGCGCGGAAGCGCGACACGAGCGCGGCCTTCGGCGCTTCGCCCTGGACCATCAGCGGATAGCCGGAGAGCGCAGCCGCAAGCCGTTTGTGCAGCTCGCGCATCGCGCGCAGGCTCGTCGTCAGCACGAAGGCACCGCCTCCCGTCACGCCGATGAGCTCCGTGATGCGCTCGCCCGCGGCGTCCAAGAACTCGACGGTGCCCGGCGCCGGAAGATCGCGGGGCGTGTAGAGCACGGCCTGGCGCGCGAAGTCGAACGGCGAGCCCACCACGAGCTCGTCGATGGGGAGCGTGGGATCGTCGAGCCCGAGGCGCGCGCGCACGTACGCGAACGGCGACGTTCCCGCGCGCTCGGTCGCACCGGTGGAGAGCGTCGCGCTCGTCAACACGAAGGCCGGCACGCGCTCGAACACCCGCTCGCGAAGCAGCACCGAGAGATCGACCGGAGAGGAGCTCAACGTCACGCGGCGCGCGGAGCGCTCGAGCCACACGACGCGTCCGCGCCCGCCCTCGACGACGATCGAGAGCTGCTCGCGGAGCTGCTCGGCGCGCCGCTCGAGCAACGACAAGCTCTCGGCGCGCTGGCGGGTCGCGCGATCGCGCGCTTCGACGAGGCGTCCCGCGGAGCTCGCCGCGAGCGCGACGAGCCCCTCGAGCGCAGAGTCGAGCTCGAACGCGCGCCGCTGGAGCTCGCCCGCGAAAGTGTCCGGCTCGACGGCGACTCGGCCCTCGCCGGACCCGACGCGCGCGACGAGCTCGGCGAAGAACGCCGTCGCGGCCCGCTCGACGAGCGCCAGCACCCCCGACGGCGCCGCGCCGACGAAGAGCGGATCCATGACTCCCGAGTCCGAGAGCGCGCGCTGCACGTCCTCGAGCAAGCGCGTGATGCGCGCGTTCGACACGCGCACGCTGAAGAACTCCGTCGCGATGTCTTCGAGCTGATGCGCTTCGTCGAAGATGACGGCGTCGTAGTCCGGCAGCACGCGCGCCGGGTGCGGGCCGCGCAGCGCGACATCGGCGAAGAAGAGGTGGTGATTGACGACGACGAGCTGTGCCGCCTCCGCCTCCCGCTTCATGCGCGTGACGAAACACTCGTCGTAGTGCGGGCAGGCAGCGCCGATGCGCGTATCCGTGGAGGACGCGACGGCGAGGCGCACCGGATCGTCCTCGGGGAGCCCCGCGAGCTCCGAGAGATCACCCGTCTCCGTTTCCGCGAGGAACGAGCGGACGGCGGCGAGACCGCGCGCGTGGCTCGGACGCAGGCTCTCGGGGCTCGTCGAGAACTCCGCGTGCCGACGGCGGCACAAGTAGTTCGACACCCCCTTCATCAGCGCGATGCGCGGCTCGATGCCGAGCGCGCGGCACGCGATGGGGAGGTCCTTCGAGACGATCTGTTCCTCGAGCGCGCGCGTCGCCGTCGAGACGACGACTTTGCGCCCCGAGAGCAGCGCCGGGACGAGGTACGCGAGCGTCTTGCCCGTCCCCGTGCCCGCCTCGCAGAGCAACCCGCGATCGTCGCGGAGCGCGCGGTCGACCGCCTCGGCCATCGCGAGCTGACCGGGACGCTCCTCGTACGTCCCGAGCTCCGACGCGAACGGGCCCAGCGGACCGAACAGCTCGCGAAGCGCGCGCATCAGTCTTCGGGAGGCAGCGGCACGTCGGAAGAGAGCACGTCGAGATACTGGAGCCCGAGGATCTCGCCGTCCGTGGCCTGCTTGCGCCACACGACGCGGACGCGTCGCCCGGACGAGTCGTCCCCGAGCACGAGCTCGTACTCCGCGGCTTCGGGGACCTCGGCCTCGACCACGGCACGGAGCCCGCCCCGGCTCACATTCAGGGTCCACCCGGTCGCCTCGAACCCCGGCGCACGCAGGGTCACGCGTTCGGAAACCTCCACACGCGCCCCTCCCTGCTGGCGGCGTTGGGCGGGCACCGGAGGATCGGAAGGTTCCGACATGAGCTTCGCGAAGGATAACACCCGCGGCTGCTGCTTCGAAAACCCGCGGAAAGGTTCGCGCGACCCGGCCTCGTGCCGTTGGGAACGCGTGCGGCTCGCGCAAGGACGGGCGCCGAGCCGCG
>CAYYWA010000297.1:3066-4707 GCA_964475255.1 uncultured Sorangium sp.
ACCCCGGCGCCCGGGGCGCGCGCCCCGGCCGCGGGCGGGTGGCCCCGGGGGCGGCCCGCGCATGGCTCGGACCGGCGCCGCGCGTCCGCACGCGAAGGTCGTGCCGGGTCACCGACGGGCAACCGACCCGAGCCGCCCACGAGCCCCATAGAGGAAGGCGAGAAACCCGAGCGCAAAGCGCTCGACGTTCCGAATGCGCTCCCGTGGGAAAACTTCAGAGGTTCTCTCGTTGCGCGACGACACTGGAACCCGGCTTGACGCTTGCGAGTACATTTCGTTACGGTTTCCGCTGAATTGGCCTCTTCAGCGGGGCTGGCCCGAGCCTCCTCACGGCAGATGCGCCCCCTCCGAGCTTTGTGAGCCGTCCACGCGCCGGAACCGTCTTGCTCCGGCCGTCCCGTTCAGCCTGCCTCGCTTCTCCCCGTTCGCCCTCCGGCATGCCCCACCCGACGCCCAGGGAACTCAAGCGTATCTTGGCGCAACGCGGCTTCGAAATCTTTCGGACCACCGCCGACGAAGTCGTTCTGGCGGATCGAGTTCGAGAGAACCTCCTGATGGATAGCGGCGTCGCAGCGCGCAGCGGAGACGGCCTCTCCGTACGGCTCACCGTTCGGGCCGAGGCCGCCGCCTTCCCGGGTGAGGGCGAGCCGGAGCTCATCGCGCGCGCGCGTCGCCTCGCCGCGACCCTGGACGGCTACTCCGAAGTAGAGACGCGGACCGTGCGCATCCCCGATCCCGGCGAGCCCGCCCGCACCCTCGACACCTGGTACGAGCTCTGCTTGGTGCGCCCCGTCGCCGACCTCGACGAGCTCGAATCGGCGCTCCGCGCGGCGCTCGCCCACGAACGCGTCGCCGGATAGACGGCCGCGAGCCCGTGCATTCTGCCCACCCTCGCCACGAGGGGTCGTTCGCCGCCAGCGAGCGGCGAAGCGCCCCCCGTGCAAAGAACCGAATCGCGCCGGATGCTCGAGCGACGGTAAGCCGCGGGTGGGCGGAGCCCCGCGGGCATGGTATGTCGGGCCGGCTCGGACGCGCCCATGTTGAGATTCTTCAGGTCCGGCGGCGTGGCTCAGGTCCTCGTCGGCGGCATCGTGTTCGCCATCATCCTGGTCTTCGTCGTCGAGTTCCGTGCAGGGCGCGGACCGCTCACGGCGGGGCTCACGGAGCAGTGTGCCATCAGCTTCGACGGCTACTGCGTCGATGGCAAGGAGTACGCCGCGGCGTACAGTCTCGTCGCCCCGCGCGGCCTCGATCCGAAGGCGGCCCGCAACCTCGGCCTGCGCAAGACGGTGCTCGACGGCTTGGTGGAGCGCGAGCTCTTGATCGCTCAGGCGAAGAAGCTCGGTCTCGGCGTCAGCGACGACGCGCTCACCCGTGAGCTCGAGCTCGGTCGCGCGCACGTCTCCCTCCCGGCGCACGAAGCGGACCTCGTCAGCACGCGCCTCGGCCTGTGTCGGCTGGAAGAAAACGGCCGGCGCTGCGAGCCGAGGGCGACGCGCGGGATCCGTCAGCTCCGGGTGCGACGGACGGCTTCGGAGCCCTTCGACTACAAGCTGTACGAGCGCGAGATCCGGATTTTGGCGAACCGCGGCCCGCGCGAGTTCCGCCAGCTGCAGGAGCGCGCGCTGCTCGCCGCGCGGA
>CAYYWA010000297.1:4717-5086 GCA_964475255.1 uncultured Sorangium sp.
TTGACGACACCACCCCGTGGCTCGAGTAGCGGGTGCCCGCGCGAAAGCGCGTCGGCGGGGGCGAGAGCTTCGCGCGCGGCGCTGCCGAGGTGAGCGCGGCGGACTCCGCCGAGCTCGGCGGTGAGGCAGGCTGTCTCTCGAAGGCCTCCGGCATCGGCGCCGAAGAGCTCCTGAAGGCGGTCGAGCCGCTGAAGCCCGGAGAAATCTCGCCGGTGATCGAGACGCCGCGCGGCTACCACGTCGTGCAGCTCATCGAGCGCGTCGAGGAGCCCAAGCTCGAAGAGACGGGGCGTCGGCACCTCGCGCGGCGCCTCTACGTGAAGTTCGCGGCCGACGAGGCCGCCCGGCGCTTCGCCGACACGCTGATCG
>CAYYWA010000297.1:5096-7128 GCA_964475255.1 uncultured Sorangium sp.
CTCGATGCCTGTTCGGACCCGCTTGGAAGAGCGCGCCCCGGCGCGCTCGGGTTCCCGCCCGCGCAGCGGGCGGCGGGACAAGAGCCCCGGGGGAGGGAGCGGCGCGAGTCCCACGCGCGCCGCGCCTGCCCCCGGGGGGGGCGCCGCCCCGCGGGGCGCCGCGCGTGCGGCCCGCGCGCGCCCCCCCCCCCCCCCCGGCGCTTCGCCGACACGCTGATCGAGCGCACCAAGGGCGGCGCGAAGCTCGAAGAGCTCGTGCGCACCCTGTCGGAAGAAGCCATCGCGAAGCAGCCTGCGCCCAAGGCACCGGGCGCTGCTTCGGCCGAGCCTCCGGCGCTCGTCGCGTCCGATCGCCCGAAGTTCGAGGTGTCTCCGCCGTTCGCGCGCTCCGGCAACCCGCTGCCGACGGTCGCGCCGAAGGAGTCGCTCGCCGCGCGCGCGTTCGAGCTCGAGACGCCCGACGCGGTGTACGCGAAGCCGATCGAGACCGACACGGGGTTCGTGGTGCTTCAGCTCAAGGAGCTCGCGGCTCCCGAGGAGTACGAGAAGGACAAGGCCGAGGCGCTGGAAGCGCTGCGACACTTCAAGAGCGTGGACGCGCTCACGCGCTACGTCGCCGACTTGCGTCGTAAAGCCGGCGACGATCTGCGGATCGACCCGGCCTACGGCAACGAGCCGGCCGAGGCGCGCACCGCGGAGTGAGACGACTCTGGAGCCGACTCGCCTCGTCCTGCCGTCAGGGCTCGTCGCGCTGATCGCGCCCCTGCCGCACACCGATCGCGCCGCGATCGCGGTGCACGTGCGCAGCGGCCCGCGCTTCGAGACCGCGGAGCAGTGCGGCATCTCGCATTTCCTCGAGCACATGCTGCACCGGGGCGTGCCCCGTCATCCGTCGGCGCACGCCCAAGCGCTCGCGTTCGAAGAGCTCGGCAGCGAGCTCTCCGCCGCGACGTATTCCGACCACTCGGTGCTCGCCGCGACCGCGCCGGAAGAGACGGCGCACGCGGTGGTCGCGCTGCTCGGCGAGGTGTGTCGCGCGCCGCTGTTCGGCCAGATCGACATCGAGCGCCGCATCGTGCGCGAGGAGATCCTCGAGTCGCTGAACGAAGAGGGCGACGTCGTGGATCCCGACGAGATCCTCGTCGACCTCGCGTTCCCCGATCACGGGCTCGGCCGCCCCATCACCGGTCCGCTCGAGGCGCTCGAGCGCTTCGATCGCGCCATGCTCGAGGCCGCGCACCGCAGCCACTACACGGCGTCCGGCGTGATCGTGAGCGTGGCGGGCGCCGTGGATCGCGAGCGCATCGCGCAGGAGATCGCCGCCGCCTTCGACGGACTGCCGACGGGCGAGCCGCCGAGCGCGGGCCCGCCCCCGCCGCCTCCGCGCACCCCGCGCTTTCGCTTCGTGAAGGATACGACGAGCCAGACGGCGGTCCGCGTCGGGTTCCGCGCCCCCGGTGGCGGCGATCCGCTCGAGCCCGCGACGGAGCTCTTGCTCCGCGTGCTCGACGACGGCATGTCGGCGCGACTCTACCACCGCATCTGCGACGAGCTCGGGCTCGCGTACAACGTGTCCGCGGCGTACGAGACGTTCTCCGACGCGGGCCTCCTCTCCCTCGCGAGCGAGTGCACGCACGAACGCGCACCAGAGCTCCTCCGCGAGCTGCTCGAGATCGCGCGCGGGCTCGCCACCTCGGGACCGACGGAGCGCGAGCTCGAGAAGGTGAAACGGCGCGTGGCCTGGCAGCTCCGCGCGGCCGCGCGCGATCCGGCCGAGCTCGCCGCCTATCTCGGGTACGCCGAGCTCACGGGCTCCGCGCGGACGCCGCGCGCGCGGGGCGAAGAGCTCGCCGCGGTGAAGCGCGAGGCCGTGACGCAGGCCGCCCAGGCGTTGTTCACCCGCGACGGCCTGGTCGTCGCCGCCGTCGGTCAGCTCCGCGCCCGCGATCAGCGGGGGATGGAGCGCGAGGTCGAGCGCTTCTGATCGGCGTCCCCGCGCCGGGCGCTCACCGTCGGGCTCACGCGGCGGCGC
>CAYYWA010000298.1:0-7126 GCA_964475255.1 uncultured Sorangium sp.
CGCGCCCCGCTCGTGCCGCGGTTCTCGCCGTGGGGGCTGGCGGCGGGTCCGCTCGAGCGCCCGACTGCGGAACCACCGCCCGCGGTGGTCGAGGACGTCCGCGCCGTCGAGTCCGCCGGAACGCTGCCCGGCTTTCCCGCGGTCACGACCGATCCACCGGAGTGGTCCGGCGACCGCGAGACGCCCGACATCCCCCGGCCGCCGAGCATCGGGCACGCTCCGCGCACGAGCGCCCGAGAGATCCAGAGCGCGCTCGATGCGGGAGAGCCGGAGAGCGCGCTCGACCTCGCGGACCGCGCAGCAGAGACCACCGATCCGGAGATCGCCGTCCTGCGCGGGCAAGCCCTCTTCGCGCTCGGCGCGCGGGAGCGGGCCCTCGCGGTGCTCGCCCCGGCGCTGTCTGCGGACACGATGAACGCCGAGGTCCGCACGCGGCTCGCCCAACTCCTCGTCGAGCTGTCGGAGCCGGAGCTCGCCGTCACGCACGCGCGCGCGGCGCTCAGTGCGGCGCCCGACGCCTTCGCCGCGCGCGTCACCTGCGCGTGGGCGCTGATCCGCCTCTCCCGGCGCACCGGAGACGAATCGCTCGCTCGTGAAGCCGACGCCTTGCTCGCGCCGTCGGAGTCCATCCCGCCCTCCGCGCGCGTGATCTCGCTCCGAGCGGCGGCGCTCGCCGAGCACGGCCCCGCGACGCGCGCCGTGAGCCTCGCTCAAGAAGCGCTGGAGCAGGATCCCACCGAGGTCGACGCGCTCGCCGCCGTGGCGCTCGCGTCCAAGCGCCTCGGTCTCGACGACGAGGCGCTGCGCGCGCTCTCGCGCCTCGAGAGCATCGACCCGAAGGAGGCGAGCGTCACCGCGTCGGCGCTCGAGGGGAAGCGAGAGCCGAAACGCGCGGCAGCCGCGCCGCCCTCGGTGCGCCCTCCCCCCGCGCCGGTGTCCGTCGAGGCGATCGTGGAGACGTTCGGCGAGGCCGAAGGAGCGCTCTTCGACGGTGACGACTCCTTGGCGCGCCGCGCGCTCGAGAGCGCGTGCGCGAGCCTTTGGGCGAGCTTGCCGCGCACCGAGCAGACGCCGTGGCCGAAGCTCGCGCGGGGCGCCGCGCCTCGCTTCACGATTCTGCCCGTCCTCCGTCACTTCGCTCCGTACGACTGCTCGGTCTTCAGCGTCGAGCGCCTCGTCGCGGCGATCGATCTCGTTTACGGCCGCACGCGCCGCCCTCCGCGTGAGCCCGTCGTGCTCGTGCTCGGTTCCTACCTCGGCGAGTGCCTGCGCCAGGCCTACGGCGGAGAGTGGAACGGCGGCAGGTTCGACCCGGGCGCTGCCACCGTGATCGCGACCGGCCTGTCCGTCGCGCCGTGCGAGCGCGTCGCGCTCCGCATCGCCCGCGCCGAGCCGCTCGTGTTCCAGCCGCCGGCGCGCCTGCACCCCGGCGCCGATCCGTTCGGCAACTCCGTGCCCTTGTCGATCGGGCCGCCGAGCCCTTGGGATCCCGAGCCGTGGCCGTCTCCCGAGCGCTTCCGGGAGATCGGGCGACTGATTTCGGGCTCCGTGATTGGCCTTTACTGCCGAAACGTCCTCCACCGCGAGCTCGACCTCTCGCCCGCGAGCCTCACGGCGCTCGACCGCTACGTCGCGCTCGTCGCACCCGAGCGCGCGCCTCCCGATCCGAGCGCGCCCTGGGTCCGGCGCGGCGCGCTGCTCGTCGGCGCCTACGTCGCCGAGCTCCTCACGCACACCCTGGGCGCCCGCCTCCGAAACGTCCCGCGCGCCGAGGGCCCTGAGTCCTACCAACTCGAGCTCCGCGACGGTACCACCGCGCTCCCCGTCGCGCGCGTCCTCGATCGCCTCGCCGGCCGCCGCATGGCCCCCCTCACCGACTACGTCGCGCGCCTCGCCGAGGGCCGCGCCCTGAGCAGCTATCCCGCGCCGGCTTCCTAAGCCTAGATTTCGGGGTTCCTAGTCGGAAAAGGCCGAAATCGAGGCTCAGAGAAGCGGCCCGAGCGTTTGCGGAAAATGCACGAAGGTCAGGAAGTTGCTCGCGAGCTACTCGAAGGCGGCGATGCGAAGCGGGACCAGAGTGTCGGGCTCGTGCGTTCCGCCGTCTGCCCGCACGCACGAGTGGTGCACGTCGAGGAACGTTCCGTGCGCGCAGCGGGCTCCGAGGCGCCCCCGCGCCGTTGGCGCCGCTCGAGAGCGGGAGCGACCCTCGGCCCGTCTATGGAACCGGACCGCAGCTCGGAATGCGCGGCGCGCAGCGGTGAAGCGTCACGTTTCGATGGGGCCCGGGGATGACGATCACGGTGCTCGTCATCACGTCGTACGGGGCCATGCCCTGGCACACGCGCCTGACCTGGAGTCCGACGTGCACCGATTCGCCGTCGTCCACGGAGAAGACGACCGCGTGGTCCTCGGAGCTCCGAATCACGTCGTAGAAGACGGCGTACGTGTTCTGGTCCGTATCGATGGTCGGCTTACGCTGCGGACCGCAAGCGAGCTGCGCAAGGAGGCGCTCGCGCTCGGTGAATACCTGGAACAACGGCACCCTCGTGTCCGAGAGGACGTGACCGCCAACGCTCCTCGACGAGTTGACGATGCGCAACGGACAGCCGCCGAGATGCGAAGTCGTGGTCACCTGGATCGGCTCGAGATTCTTCGCTTTCAAGGCCTTCGGCGAACACTGAGCGAGCGTCTCGCGAGCGAGCACGGCGCGCGCCGCCTTCCGCGGGCGGGTGGCCTCCTCGCGCTCGGCGTTTCGTTCGACGCTGCCCCCGGCGACGCCAGCGACGCCAGCGACGCCGCCCCCACCACCGTCGGCGCGCTCGGGCTCGGGGCTCGCCTCGCCTCCGCTCGCATCTTCGTGCCGCGCAGACTCACCGAGCCCTCCCTCCCCCGTCGCGATCGCGTCCGTCCCGCCGCTCCCCGGGTCCGTCGAGCTCCCTGCCGAAGCGAGCGCCTCGCCCTCCCGAGTCGCCGAGTCCGACTCCGAGAACGAAACGCGGCTGCCCGCGTGGTTGCACGCGAGGAGCACCAGGCACGAGAGCACTCGCGCTGCGCGGCTCATGTTCCCGACGGCGGCACGCACGCCTTCACCGTTTTGCCGGGCTCGACGAAGATGACGTTCGCGGAGCAGTTCGAGGCATCGTCGAGCGTGCGGTTCAGGTTGCACTCGGCTTTGTCGATGCAAATCCGAAAGCAGTACGTCTCTCCGGTCTCGTGGGCGACGCACGCGGAGCCCTCCGGGCACTCGGCGTCACGCGTACACCCCTTCAAACCGCAATAGCCGCCCTTGAAGTCGTCGAGGCAGCGCAACCCGATGTTTCCGCACTGCGTGTCGTCGCTGCATTCGGCGCCGACTCCGTACCGATCCGCCTCCGTGCCGAGATCTTCGCCGTCGTCGCAGGCACCGGCCGCGAGGGCGAGCATCAGCATGAGCCAGCTCGAGCTCGAGAGGGTTCGTGAACGCATGCTCGGCGAGAGTACGCCGGACCTTCGCGCCCTCAAAGCGAAGCACGCGGCGCGACTTCGTGATGGTGGGAGCGAGTGGGCACCGTGCGGCCCTGCTGCGCGCTCAACCGAGAATGGAGACGGACCAGGGCTCGAGCAGCGCGCCGTTCCCGCTGGAACGCGGCGGCCCTTTCGAGGCGAGGAGCAGCGTGCGGCCCTCCACCGCGCTCGCGGGGACGACGGCCGGCTCGTCGCCGAGGTTGCAGGCGACCACGACGCGGCCCCGCTCGAGGACGAGCGTGCGCGCGCCCTCGTCGGAGCGCGCGTGCACGCGCTCGAGCCGATCATCGGTGAGCTCGGGGCGTTCGCGCCGGAGGCGCGCGAGCCGGCGATACCACTCGAACGTCTCGGCGTGGGGAGCGCGCTCGATCTCCTGGAAATCGAGCTTCGCCCTGGTGAAGGTCTCCGGAGCCTGGGGATCGGGGACGTCCTCGGGGCGCCAGCCGAAGGCGCCGAACTCGCGCCGCCTCCCTTCGCTCACGGCGCGCCCGAGCTCCGGGTCCTCGTGATCGGTGAAGTACGGAAACGGCGCGCTCGCCGCCCACTCCTCGCCCTGGAAGATCAGCGGGACGAAGGGCGCCGTGAACAACAGCGCGGCGCCCACGCGGACCCGATCGAGCGAGACCAAGTGTCCGATGCGCTCGCCGCGCGCTCGGTTGCCGACCTGATCGTGGTTTTGCAAGAACGCGATGAGCTGCGAGCCGCGCAGATCCGGCGCGAGGCGACCGTGCCGTCGCTTTCGGTGCGGCGAATAGACGCCGTCGTACACGAGCCCGCGCGTCAGCGCTTTCTCGAGCGCCGCGATGGTCCCGAAGTCTTCGTAGTACCCCGTGCGTTCGCCCGTGAGCACCGCGTGGAGGGCGTGGTGGACGTCGTCGCTCCACATCGCGTCGAGCCCGTAGCCGCCCATCGCCGGTGGCCGCACGAGCCGCGCGTCGTTGAGGTCGCTCTCGGCCGTGACGACGAGGCGCCGCTCGAGGTGCGACTCGAGCGCGCGGACCTCGAGCGTGAGCTCCTCGAGAAAGTGGAGCGCCGAGGTGTCCACGATGGCGTGCACCGCGTCGAGCCGGAGGCCGTCGAGGTGGTACTCGTCGAGCCAGTAGAGCGCATTTTCGATGAGGAAACGCCGCACCTCCGTGCTCTCCGGCCCGTCGAGGTTCAGCGCGTCGCCCCAGGGGGTCCGGTAGCGGTCCGTGAAGTACGGGCCGTACACCGAGAGATAGTTGCCGTTCGGACCGAGGTGGTTGTAGACGACGTCGAGCAGCACCGCGAGGCCGCGCGCGTGGCACGCATCGACGAAGCGCTTGAGCCCCGTGGGGCCACCGTACGCGTGGTGCGGCGCATAGAGATCGACGCCGTCGTAGCCCCATCCGCGCGTTCCCGGAAACTCCGCGACGGGCATCAGCTCGACGTGGGTCACGCCGAGCTCGAGCAAGTGGTCGAGGCGCGCGATCGCGCCGTCGAACGTGCCCTCGGCGGAGAACGTGCCCACGTGGAGCTCGTAGATGAGCCCTCCCGCGAGCGGCGGCGGCTGCCAACGCCGATCGGTCCAGGTAAAATGCGGATCCGGCACGCGCGAGAAGCCATGCACCCCGTAGGGTTGCAGGCGCGAGCGCGGATCGGGACGCGGATCGCCGTGGTCCACGCTGAAGGCGTAGTCGTGCCCGGGGCCGAGCTCGGCGAGCTCCGCGGTGAACTTCCCACCCTCCGCGCGCTCCAGCGGGAACCGCTGGTCGCCGGAGACGAGGTGCACGCTCGTGGCCTTGGGCGCCCACACGGAGACTCGCATTCACGCCCCCTGTCGTTCGAGCAAGCACACGGGGAACGCGCGAACGAGCTCGTTCAGGGGCACTTCTCCCCCCTCGACGACGTCCCCGGTGAGCAGGTTGCGAAACCGCCCCTCGGGCAGCCCGAGGCGCGTGTCCCCGAGCCCGCCGCTGAGCAGGACGGGCCAGCGTGTCACCACCGTGATCACGGCGCCTCCGCGAACGAAGGCGATCACATGGTCCCGCCGCTCACCGGTGGCGAAGAGCGGCTCGTAGTCCCCGTCCGGGCCGAACGCTTCGGGGCGCCGGCGTCGGAGCTGAAGCGCCTCACGAACGACGTGGAGCTTGGGCAGCCCCTCGTCGGCCCGCGCGAGCACGGTGTCGGGCGACATCCCTTCGAGTTCGGCCAACAAGCGCCGACGCACATCGTAGTCCACGGGTCGGCGATTGTCGGGATCGACGAGGCTCAAGTTCCAGAGCTCGCTGCCCTGGTAGAGGTCGGGAACGCCCGGAACGGTGAGCTGAACGAGCTTGTGCGCGAGCGAGTTCACCCGGCCCGGCGGGATGATGCGCGCCGCGAACTGCTCGACGTCGCTCACGAACTCGCGATCGTCGAGGGTGCGCTCGACGAACTCGACGAGCGCGCGCTCGTACGTTTCGTCCATGCGCGTCCAGCTCGTGTGTCGCTTCGACTCGCGGGCGGCCTTCAGCATGTATTCCTTGGCGCGCTCGGTCGACAGCGGGAACGCGCCGACGAGGGTCTGGTAAAAGAGGTACTCGGTGTTCGCGTCGGTGAAGCCGTGCTTCCGATGCCGCTCGTTGTGCGCCGACCAGCGCAGCACGGCCAGCCTCCACGCCTCCGGCATCTCCGAGAGCACCATCAGGCGCATGCGCACGTCCTCGCCACGCTTCGTGTCGTGCGTCGACGTGGTGACGAGCTCGTACGGACGGTGCCGCTGCCGCTCCCGGCACTTCTCGTGAAACTCGGTGAGGCTCCGGCCGAAGTGGTTCGGCGCGCCGCCCACCTCGTTGAGCGCGACGAACGGCACGTAGCAGTAGAAGACCGTGTCCTCCACGCCCTT
Organism: uncultured Sorangium sp.; assembly: GCA_964475255.1. Lineage (GTDB taxonomy): Bacteria > Myxococcota_A > Polyangia > Polyangiales > Polyangiaceae > PMG-095. The sequence continues at coordinate 6,353 of CAYYWA010000298.1, forward strand.
CGCCATCACCGGCCCGCTCGTCTGCTGGAAGCGCGCGCCGAGCTCGCGTTCCCGCGCGCCGCGCACGTCGAGCGTCAGCACCCGCTCCAGAAAGTCGAGGAGCTCGGCGTCCAGGTCCGGGCGGGCGTCCTTCGCCGCCTGGATCGCCCGCCGGATCACCCGCGCGTCCTCTTCCGAGGTGACGGCCCGATCTGGGTCCACGTACGTCCGATACACGGGGAAGCAGGCGAGCACTTCCTGAAGCGCTTCGTGCACTTCGTGGCGCGAGTAGTCGCGGAAGCGCCGGTTCTCCTCGCACACCTCGAGGAGGTCCTGCGTGAGCCGGTTCAGGTCGCTGCCGAGCAGATCGCGGAGCACGAGGTGCTTCTTGTCGCGCACGACCTCCACGTAGTCGGTGGGCTCGCCCGTGAGCTCGGCATAGAGCTCGAGGAGCGCCGTCTTCGACTCGGGGCGCACGAAGAGCCCGTCGAGCTCGTTCAAGAAGTCGTATCCGGTGGTGCCGTCGATCGGCCACTCGCTGCGCAGGCGCTCACCGGGCTCGAGGATCTTCTCGACGAGGATCCAGGCGTCGCCCGCGAGCCCGCGGAGCCGCTCGAGGTACTCGAGCGGGTTGCGCAGCCCGTCGATGTGATCGACGCGCACGCCGTGCACGATGCCCTGCTCCAAAAACTCCCGGATCCGGGCGTGCGTGGCGGCGAACACGCGCGGGTTCTCGGCGCGCAAGCCCACGAGCGAGCTGATGTCGAAGAAGCGGCGGTAGCCGAGGTCCTGCGC
>CAYYWA010000299.1:0-7118 GCA_964475255.1 uncultured Sorangium sp.
CCCCTCCCCCGCGCGTGCCGACGGGAACCCACTCGATCGAGCCGCCGTCCAAACCGGTGGTCCTCTCGTCACCGCCCCACACCTCGCTGCTCGCGCTCGAGATGGCTCCCCCGCTCGAGTCGCTGCGCGTCCCGAGCGCCCCGTCCGAGCCGCCGGGACCACCCCCCGAGCTCGTCGCGGCGTTCGGCACGGCGCTCGAAGAGCTCGCCGCCGCGCGCGCGCGGCTGCTCTTCGAAACGAGAGAGCAGCTCGCGGAGCTCGCTGGTCTCATCGCGCGCCGGGTGATCGCTCGCGAGCTCGCGCTCGATCCGCGGCTCGTCGTGGGGCTCGTGCAGGAGGGCCTCGAAGCGCTCGGCGCCTACGACCAGGTGACGGTGCGCCTCGGAGCGTGGTTCGAGAGCGCGCGCGACGACCTCTCGGCTCGGCTGCGGAGCCGCGGGATCGCCCTCGAGATCGTGCTGGACCCGACGCTTCCTCCCGACGGCTGCGTCGTCGAGACCGAGCTCGGTCGCGTCGACGAGAGCCTCGAAACCCGACTCGATCACCTGCTTCGCGGCCTCGCTTCCGAGGAGCCGCCGTCACGCTGACCCCATGCTCGATCCGCTCATCGCCCGCTGTCGCACTCTGCCCGTTCACGCACCGACGGGTGTCGTGCTGGAGGTGGTCGGCATGATCGTCGAGGTGGGCGGGCTCCGCGCCGCGGTCGGCGACACCCTGCTCGTCCACTGCGAGGGGGAACGGGCGCTCGAGCTCGAGGTGGTCGGCTTCCGAAATGGGCGCCTGCTCGCGACGCCGCTCGGACCGATCGTCGGCGTCCGTCCCGGAGCGCGCGTGACGCCGACCCGACGCGGCGCCTTCGTCCCGGTCGGGCCGCACCTGCTGGGGCGTGTGGTGGACGCGTTCGGACAGCCGCTCGATGGAGCCCCGCTGCCCCCCTTCGAGCAGCGCGCCGAGCTACGCGCCGCACCGCCGCCGCCGTTCGGCCGCCGCCCCATCCAGCAACAATTCGTGACCGGCGTGCGCGCCATCGACGGCTTCCTCCCGATCGGGGTCGGGCAGCGCATGGGCATCTTCGCCGGCGCGGGCGTCGGCAAGAGCACGTTGCTCGGGATGATCTGCCGAGCGGCGAACGCGGACGTGAACGTGATCGGGCTCATCGGCGAACGCGGGCGCGAGCTCAACGACTTCATCCGCAGCTCGCTCGGCAGTGAAGGGCTCGCGCGCTCCGTCGTCGTCTCCGCGACGAGCGACCAGCCCCCGCTCGTCCGCGCCCGCGGCGCCGAGACCGCGACCGCGATCGCGGAGTACTTCCGCGATCAGGGCAAGAGCGTGCTCCTCATGATGGACTCCGTCACGCGCTACGCGATGGCGCTGCGCGAGGCGGCGCTCGCCGCGGGCGAGCCCCCGGCGACGAAGGGCTATCCGCCGTCGGTGTTCGCGGCGCTGCCCCGCTTGCTCGAGCGCGCGGGCACCAGCAGCGGTCCCGGGGTGATCACGGCCCTCTACGCGGTGCTCGTCGAGGGCGACGATCTCTCCGATCCCATCGCCGACGCCGTACGCGGGATCCTCGACGGTCACATCGTGATGTCGCGTGCGCTCGGCGAGCGCGGGCACTTTCCGGCCATCGACGTGCTCGCGAGCGTCTCGCGCCTCGCGACCGAGGTGGCGCCCGAGGCGGATCGACGCGCCGCGGGCCACCTTCGCGATTTGCTGGCGGCTCATCGCGAAGCGGCCGACCTCATCCAAGTGGGGGCGTACGTGTCCGGGAGCGATCCCCGCATCGACCTCGCCTGCGCGGCCGCGCCGCAGATCGAGGCGTTCCTCCGCCAGCGCGGCACCGAACGGAGCGCGTTGCCCGAGACGCGCAATCGATTGTTCGCCCTCGAACGCTCGTTCGCGAAGAAGTGACCCCGAGCATGAGTCCGAGACAGAAACGCGTCCAGAAGCTCATCGACCTTCGAGAGCGCCGCCTCGACCAGACGAAGACGGAGCTCGCCCGCGCGCGGGACGTCGCCCTCGTGGCCGAGCGAGCGCTCGCCGAAGAAGAACGGCGGCTCGCCCGCGCGGCCGAGCAGCGCGCCGAGCTCGCCGGAAAGAACGTCCCGGCCCGAGAGTTCTGCGAGCTCGAGGCGTTTCGACAGCGCTCTTCGAATCGGCGCCTCGCGCTCACGCAGAACGTGCGAGAGGCGCATCGGCTCGTCGAGAAGGCGCGCGACCAGGTGCGCGCGGCTCACACCGATCTCAAGAAGCTCGAGACGCTCGAGCAGCACATCGTGGCGAGCGAGCTCGCGGCCTTCGAGCGCCGCGACCGCCGCGAGCACGACGAAATCGCCGCGCAGCGAGCGCGGGGCGACAGGAAGGAGACCAAGGCGCCATGAGCGGTGACGTGACCCCGACGGCGGCCGTCGGCTTTGCCGAGCCCGCTGCGCTCGACCCACCGCTGCCCCCCTTGGACCACACCGAGCTCGAGGCGTGGGCAGCGGCGCTCGCCTCCGCGCTCGAGAACCCGAGCCAACCCCGGGTGCTCCCGGCCCCGCACGCGTCGCCAGAGACTTGGCAGCGGGGTGGCAAAGCGCTGACGCAGAGGTCGGCGCCGACCCCGCAGAGAGCGGACGGCGCGGGAAATGTCGGCAACGGAGCGAAGGCGCCCGTGCCGACGGAGGAGCGCGTTCAGGTCACCGTGCGTCTTCCCGAGCTCGGCGAGCTCGCGGTGGTGCTCACGCGCGCGCCGCACGGCCTGCGCGTCGTGATCGGCGTGGAGGGCGCGCGGGCGCTCGCCGTCGTCGATCCCGAACGGGCGCGGCTCCGTGGTGCGCTCATGTCCGTCGGCGTCCGCGTCGATTCGATCGAGGTCGTGCGCGTCGACGGACGCGGCACTCTTCTTGCTTCGACGAAGACAGAACGCGCTGCTCGGACCGAATCGGACGAGCGCGCGAACGCCGATCCGCGGCGCAAGCCGAAGGGTCGCAAAGTGAGTTTCGTTGGATGAGCAGCCCCGTCGACCCCACTCGCAGCACCACCCTGGCCGATCCCGAGCCGCTGCTCACCGCGCAAGCCGGACAGGCGCTCGACCGCGAGGCTTTCCTCAAGCTCTTGGTCGCTCAGCTCGAGTACCAGGATCCCTTGAAGCCTCAAGACAGCAAGGAGTTCATCGCGGAGCTCGCGCAGTTCTCGTCTCTCGAGCAAGCGATGGGCATCAACGATCGCCTCGATCTGCTCGCCGCGCAGTCGCGGGGGCTGCAGAACGCCGAGATCGTGGGGATGGTCGGCAAACAGGCCACCGTCCGCGGCTCGCTGATCACGTCGGACGGCTCCGGCAGTCCCGTCACGGTCGCGTTCACGCTCGACGCCCCCAGCGCCACCACCCGCATCACGCTGCGCGACGCGAATGGTCGTGTGGTTCGCACCTTCGACCTCGGCGAACAAGCCGCCGGCACGGTGCGCGTGACCTGGGACGGCCGCGACGACTCGGGCCTCGTTCAGCCCGCCGGCACCTACGCGGTCTCCGTCGCCGCCGAGGATGCGGACGGCGCTCCGGTCCTCGTCTCCCAGGAGACCACCGGGCGCGTCGAGTCCGTCTCGTTCGACAAAGGCTACCCGGTTCTACACCTCGACAACGGCACGTTCGTGCCCGTCTCCGACCTCCTTCGTGTGGGGCTCTGATGCCCCGCTCCACCTGCTCGAATGCCGCGAGCCCGCAGCGGCGCTCACTCCGACGAATCGACCCGATCCGAACCGACCCCTACAAGCCAAACTGAGGAACTGAACATGGTACTGCGCGCAATGTACTCGGGCGCCAGCGGCCTTCGCGCGGAAGGCGAAGCGCTCGGTGTCATCGGCGACAACATCGCGAACGTCAACACCGTTGGATTCAAGACCCAACGCGTCGTCTTCGAAGACGTTCTCGGCCGGTCGATCCTCGCGGGCTCGTCCGCCTCGGTGCCCGGAGCCGGCGTGCGCGTCGGGGACATCCAGCAGCTCTTTTCGCAGGGCTCGCTGCAAAATACGGGGATCTCGACCGATCTCGCCCTGAACGGCGACGGGTTCTTCACGCTGCTCGGGACCGTGGACGGCGTGACCTCGACCTTCTACACGCGCGCCGGCCAGTTCGTCGTCAACGCCGAAGGGTACTTGGTGAATCCGAACGGGCTCCAGGTGCAAGGCTACGCGGCGAACCCCGACGGCACGTTCCAAACCTCCGTGTCGTCGCTGCGCGCTCCCACGGCGGCGATCGCGCCCCACGCCACCGAGCAGATGACCGTCACGGCCAACCTCGACGCGTCCGCGACGGCCCCGACGCTCCCCTGGGATGCGCAGGATCCCGCGAACACCTCGAACTTCTCGACCTCCCTCACCGTCTACGACTCGCTCGGCAACTCCCACCCGCTCGACGTCTTCTTCGTCAAGACCGGCGCGAACAGCTGGGACTACTACGTGCTCGCCGCGGGCGACGAGCTCAATCCGCCCTCACCCGGCACGAACGTGGAGGTCGGCTCGGGCTCGCTGAGCTTCACGACGAATGGCGAGCTCGACACGCTCACCACCACGACGGCGATCTCCGTCGACTTCGCGGGAGCGACCGCCGGACAGGCCATCACCCTCAACTTCGGCACGCCGCTCTCGGCGGGCGGAACCGGGCTCGACGGCATCACCCAGTTCGCCTCGCCCTCCGGCGTCTCGAGCCAAAACCAGGATGGCTATCCGTCGGGCGACTTCGGCGGCGTGGCCGTGGACGGCCGCGGTGTCGTTCAAGGCCTCTACACGAACGGCCAGCGCATCGCCATCGGCCAGCTCGCGATCGCCAAGTTCCGAGCGAACGACGGCTTGAGCCGCGCGGGGCAGAACCTCTGGGTCGAGACCCGCGAGAGCGGCGCCGCAGCGCTCGGTGTCGCCGGGAGCGGCGGGCGCGGCGCGGTGACGGCCGGCGCGCTCGAGGGCTCCAACGTGGACCTCGCCGAAGAGTTCATCGGCCTCATTCAGCACCAGCGCTCGTTCTCGGCGAACTCGAAGACGATCACGACCGCCGACGAGATGCTCCAGGAGCTCATCCACATCAAGCGGTAGTGTCGGCCCGCCCGACCACTTCGACGGAGGTTCGGCATGAGCAACCAGCAGGCGAGCCCTGAATCGCGGAAGCGGCCGTGGCTCCGCTCCCTGTCGGTCCTCTCCATGGGCCTCTTGTTGACGGGCGGCGCGGTGGCCGGGACGGTGTACGGACCGCGCGTCCTCGCGCGAGCCAGCCAAGGTGCCGACCCGAACGTCGCCGTCGCGGTGACGTTCTCGCCGATCGTCGTCGACGTGCGGAACGCGGAGGGAGAGCTCCATCACGTGAAGGTGGGCCTCGCCGCGGAGCTCCGGGACGGCATCGGAGAGCTCGAGTTCAGGAACTACATGCCCCGCGGCCGCGAGGCGGCGATCGAGTACCTTCGCACGCGCGACTACGAGACGCTCACGGACGCCAAGCGCTTCGACACCGTCAAGCGCGAGCTCAGCGAGAGCGTGAGCTCCGCGATGGGCAAAGGGCGCGTCAACCGCGTCCTGGTCACGGACTTCGTCACTCAATGAGCCAAGGCAGCGCTCGCGTCTTCCCGTTCACGCCGCCCCCGCCACGCCCCTCGGCGTTTCCGGTGCGCGGCGCGCCGGCCGCCGTCCGCCTGCTGGACCTCGCCGGTCGGGAACGCCCGCTGCGCTCCGCCATCCAGGCGATGAGCCGCATCGCGCACGAGTTCGCGCGCGCCGGACGGCGCTCGCTGCCGTTCCTCGCGCGGCGGCGTGCGCGCCTGCTCGCCGACACGGTCTCTCTCTCGCCGGACTCCGCGGCGGCGAACGCCCAGCTCGGGCCCTCCTTCGAGGTCCTGCTCAAGGACGAGGACGCGGCGGGCTGGGCGAGCTTGTGGTTCAACGCGCCAGCGCTCGGCGTGCTCCTCGAAGGCACGCTCGGCGGCCGCGAGGGGACGACGGTGATCGCCCTCGGCGCGGAGCTCACCGCCGCGCAACGGGCCGTCGTCGCGCGCATCGCGCGGGCGCTCGCGGAAGAGCTCATCGCCGTCGTGCGCAACGAGGTCGGCATCGAGCTTCACCTCGCGAGCCTCTCGCCGCGCCGACGTGGCGACACCTTGCACTCGACCGCGCTCGACGGCCTGCGCGTCGAGTGCACGATCGAGGGCGACGGCTCGGGCGCCGCCATCGGCGTCGTCGTCGCGGCCGAGGCGCTCGAGAGCGCCGCGAAGCGCGCCGAGGGAGATCCGGAGAGCACCGCGGACCCCGAGATGGCGGCCGCCATGCACACCGTTCCGGTCGAGGTCTCCGCCGAGCTCGGGCGCATCCGACTCGGCCTCGACAAGGTGCTCACCCTCACGGTGGGACAGGTCCTCCGCCTTCCCACCGCCACCGACGATCCGGTGACGGTGCGGGTCGCCGGCGTCGCCAAGTTCCAGGGCGTGCCGGTGGTGTCGCGCGGTCAGCTCTCCGTCGAGATCCGAGGCCGGCACGAAGAATGAATGAGCGGCGGGTATGAACGACCCGAACCGCCCCGCGCACAGCCAGAACCCGGACGCGTCCGCGGCTCCTCGTCCCAGCCTCGCGGACGCGCTCGGTGTGTCCGCGGGGGGCGCTCCCACTCGAAACGACTCGCCCCGCGGCCTCGACGCGCTCGCGTTCGTGATGGACGTTCCCGTGGAGATCACCGTCGAGCTGGGCCGCAAGAGCATGAAAATCGCGGACGTGCTGCGGCTCGGCGCAGGCTCCATCGTCGAGCTCGGCAAGGACAACGGCGAGCCGCTCGATCTCTACGTGAACAATCGCCTCGTCGCGCGCGGCGAGGCGGTCGTCGTCGGCGAACGCTACGGCATCCGCCTCACCGAGGTACTCGTCCCCGAGTCGGGGCTGCCCGGTTCGAAGGAGGCGTGAGGTGCGGGGCCTCCGATCCCGAGCAGCCATCCTGACGACGGTGGTCGTCAGTGCGTTGACGGCTCCGCTCCCGGCGCACGCGGCGGGGACGGGCACCCCGCCGCCGTCCCCTCCTCCCGCGATCTCCGCCGCCGCACCTGCAAAGGGCGCGGAGGCCCCCGCGACGCCCGCGGACGGCCCGGCAAAGCCCGCGGCGGCCGCCGCAAAGC
>CAYYWA010000300.1:0-7110 GCA_964475255.1 uncultured Sorangium sp.
CGCCAAGATCGTCGGCACCCTCGTCGGTGCCATCAGCATCATTCCCCTGATCTTCCTCTTCTCGCCGGGCGACGAGACCGAACCGCAAGACCGGCTCGACTCCGAGCACAAGGCCTAAACGTAGGTTCCGGGCTTCCTATCCGCGGGCGAGCGGCCAACTCACCGCCGCACGGGCTCCCGCGGAACGCGAAGCCGCACCGGCGCTCCCTCGCGGCGGAGCTCGATGACGACGTCGCTGCCGAGGGGGCCGGCGAAGGCGGCGCGCGCGTCGGCCATGGACGCCGGACGACGCCCGTCGATCGCCGAAACCACGTCTCCTGCTTGGAGCCCGCTGCGTTCGGCCTCGCTGCTGGCGGCGACCTGAACGACCACGACCTCGAGCGCGCTCCCGCTGCCGCGCTCGCCGAGGGTGACGGCGAGGCCGCCCGCGGCGAAGGGCTCCTCGGATTCGACGGGCTCGGTGAGGCGGATGACGACGCCGCTCGTGGTGCGGCCCGCCTCGACCGCGACCGCTCCGACCGCGCCGCGCCCGACGCCGGGAGCATAGGCCGAGAGCTCGAGCGACCCCGAGCGCAGTCCGCGAAGCACGAAAGCGCCCGAGGCATCGGTCACGGCAAGCCCCGGCGGGAGGTTGCCTTGCGGGAGGTAGACGGGCACGACCCCGGGCCCGACGCGCGCCCCCGACACGGGCTGTCCGTCGGCGTCGAGCACGGTGCCTTCGACGATGCCGGGCTCCTCGAGATCGATCGGCGGCAGCTCGAAGGGACGATCGACGCGCCCGGTGCTCGTGACCTCGGCCGTGCCCACGGCCTCGGCGTAGTCGGGGTGGCTCACGCGGAAGCGCACCGAGCCCGCAGGAACGCCCTTGAAGCTGAACGCGCCCTCCGCGGAGGTCGTGGTGCTACGGCGATGCACGCCGGACTCGAGCGTCACGATGGCGTTCTCGACGTCGCGACGGCCGCGCACCGCCGTCACACGGCCCGTCACGAGCACTCCAGGGTCGAGCGCGATCGTGATCTCGCTCGGTGCCGCGTCGATCTCGCGCTCGATGGGCGCGAAGCGCGGCGCGTCCACGCGAATGCGGAGCGGGAGCCCGCCGGCGTCCGCGACCTCGACGACACCGCTCGCGTCCGTGAACAACGTCGTGCGCAGCGGCGCTTCCGGCGAGAGCGAGAGCGAGCGCACCTCGGCAAAGTCGACGGGCGCCCCGTCCGCGTCGACGACGCGAATGCTCACGGCCCCGCGCGGCTCGGGCAGCACCACCTCGCGCTCGACGCGCTCGCCGTCGGGCACCGCGAAGACGTGGCGGAGCACGCGGCGTCGCGGTGCCTCGGGTCGCGCCACGGCGAGCACGACCGCGCGCGGCACGCCCTCGAACGCGAAGGTTCCGTCGCGCGCGGTGGGCACCTCGCGCGCGAACGTGCCGCGCTCGGCAGTGAGGAACACCACGGCGCCCTCCACCGGAAAGCCGCGCGCGTCCACGACGCGTCCCGCGACGGAACCGCCCTTTTGGAGCACCACCTTGACGCGCGCTTCGCCCCCCGGCGCGAGGCTGACGAGCTCGCTCGCGGCTTCGACGTACTCGGGGTGCCGCACGAGCGCGCGCACGCGCCCCGGCGGAATGGGCCGCGCGGTGAACGCGCCCACGGTGTTCGAGATCCACGCCGAAGCGCCCCCGACCATCGGCACCGGCACGCGGCCTTCGAGCGCTGCCGCCGGCGAGCGCGGAATCGGCGGCACGGGTCCCGGCATCACGCCGAGCTCGCCCGCGGGGACGAGCGGCGGCGGCCCCTCGAGCGACCACTCGAAGTGCGCCGCGCGAAAGCTCTGCGCGGCCGGTGTCTCGGCGATTGGCAACCCTTGCCGATCGGTGCCCACGATTTCGATCGAGGCCCCGGCGATCGGAAAGCCCCGCGCATCGACGACCTCCCCGTGAACGGCGGCGCCGCGCACGAGCGGGATGCGCACGGGACCCTTCAACCCATCCGGCACGGGAACCAGCGGTCCCCCCACGAACTCGCTCGCCCGCGCGGTGAGCGTGGCCGTGCCGTGCGCGATCGGACCGAGCGTGACCTTGCCGTCGCGGTTCGTCCGACCATGCAGCGGGAACGGGGCGATGCCGTCTTCGACGAGCAGCACGTCCGCCTCCGCGACGGGCGGGGCGTCGTCCTTCTCGCCGTCGGTGACGAGCGCCGTCACCATGCGTCCGGGCTCGAGCTTCAACGTGACGCGCTCGTTCGCCCCGCGACCGAGCTCGAAGCCGTACAGGGTGTCCGAAACGAGCGTTCCCTGGGTGGCGCGCAGATCGTACGTGCCCTGCGCGAGGCCGCGGATCCGCGCCAGGCCCTCGGCGTCGGTGCGCGCGCGCCGCGCGGGCCAGAGCCCCGAGCCGGCGATCAGCACGGTCGCCTCGGCGACGGGCTGCGACGCCGCGTCCACGACGTGGACGTCGATCGCCGACAGCCGCCGGAGCACGAGCCGCGCCTCGTCGCGCGCATCGAGGACCGTCGCGGTCTCGTACCCTTCGGCGCTCACCTGCACCGTGAACGGCGCGGGCGGCAACCGTGCGATCCGTGCGCGGCCCACGCCGTCCGTCAGCGCGCCGTGCGGCAACGCGTCGCTCGACGTCACGAGCACCGTCGCGCGCGGCACCGGCTTTCCGAGATCGTCCTGCACCAGCACGCCCAACGTGTGCTCGACACCGAGCACGAGCGTCTCCTTCGTGTCGTCACCGAGCGTCAGCGCGCGCGACGCCCGCGCTCGCCCGCGCGCCTCCGCGATGACCCAAAGCGGCCCGCGCGGAACACCGTCGAAGCACACGCGCCCCGCGCCGTCCGTCTTCCCTTCCCGAACGGGCCGAAAGCGCCGCTCCTTCTCTTCCAACACCGCGCCCACCTCGGCACCCGGCAGCGCGCGCCGATCCTCCCCGACCACCTCCACGCACAGACGGGCCCCGGAAGCGCTCACCGTTTCCACCGGAGCCGCCGCGCGCGGGAGCGTCGGCGCGTCGCCGCGGGCCGCGATCAAGAGCAGCCAGGCGACGATGCCGAACATCCAGGCGAGCGTTTCGAGCGAGCGCCTCACGCGAGCAGACGATAACGCCCGACACGGGGGTCTGGCTTCCCGAACCGGGACGAAGGGGCGGCGAGCGAGGGCGGACGGGCGAACGACACCGGGAAAACGGGCGAGGGCGAACGGCGTCGCTTCAACGGCACCGGGCGGAGCGCGGGCTGCGCCGCAATGTCTCCTGCGGCGGGCGCCCGGCCGAAGTACGCTAACGCGTGGGCCGTGGTTCTGCCGCCCAGGCTTGCAGCTCTTCGCGCAGGCACCGCCGCGGAACGGCCGCCCCGCGCCTACTTCTCGAGCGCCGGTGCGCCCGCGGCCGGCGGCGGCCCCGGACGCATCGACATCCCGGTGCCGACCATTCCCGGCTGCGGCAGCGAGCGCATCCCCGTGCTCAGCGACGTGCCGCGACTCTACTTCGTGCTCGATCGCTCGGCGAGCATGGCCGAGGCCCTCGGCGACACCTCGCGGAGCAAGTGGCAATCGGCGCAGCTCGCCGTGAGCACCGTGCTGCGCGCCATCGGTCACCGCGTCGAGTACGCCGCCGCCGTCTTCCCGTCGATAGCCGCCGCGTGTGCCGAGGGCCGCGAAGTGTTCCCCTTCACGCAGGGCGATCCCCCCACGTATGCGGCCGCAGGCCAAACGGGCCCGATCCTCCAAGACTTCGTCCGACGCCTCAGCGTCATCGACCCCTTCGGCGGCACCCCCACCGCCGCCACGCTCGTCGCGCTCCGCGACAAGCTCGCGGGCGCCTCCGTGCGCAGCGCCGTCGTGCTCGCCACCGACGGCGCCCCCAACTGCAACGTCGACGCCGAGTGCCCCAGCGCCGCCTGCATTCCCGATCTCGAAGGCGCCTCCTTCGGAGAACGGCGCTGCGGCGTCGAGCTCGGCTGTTGCGACCCGAAAGCCCTCGGCCCCGGCGCGGGCTCCAACTGCGTCGACGAAGACGAGACCGTCCGCGCCGTCGAAGCCCTCGCCGCGCTCGGCATCCCGACCTACGTCATCGGCATGCCCGGCGCCGAGGCCTACGCCTCCGTCCTGAATCGCCTCGCGGAGGTCGGCGGCACCGCGCAGACCGGCGAGACCGCCTACTACGCCGTCTCCGACGCCCCCGCGCTCGAGCAAGCCCTCCTCGAGATCGGCACCGGCGTCGCGATCGAGTGCGCCATCACCCTCGCCGACATGCCGGAGCGCGCCAACCTCGTGAACGTCTTCTTCGACGGCCAGCTCGTCCCACAAAACGCCGACAACGGCTGGGACTGGGACGCCGAAGCCACCCTCTCCCTCCGCGGCGAAGCGTGCACCCGCCTCCGCTCCGGAAGCGTGCTCATCGTAGACGTCACCTACGGCTGCACGACGGTCGTCGAGTAAGGTGTCACGCCGTTGGCGACACCTCCGTGCAGCGCGCCGACGCCGGACAACCCACCTCGGCTCGTCGTCAGGGGTGGCAAGCACCGTAGGACCGATTCCGGTGCGGACGCTTTCCTCCGGCTTTGGTCGGGAATCGAGCCCGATGGTCGCCGTTCGAAGGGAGCGCGGTCGAGGCACGCCTTCGTCGGCCAGTACACCGCAAGTCCGATGCGAGCCACCGTCCCGGACGGGGACTGCAGCACGATTGATGCAGGAACCAGGTCTCGCGAAACTGACCGCATCTCATCTGCGCTGCACCAGTACACCGCAAGTCCGATGCGAGCCACCGTCCCGGACGGGGACTGCAGCACGATTGATGCAGGAACCAGGTCTCGCGAAATTGACCGCATTTCATATGCGGTGCACTAGAGCGCCGAAGACTCAGCTCCTTGCAGTTTTCTCTTGACGCCTTTTCGGCGCACTCGGCCGTCCGGACCGCAGGTGCACGCCCCAATTGGCCTTGCCGCGCGCTCCGCGGCGCGCTCGCGCGTCTTTGGGACCGAAACGCCTCGCGCGCCGATCCGAGCGTCGAGGTCGCGTCTGCGTGGCGCCAGAGAGGTCGCGCAACACGGGTGTATGCTCGCCTCATGCAAGCGGGTGTTTGGGTCGATGGGCACGTAGAGTGGGTCGTTGCACACGAAGAGCTCGAGCGGCTCGCGAGGCAGCGCGCGGAGCTCGATGGCCGTGAGGGTTTGGCGCTGCTCCGTGCGCTTCGCGCGGAGGTGCACCGACACCTCGGGTACGCATCCTTCCCGCAGTACGTCGAAAAGCTGTTCGGCTACAGCCCTCGAACCACGGACGACAAGCTTCGGACCGCGCTCGCTCTCGAGCACCTCTCCGAGCTCCGCGCCGCCCTCTGCGAAGGCACACTGCCCTGGTCCTCAGTGCGTGAGCTCGCCCGCGTGGCGACGCCCGACACCGTGCACGACTGGCTCCAGGCTGCGCGCGGCAAGACCGTGCGCCAGATCGAGCGGCTCGTGTCCGGTAGGCAACCCGGAGATCGGCCCTCCGAGCCCGCACGACCCGAGGCGCACCGGCATATCCTTCGCTTCGACGTAAGCGCACAAACGTACGCCACCTTTCGCGAAGCCGCGGCCGCGATTCGGCGTCGCTCCTCCGAGCCCATGGACGATGACGCGCTTCTTCTCCAGATGGCGCGCGAAATCTTGCAGGGCCCCTCCGACACAGGGCGCTCGTCGTACCAGGTCGCCATCACCGTGTGCGAACGATGTGGGCGCGGAGTCCAGCACGGCGCCGGAACCGACGTGGAGCTCGGCCCCGAGGTCGTCGAAATGGTCGAATGCGACGCACAGATCATCGGCAGGATCTCCGGGGCAACGACCGACGACGAGTCTCGCCACGCCGATGATCACGACGTGGAGCTCGCAGACGTGGACCTCGGTGAGCTCCTCGAGCCGGTGCTCCCCCAGAACGACGAGGCTCACACCAACCTCGAGCACGACCGGAAGTCCCCCCACGAACCGTTCCCCCACGTGGGGGACCTACGGTCCCATCGGGACCCCCCGCCTCCAGCAAACGATGCAACGGCGCGCCTGCCGAAGGCGACCCAAGCCATTCCGCCCGCGGTGCGTCGGCATGTCGTCCATCGTGACCATGGGCGCTGTGTCGTTCCCGGCTGCGCTCACGGGAAGTTTCTCGACGTCCATCACCTGCGCGCGCGGGCAGAGGGCGGAACGCACGAGCCCGACAACCTCGTCGTGCTGTGCGCCGGCCACCATACTGCCCTGCACGCGGGTCGGCTTTCGATCGAAGGTCGCCCCTCGACGAAGCTTCGATTCTTGCGCGCCGACGGCACCGACTACACCGAGCCGCCCTCGGCACGCACGGTAGCAGCGAGCGAGCAAGTGATTCGAGGTCTGCGCCGTCTCGGATTTCCCGAGCGAGACTCCAAGAGAGCCGTCGCGCGCGCGCTCGCAACCATCGAACCCCTCTGCGCCGAAACGCTCCTCCGCGCCGCGCTCACGGTGCTGAGCGGGCCCCTCGGTTAGCGCACGATTCCGGAAACCTCAGGCCGAAGACGCCCCGATCCAAGCTCAACCGTGGCACGTGCAGTCGAGGCAACCGTGCTCGGCGCAGGCGCCGCACGAGCGGACCACCTGCTTTCGCAGCGCCTCGCGCGCGCGGAACACGCGCACGGCGGCGTTGTTGCTCGTGATCCCCACCTCCGCGGCATAGTCCTTGACCGAAACGCCGTCGAGCTCCACGCGCCGGAGCGCCTCCGCGTACTCGGGCTTCAGCGTGCCCGCGAGCGTCGACACGCACTGGCACACCGCACGCTGGACCTCCGCCGTTGAAGCGGCCGTGGTCTCGAGCTCCGCCGCGAAGGCCTCGAGCTTTCTGTCCTTGGCCGCGTGGCGGCGGTAGTGATCGATGACGGCGTTCCTGAGCACCCGGTAAAACCAGGCGACGACCGACTCCTCGTCGGTGAGCGTCGAGAGCTTGTCCGCGCTGCGCACGAACGCCTCCTGCACGATGTCTTCGGCGAGCGCCCGATCTCCGAGCCGCCGCTCCACGAAGCGCAGAAATGCGCGCTGGTTCTCGATCAGCACCGCCGCGGGATCCAGCTCCTTCTCCGCGCCTTCTACTCCCGACGAAGCTTGCTCGTCCATGGCCTAG
>CAYYWA010000301.1:0-7101 GCA_964475255.1 uncultured Sorangium sp.
GCGTCTCGGCGTGGGCTACACGATCGACGGGCCGAACCGCTCGCCTACAATCGACGGTGTCGGCGTCTTCACGCGCCAGTAACCCCGCCCCGCCGCCCCCCGGCGGGCGCCCTCCGCCCCCTTGCGTCGTTTGTCCATCAAGCGGGATCGCACCAATTTGGGGTCCGGTGGACTGGGGGACAGAGTTCGACTAAGCATGGGCGCCCGAGCCAGATCCCGATGCCCGCTCGCCCCAAAGTAGGATGGCAGGCCGATTTTTCCGAGGTTACTGAGCGGAGCGACGAGCCTGCAACGCCCGGCCAGATCGCGGACATGTACCACCGCTACCGATTCGCGAGCGAGCTCTGCCGCGGGCTGCGGGTGCTCGAGGTGGCGTGCGGGACCGGCCAAGGGCTCGCTCTCCTCGGCGGAAGCGCCGCGTCGGTGAAGGGCTGCGACATCGATGCGGGAAACGTGGCCATGGCGCAAGCAACCCACGGCGATCGCGTACCGGTAGAAGTCGCCAGCGCGGAGCACCTGCCGGCCGACGACGGCTCCGTAGACGCAATCGTCTTGTTCGAAGCGATCTACTACGTCCCCGAGGTCGAGCCGTTTCTCCGGGAATGCCGCCGCGTCTTGACCCCCAGGGGTCTTTTGATCGTCTCTACCACCAACCCCGATTTGTTCGACTTCGTACCGAGCGTCCACAGTCGGCGCTACTACGGGGCACGCGAGCTCACGGCGTTGTTTTCGTCAGCAGGCTTCCAGCCCGAGGTGTTCGGGTATTCGCCCACCACATCACTGCCACTTCGACACCGCGCGCTGCGCCCGGTCAAGGCGGTAGTTCGGCGGCTCGGACTCGTTCCGAAGAGCATGCTCGGTAAAGCCCTCGTGCGCCGCATGCTCTTCGGTCCGCTGCCGCGCATGCCGCGCGACCTTTCGGGGCTGGATCTGCCGTACGAGCCGCCGCAGCCGCTACGCAGCGGCGCGCCGTCTCGTGAGTTTCGCTACCTGTATTGCGTGGCTCGCCTCCAAGAGTGACGATGCGAATCGCGCTTTTCGCCACTTCGTTCCCGAGCAACGCCGACACGGTGGTCAACGCGGGAGCCTGCGTCAAAGACTTCGCCGAGGCGCTGACCGATCTCGGTCACGACGTGCGTGTCCTGACACCGTACAAGGCAGGTGCCCGCCACGATTTTCGGCACGGGGGCACGACGTTCTTCAAATGGCTCGGTGAGGACGAGTCGATCGCCCACATCAGCATGAAGGACGTGCGTGGGATCGTACGCCTCGGCAGCATCGTCGCGCTCGGCAGCCTCGCTGCACGACGGCTCATCACCGAGTTCCGCCCGGATCACGTGCTCTGCTTCTGGGTATTTCCCTGCGGCTTGTGGGCGGAGGTCGGGCGCTTGTTCGAAGGAACCCCTTACTCGGTCTGGGCGCTCGGCTCCGACATCTGGACCCTCGGCGAGCTGCCGGGATTCGGTGCGCTGCTCGGACATCTGGGCAGCAGGGCCCGGTTCCGCTACGCCGACGGCGTCGTGCTCGCCCGTAGGTTCGAGACGTTCACTCGCGAGCCCGTCACCTTCCTGCCGACTTCGCGCGTGCTTCCGAAGCCCGACGGCGTCCTGCAAGGAGAAGGCGGGTACTACCTTTATCTCGGTCGCTATCACCGGAACAAGGGACTCGACCTCTTGATCGACGCGATCGGGACCGTCCGAGATCGACTCCCCCCCGACTTCCGCCTCCGGGCCCACGGCTTCGGCCCGCTCGAGCCGGTGGTCCGTGAGCGCGTCCGAGAGCTCGGGCTCCAGAGCCGCGTCGAAATCCTCGGCCCCACGAGCGCCCGCGAGGTCGCCACGGTGCTCCGACGAGCGCGTGGACTCATCATTCCCTCTCGCCAGGAGAGCATACCGCTCGTCTTGAGCGACGCGCTGCAGATGGACCTGCCGCTGATGGTGACGGACGTCGGCGACATGGGCGCTCTGGTTCGGGAGCACGACGCCGGGATCGTGTGTCGCCCCGAAACGGCTGACATGGCGGCTGCCCTCGTGCGCTTCCTCGAGCAGCCGCCGCGCGCGCTCTCGCACGAGCTCCGCGAAAAGCTCGACATCCGGTGCAGCGCCCGCCGTTTCGTGAACGACATCACTTCCGAGCAGGGCGCCGCCCACGCGCGCCGCGGGCGGGCGCCATGGTGAGCCGCCTTTCTGATTTCCTGAAGCGACAACGCAACGAGCTCGACGCGTGGCTGAGCGAGCGGGGCTTGGGGCACACGTTCAGCCTGACGAGCTTCGGCGTTTACCAGCGCGCCGCGCGGTTGATCGAGCGGCATGCGCATGGGGTCGTCCTGGACGCCGGCTCTGGGCGAGCCCCCTACAAGCAGACGCTGCGTGAGCGGGGGGTTCATCTCGTGACCATCGACGTCGAGAACCGGAGTGGAGACGTCACCCACATCGCCGACATTCAGGACATGCCCGTGATCGGCACGCGCTCGGTGGACACGATCGTCTGTACCGAGGTGCTCGAGCACGTCCCTCGACCCTGGGACGCCGTCAGTGAAATGGCGCGCGTCCTCAAGCCGGGCGGACTGTTGATCCTCTCCGTTCCGCATCTCTCGCCGCTCCACGAGGAGCCGAACGACTACTTCCGGTACACGCGGTTCGGCCTCGCGAGCCTGCTCGAGCGGGGCGGCTTCGAGCTCCTTTCCGTCGATGAGGTCGGCGGTGTGCTCTCCTTCTTGGGCCACGGGCTGAGCCTCGTGTTCTTCACGACGCTCGGCGCGGTGCCCGGTCTGCGCCGCGTGGCATGGGCCCTCAACTATCTCGTGCTCGTGCGGCTGCTCGGCGCGCTGGACGTCGCTTCCAAGCTTTCGAAGAAGTATCCTTGTAACTACGTCGCCCTCGCGCGGCGAAAGGAGGATGGGTAACGGATGTCGCTGCGCATCGGTATCGTCGGGCTGGGGGGCGCCGGCAGGGCTCACGCACATCGGTTCCGCCGCAACCCGGCGATCGGCGAGATCGTGGGCTACGACGTGAGGGACGTCGAGCTGCCGGGTGTCGAGCGAGTCCAGAGCCGCGCCGAGCTCTTGTCCCGCGTGGACGCAGTCTCGATCTGCACACCGGACCACGCGCACTTCGACGATATCGTTGCCGCGCTCGAAGCCGGAAAGCACGTGCTCGTCGAAAAGCCGATGGTAGCGAGCCACGCCGAGGCGGAGCGCCTGAAGCCCTACCTCGACGCGCATCCGAGCCTCGTATTCGGCGTGCACCACCAGATGCGCCACGCGCCGCCCTTTGCGAAGGCGCGCGAGCTGATCGAGAGCGGCGTCCTGGGGCGCCTCTTCTATCTCGAGGCGAACTACTGGCACGACATGAGCAAACGCAGCGTGCAGTTCGATTCATGGAGGATGGAGCATGGCCAGAGCCTCCTCTTCGGGCACGCCTGCCACCCCCTGGACCTCTTGATGCATCTCGCCGGCGGTCCGCCGACGGAACACAGCACCTATCTCAGCAAGAACGCATTCCGTGAATACCGGGCGGACTACACGTCGGCGACGGTGATGCTCAAGTTCCCCGGCAACGTCGTGGCCAAGTCCCACATCAACACGTACTGCGTCTACCCGCAGGTCAACGATCTCGTCGTGCTGGGCGAGAAGGGCACCTACATCGATGGCATCCTGTACAAGGATGGCGAGTTCGTGCAAGCGGCCGACTTCTTCGGCAAAGGGAAATCCCATACCGAAGTCAACATCACCGACATCAAGCTCCCGCCCCAGCTCATTTCCCTCGGGTTCTCGACTTACCTGCGCACCTTGAACACGGCGACGCTGGCCTTCTTGCGCACGTTCAGCAAGCTCTCGAAGCGCCTCATGAGCCACCCGGACTTCGGCTTCCGCCGCTACCCGATGACGGTCTACAACCATGACCAGGCTTGTCAGGTCATGATCGACAACTTCGTCGATGCCGTCCGGGAGCGCGCTCCCATCCTCGTCGGCTACGACGATGCCGCGCGGGTCATCCGGTTGTGTGAAGAGACGGAAGCAGACGGACTGCGCAGGATGGATCCGACGTGACCCGCCGCGGTGTCGTCACTTCACGAAGAACAGCCCCACTCCACAGGCCACGAGCGCGACGCCGCCGATGCGCGTCCACGTGATCGGCTCCTCGAACACCATTCGCCCCACCAGCACGGCCAAGATGTAGGTGAGTGAGGAGGCCACGAAGAGCTCCAGGAACCCGAAGTACTTGTACGTGTACCAGGTGAGCAGGAGCGCGATGCCGGCGAGGGACCCGGCGCGGAGCAAGAGCGTCACGGCGTTGCCGAGCCCGAGCTCGACTGCTTGGGCATAGCTGAGCGGCAATCGTGCCGACGTGAGCTTCAGATTGACCTGCGAGGTCACCGAAGCGAGAGCCATGAGCAGCACCAAGAACCAGCGCATGTACCCTCGTATCAGGCAGTGTCAGGACCGGCAAGAACACCACCCCTCCCTCATCGGGGCGCCGGAAGACCCCGTGCTCGTCATTCGAAATCCGAATTCCCTCTGAACGCACATCGACCCAAACCGGGCCGATGTGCGTCGAGGCATGGCTAGCGGAGCGCGCCGAGGATCGAGCGAGACTCAGCGGCCCGCGTCCCCCCCGCGCTGCTACCGCCGCCCCGGGGGCTTGGACGGCTTGCCGCCCTTCTTGTCGCCGGCGTGGGTGTGGAAGGTCCGCGTCGGGGCGAACTCGCCGAGCTTGTGACCCACCATGTTTTCGGTGACGAAGACCGGCACGAACTTCCGGCCGTTGTGCACCGCAAACGTGAGACCGACGGCCTCGGGGATGATGGTGGAGCGACGCGACCACGTCTTGATCGGCTTCTTGTCGCCGGTGCTCGTCGTCGTCTCGATCTTCTTCAACAGATGGCCGTCGATGAACGGCCCCTTCTTGATACTGCGCGCCATATCAGCCCTTCGCCTTGCGATGCTTGACGATCATCGAATCCGTGCGCTTGTTGTTTCGCGTCTTCTTGCCCTTGGCGAGCTGGCCCCATGGCGAGGTCGGGTGGCGCCCGCCGCTCGTGCGGCCTTCACCACCACCCATCGGGTGATCCACCGGGTTCATGCTCACGCCGCGGTTGTGCGGGCGACGGCCGAGCCAGCGGCTCCGACCGGCCTTGCCGAGGGTGATGTTCTGGTGCTCGAGGTTCGAGACCTGCCCGATGCTCGCCCGGCAGGCGATGTGCACGCGACGCACCTCGCCGCTCGGGAGCTTCACGAGCGCGTAGTCGCCGTCCTTGGCCATCAACTGGGCCGCGGCTCCGGCGGCGCGCACGAGCTGCCCGCCCTTGCCCTTCTTGGTCTCGATGTTGTGGATCATCGTGCCGGCGGGGATTTCGCCGAGCGGTAGGCAGTTGCCGGGGCGGATGTCCCCGTGGCGGCTCGAAATCACCGTGTCGCCCTGCTTGAGGCCGTCGGGCGCCAGGATGTAGCGCTTCTCGCCGTCCTGGTAGTGGAGCAGCGCGATGCGCGCGGTGCGGTTCGGGTCGTACTCGATGTGAGCGACCTTCGCCGGAACGCCGATCTTGTTTCGCCGAAAATCGATGATCCGATACTTGCGCTTGTGTCCGCCACCCCGGAAGCGCACCGTGATCCGGCCGTAGTGGTTGCGCCCTCCGGTCGAGGGCTTCGACTCGACCAGGCTCGGCTCGGGCTCCCGTCGCGTGAGCTCGGAGAAATCGTGAACGTTGTAGAAACGCCGGCCCGCGGAGGTGGGCTTGAATGCGCGGATACCCATCGCTTACTCCTTCGATTCGTCGAAGAACTGAATGTCGTCTCCGGGCCGCAGCGTCACGATCGCCTTCTTCCAGTTGCGGCGCTTGGCGAGGGCCCGCCCCATGCGCTTCATCTTGCCGCGCTGGACGAGGGTGTTGACGTCCGTGACCTTGACCGAGAACAGCGTCTCGACCGCGTCGCGGATCTGGAGCTTGTTCGCGTCGCGATCCACCTCGAAGACGACCTTGTTCTGCTCGCGCAGACGGGACGCCTTCTCCGTGAGAGCGATGGGACGCTTGATGATGTCGTGGGGCTTCATGACTGACGCTCCAGGCAGCGCGCCTCGAGGGCCTTGGCAGCCGCCTTGGACAAGACGAGATGATCGTGACGCAACAGGTCGTACACGTTCACGCCCTCCGGCGGAAGATACAGGTTGTCGCGCATGTTGCGGATCGAGAGCCGGAGATGCTCGTTGCCTCGATCGTCGACCACCAGCGTTTTCTTGCCGGAGTTCAGCGTACCGAGGACGCCGGCGAGCTTCTTCGTCTTGATCTCGCCGAGGTCGATGTTCTCGACCACGGTGAGCCGACCCTCCTTCAAGATCATGCTGAGCGCGGAGCGCAGGGCGCCGACCCGCACGCGCCGCGGCGGGCGGTAGGAGAAGTCCTGCGGCTTCGGCGGATGCGCGCGTCCACCGCCGACGAAGATCGGAGCACGAACCGAGCCATGGCGGGCTCGGCCCGTGCCCTTCTGCTTGTAGATCTTCTTGCTGGAGCCGGCGACCGCCGCCCGCTCCTTGGCGGCATGCGTACCGGCGCGACGGGAAGCGAGCTGAGCCGTGACCACCTCGTGGAGGAGGTGCTCGCGAACCTCGGTCGCGAACACTTCGTCACTGAGCTCGAGCTCGCCCACCTTTTCGCGCTTCAAGTTGAAGACGTCGACCTTTGCCATGGGAAGAACCTCGTCAGCTCTTGATCTCGACGTCGACACCGGCGGAGAGGTCCAACTTCATCAGCGCGTCGAGCGTCTGAGGCGTCGGCTCCAAGATGTCGATCAGACGCTTGTGGGTGCGCACCTCGAACTGCTCGCGCGACTTCTTGTCGACGTGCGGTCCGCGCAGCACGGTGTAGCGCCGGATCCCGGTGGGGAGCGGGATCGGACCCGCTACGCGCGCGCCCGTGCGGCGAGCCGTCTCTACGATGTCCGTCGTCGATTTGTCGAGGAGTTGATGATCGAACGCCTTCAAGCGAATTCGAATCTTGGTCGCGTCAGCCATTGCCGTATCCGTAAGTCGATGAGAAGAGCGGCCGTCACTCGATGATCTTGGTGACGACGCCCGCGCCGACGGTCTTGCCGCCTTCGCGGAT
>CAYYWA010000302.1:0-7089 GCA_964475255.1 uncultured Sorangium sp.
TACGCGTCTTCGTCACCTCGAATGCTTCGCAGGTGCTGAAGTGGCGCAACAATAGACAACAGGTCGGCCTGCGTCGCCGCGGCGAAGTGGTGGATACGGTCACCATCCGAGAGCATCTCGAGCTCTCGCCAGCGATTGCGGACGTCGATGCTCTTCGTGTCCTTGACGGCCCGAACATCTCCGAGAATGAGGGAGGCGGCGAGCTCGAACTCGGGCTGCTCCATCTTGTCGAGAGCGGTCTGGGCGAGCTCGATGCGGGCCTCGAAAAGGTGCTGCAGCAGCGACTTCTGCACCGAGGGCTGCTGCTCCTTGTACTTTTCGTCGAAGAACCAGAAGTTCGACCAGTGATCGAAGATCAGGAACTCCTTCTTGTGTCGGCCAGGGCCAAACAGATCCTCGCGGAGGCGCGTACCGCGGCCGATCATCTGCCAGAACTTCACATAGGACTTGACCGGCTTCGCGAAGACCAGGTTGACAACCTCGGGCACGTCAATGCCGGTGTCGAGCATGTCCACGGAGATCGCGATGGTGAGCTCATTGTCCGGGTCCTTGAAGTCGTCGATGAGCTGCTCGGCCTTGGGCTCCTGGTTGTCGATGACGCGACAGAAGGCCGAGCCGTACTGTGGGTACATCTCAGTGAAAACGTCGGCCAGGTGAACCGCGTGCAGGTGGTTGCGGGCGAAGACGATGGTCTTGCCAACGTGGCTACCCGTCGACTCGCGAATGCCCTCTTCCATCAGGCTTCGCCAGATGAACCGGGTCGTGTCGCGGTTGAAGACGTACTTGTCTAGCTTCTCGGCATCGTAGTCGACCTGTTCCGCGGCTGGATCCTGGTCCTCCAGCTGTTCGCGCTGCTCCGGGCTCATCTGGGTGTAGCGGATGCCCTGCTCGCGGAACTGGCTGCTGAACGACCGAACGCGAAAGGGAACGAGGAAAGGCGGCGTCGAGTTGATCGCATCTTCGAAGCTGAAGTGCGAGGTGGGATCACGATCCTCGCAACCGAAGAGCTCGTAGGTGTTGCGCTCGATGAACCGGACCGGCGTGGCAGTGAGGCCGACCTCGAGCGCATCGAAGTACTGAAACAGGGCGCGGAACTTCTTGTAGATACTGCGGTGGGACTCGTCGGCGATGATAAGGTCGAAGAAGCCGACGTCGAAGTCCTCGTAGCACTTCATCATCGCCGGGTACGTTGCGAGGTAGATGCGCTTGTCGCGGTCGTTCGCGGTCGTTCTGTCGACGATGACGCGCGGCTCGCCTGGCATGTACTCCTTGAAGACACGGTCGGCCTGTTTGCGAAGCTCCCGCCTATCGCAGAGGAACAGGATCCGCTTGACCCACCCGGCACGCATGAGCACGTCGCACAGCGAAATGGCGACGCGCGTCTTACCGGTGCCCGTCGCTTGCACGAGCAGCGCCTTGCGGAAGTTATCGGAGAACCTCTCGGACACGCGTTTGACAGCCTCGAGCTGGTACATGCGCCCGGCGATCGCCAGGTTCGGATCGACATGGGCCAGCGGCTTCTTGTTCGCCCTCTGGTGCGTGAGGTACTGAAGGCTGTCCTTGGAGTAGAAACCGTAGACCTTTCGGTACGGGTAGCCTTGGGCGTCGTCCCAGAGAAAGATATCGACGCCGTTCGTGAAGAAGATGACCGGACGCGCGCCGGTCTCCTTTTCGAGGCAGTTGGCGTACATCCGGGCCTGCTCGGCTCCTGCGCGTGCATCCTTGGCGGTCTTCTTCGCCTCGATGACGGCCAGCGGTTGCCCGTCGTCGCCGTAGAGGACGTAGTCCGCGAAGCCGTCTCCGGACTCGGTGGGCATCGTCGTGAGCTTGACCTCTTGGCGGACCTCGCTGGTGTCCTTCCCGCCCGGGCCGACGTTCCATCCGGCAGCGAGGAGCGCCTGGTCGATGAGGCGGCGTCGGGTAGTCTCCTCGTTGAATTGGAGCACGGACGCAACCTTCTGCCCCTCCTCTTTGAGCTGGTGGAGCTCCGTGGCGTGCTCGGTGGCAGCGCGCTCGGCCGCCAGACGCTTGGCCTTCTCTTCTTCGAGAGAGGCGAGAACGGACTCGTACTTCGCCTCTGCCAGACGAAGTTTCTCGAGCGCGGCCTTTGCTTTGCCGTTGCCGTCTCCTTCGCGCGTTGGCGGGGTGTACTGGGGAGCGTCCTCCCGCTTTCCGCCGTCGATCTGAACGTGAAACCATCGAGCGATGTCGAACAGCTGGGCGAGGCAATCGAGCGAGAGGTCGCTGGTGATCGGGCGCCGCGGGTGAGCCGCATGGTTTCCCGACTTGCGGACCATATGCAGCTTGTTCTGGACGACCTCTGGGACGGACTGCCGGAAGGGCTCGGCGTTGAGGAGGTCGTTGAGGTTGTCGGAATATGGCGGCAGCAGGCGATAGCGCTCGTAGATCGCGGCGACTACTTGCTCGACGAAGGTCCGTTGCTTGATGAGGGAGCTTGCCGGGTCCGAATAGGCGTAACGCTCCGCAAAGCCCGCGAGGTCGGCGAAGGGAGCGCGCTTCGGGCGCAGAAACTCGAAGTTCTGCGACTTCATGCGCTCTGTCTCCTTGCCGACCATGCCGGCTGCTTTATCAACGACCGTGCCATCAGGTTTGGACCTCGTACTTTGCCAGCCAGTTCGTGAAGGTCTGGTAGCTGGGTAGGCCCACCAGATCGGCGGCCTTCGTCTTGTTTCCTTGCGCTTCGTCGAGCGCGCGACTGAGATAGCTTTGAGCTACTTCCTTTAGCAATTCCGGAAGGTTGAACCCGCCCCCCAGAGGGCGACCGAGGATCTCCGACCTCGTGGACGAAGACGCAGGTAGCAGCGCTTCGCGGCTGTCTTCCGCGGTGATCGTCGCCCCATCGGACCAAATCGCAGCCCGACGAAGCGTGTTGAGAAGCTCCCGCACGTTGCCCGGCCAAGGGTGGGCAAGAAGAAGATTTCTTGCGCCGGCAGAAAGTTTCTTCTCTTTGAAGCCGGGTTCACCAGCGGCTTCCTTGTTGACCTGCGCGAGCAGGTGGTCGATCAGCATGCCCAGATCTCCCGTGCGTTCACGGAGCGGAGGGATCTTCAGGACGGCCACCGCCAATCGGTAGAAAAGGTCCTCCCGGAAGCGGCCGGCAGCGATCTCTTCGGAGAGCGTTCGGTTCGTGGCGGCGACGATGCGTACGTCCACCTTGGCGGCCTTGGTGGAGCCAAGGCGCACAACCTCTCCCTCCTGAAGCACGCGGAGAAGCTTCACCTGCGCGGGACCCGGTAGCTCGCCAAGTTCGTCGAGGAACAGCGTGCCGCCGTCTGCGGCTTCGAAGTAGCCCTTTCGAGCTTGATTGGCGCCGGTGAACGCTCCCTTCTCGTGGCCGAACAGCTCGGACTCCACCAGGTCGTCGGGAATGGCGCCGCAGTTCACGGGGACGAAGGGCCGCTCGCGTCGCATGCTCGCGCGATGAATCGCCCGAGCGAGCATCTCCTTCCCGGTTCCTGACTCGCCCTCTATGAGAACCGGGACGTTGCGTATAGCCACCCGTCGCGCGCGCTGGACCAGGCGGGCCATGACCCGACTGCGATGGATGATGTCCGCGAACTCGGGGGCGTCGGGCGGCTCGGCGGCGCTCCGTTGCCGCAGGCGCTCATCCTGCTCGCGCAGCAAGTCAGGGATAAAGTCCGCCGAGATATCGAAGGGAACGGAGGCGGTCCGCAGGCCGTGCTCCCTCGACGACTCGACCAGTTCGGCCGGAAAGCGCGTCTTGCCCAAGAGGATCCATACCGCCGCCATCGCGGGTGTCCCCGGGCTGAGGTGGAATGTGAGGTTGACCTTGGCTGAGCGGTCGCCGACGACCTGTCGAACGCCTCGCACAGCCGCTTCGTAAATCTCGCCGAAATCGGTGGGGCCGCCGAGTGGCTCGTAGACCACTTCGATGGTTGCCTTCGTCCGCGTCCGCAGCCAATCGAGGTAGGGCTCCACCAGCCCTCGGTCGTAGTCCGAGAGCAATCGGACTTCGTCGAAGTCCCTTGCCTCCACTGCCTGGGCAATGGGCCCCACGCCCACGGCGTCGCTCTCCGTGGGCGCTCGAAGGTCGGTCCTTCCGACCCAGGCGAAGAGGACCCGGCGCATGGCCGGAAACGTTACAAGAAAGTTTACGGAAACACAACGCTTCTTGTGAGGTCAGGTCATTGCCTCGTCAAAATCGTTGAGTTTTCAAGGGCCAACGCGCCGCCGAGGCCCCTGGCACGCCTCGTGAAAAGTGACCGCGGCATGAACAGCACCGCCCATGAAGCCCAACTCGCCGTCACCGTTCTCGCCAGCACGGAGATCGTTGCCGCCGAGATCCAAGACGCCCGCCCCGACACGGTGAACATCTTCGGTGAGCTGTCGGAGCGCCAGCGGGAGCAGCTCGCCCATGACGCGTGGTCCATCGGACTCCGGGCGCTCGCTAACGCCCACTCCCAGGCCCAGGAGGCACGGCTCCAGGACGTCGGCACGGCCTTGCTGAACGACATCGATCGTCAGCTCAAGGCGCACGTCGAAGCTCAGCAGCAGACCATCGCCACGGTCCTCGGACGGTTCTTCGACCCGAAGGATGGGCAGGTGACTCAGCGGCTCGCAGCCTTCGTGGACGATCAGGGGGTACTCGCTCGTCTGCTCGAGCACTACCTCGGCCCCCAGAACAGCGTCCTCGCCGAGGCCCTCGCCCGCCAGGTGGGCGAGACAAGCCCCCTCTTCAAGAAGCTCAGCCCCACCGACAGCGAGGGCCTGGTGAAGACGCTCGAGGAGCAACTTCGCAAAGTGATGGGCGACGGCCACGCCGAACTCGTGCGTGCCCTCGATCCGGTCTCCGAGGACGGAGCGGTGGCCCGCTTCCTCAAGAGCCTCCGCGAGGAACTGAAGGGTGCGGACGAGGACCGGGCCAAGCAGTTGTCGGCGGCACTGGCCGCGCTGGACGGCAACGACGAGAACTCGCTGATCAATCGGCTCGTACGGGAGACGCATCGCGCCCGCCAGGCGGTGCTGGCCGCTGTGAACCCCGACGCACCGGATTCCCCCATGGCGATCATGAAGACGGCGCTCACAGGGCTTCTGGCCGAGCACGCCAAGACGCAGGCGGAGCTGCTACGCGCCCAGCAGGAGCGGCAGGAGAGGTTCGAGAAGGAGGTCCGCGACGCGCTGACGCGCATGGAGACCCGACGCATCCAGGATCAGAAGACGCCGCGCGGCGGTCTCGACTTCGAGCAGGCGGTTGCCGAGTTTGTCACCGGCGCCGTCCGCGGTGCGCCATGCGTCGTCGACGTGACCGGAAACACCTCGGGCAACGTGACCCGGTGCAAAAAGGGCGACGTCGTCGTTCGCTTCACTGATGAGAGCGCATTCGCGGGTGCGGGGGTGGTCTTCGAGGCCAAGCGGGACGCGTCCTACACGACCCAGAAGGCGCTCGACGAGCTCGACGCAGCTCGAAAGAATCGCGCGGCGACAGCCGGCGTGTTCGTCATGGCCAAGTCCCACGCCCCGGAGTCGTTCCCCAGGTTCGCGCGCTATGGGCACAACGTGCTCATCACGTGGGACGACCAGGACAGCACCAGCGACCCCTATCTCCATGCGGCGGTGCTGCTCGGCCTCGGGCTCGTCACACGCAAGAAGACCCAAGGCGAGGAAGGCGACATCAACGCCTTACACGACGTCGAGAGTCGCATCGAAGGCGAGCTCTCGCGGCTCGATAAGATGGAGAAGTACAACGACTCCGTCCGCCGCAACTCGGACAATATCGGTGACGAAATCCGCAAGGCCAACAAGGCGCTGGACCTCCTCCTTCGGAAGGCGAAGAGCACCCTGACGGCGCTCAACGTGGAACTCGTTGAGGAAGACATCGAGCGGGGCTCTCCGATCGATGCCGGCAATGGGTCGTTCGACGAGGCCGTCGCGGCGCTGCCGCGCGTCAACGGCTCAGCTGCGCTGGCCGAGTGACATGTCGAGCGTTTCCCACTCGACTCGCTGCGCCGCCCAGTCCCCCGCGTAGATCACCGTCCGCAGGTCGCGCTCGCTCATCGGCTCCCGGCCGTCCACCGCCTCGAGGAAGAGCAGCCGCTCCTGGATGTCGGGGGCCAGCAGCGTGAGGTTCATGAGCTGGGTGATCCGGGCCCGGGTCAGCTGGAAGTGCCGGGCCGCGTCGGCCTGGTCGCGGAAGTCGCCCCGCTCGATCGCGGCTCCGAGGCCGTGGGCGAAGGCAAGCATCTGGGCCACGCGGGCCGGGCGGCGGACGGGGTCGTGGACGGGCTTGGGCTCGGGCGGCTTCTCGGTGAAGACGTAGCCTCGGCCGCGGCGCTTGCGGAAGAGGTGGCCCTTGAACACCAGGGTGTCGCTGTCTTTCTCCTGGGCAGGCTCGGTGGTGGGCGCGGCTTCGTCACTCATAGGTTGGCCTCCATCGCGGCGGGTGCTGGCGCCGGCTGCTCTGCGGCGGGCTCGTCCGTCGGCTCGTCATCACGCTCGAGCGCACCAAGGTCGTTCAGCATCACGGTCACCTCGTTCTTGGGCTCGTTGACGATCACCTTCTTCACCACGGCCTCGATGAGACGCATGCGGTTGGCCGGCGACATCACGTCCCAGACGGTGTCGAAGGTCTTGAGCGCCCCGCTCACCCAGCGGCCTTCGGCCTGCAGGTCATCGAGCCCGTTCAGGGTGCGCTCGACCTCGACGAGGCGCAGCTCGTGCTTGCCCATCGCGCGCCCCAGCTCGTCGATGCGGGTCTCTATCTGCCGCCGCGACGTCTCGTTGACCTCGAGAAGCGTGTCGATGAGTTTCTTGATCTCGGCCGACAGCTCGGCGATCTGCTTGGGCAGCTTCTTCTGTTCTTCCTCGAGGGCGGCGCGCTTCTGGTTGAAGTAGCTGTCCATCCGCCGGGTGACCTCGTCGGCGAGGTTGCCGTCTGCGGTCGCGTCACGGATCCGCGCGACCACGAAGCGCTCGATTGCCCCGGCCGGCAGCGGGCGGGACTCGCAGGCGCGGCGCCCGCGTTTGTCCTTGTTCACACATTGGTAGTACCGGTACTTCTTGGCGCCGCCCTTCTTCTTGCGCGTGCCCTTGCCAGTCATCGCCATCCCG
>CAYYWA010000303.1:0-7086 GCA_964475255.1 uncultured Sorangium sp.
CCCCGAACCCCGAGACGCCCAACTGGGATTATCGCCAGGTTTACGAAGTGTGGGTCGACATGGCGGCCTTCGACGGCAAAGGCTTCGGGCAGGCGTACATCACGTACACCCATTCGTCGCCATCCAAAGAGAAGGACACCATCACGGTCACGCCCGAGCCCTGCCCGCCGGAGTGGGACACGCCGTATTGCCCGCCGAGCGTCATCCTCGAGGGCGGCAACTGCTTCGGCACTCCGAGCACCCCCGGCGACCCGAACGATCCGGGTGACCCGAACGACCCGGGTGATCCGAACGATCCCGGTGACCCGAACGACCCCGGCGATCCGAGCGATCCGGGTGATCCGAGCGATCCCGCGTGCCCGCCCAATCAGCAGGTCTACATCACGACCGAAGGCGCGAGCCTCTGCACGCCGATTCCCTTCGCGAACTATCCCGGCATGAAACCCTGCCCCGAGGGCTACACGCTGTATCTCGCTTGGGATGGCGTTTACTGCTTGCCGGCTTCGTTTGTGTCGTACGCGCCGGGCGCCGACCTCTACCGGGGCCCGCGAAACGGCCGCTGCCACGCGAGCCCGAGGGCGGGCTCGTCGTTGGCCGCGGCTGGCTGCGCCCCGGGACAGGGGCACGCGCTTCGGGCTTGCCGTTCGCTCAGCGCGAGAACAGGCGCGCGAGCCGCGCGCCGGCGCGGGAGCTGCGGAGTCCCGCGAAGGCACGCGCGAGGCGCTCGGACTCGCGCAGGTCGTCGAAGAGCGAGTAGGCGACCGGCGTGAGGATCAGAGTGAGCAAGAGCGAGAGCGTCTGCCCACCGATGACGACCACGGCGATGGAACGGCGCTCCTCCGCGCCGGGCCCCGTCCCGAGCCACAGCGGCAGCATGCCGGCGACGAGCGCGAGCGTCGTCATCAAGATCGGGCGGAGCCGGTCGCGGTTCGCCTGCAGGATGGCGCGCGACCGCTCGAGCCCGGCGGCGCGCAGCTTGTTCATGTGATCGACCTGCAGAATGGCGTTCTTCTTCACGACGCCGAACAGAACGAGCAAGCCGAGCGCGGAGTACAGGTTCAGCGTGTTACCGGTCGCGAAGAGGCTGAACAGCGCGAACGGCACCGAGAGCGGGATCGAGAGCAGGATCGTGAACGGATGGATCAGGCTCTCGAACTGCGAGGCCAGGATCATGTACATGAGCACGATCGAGAGCATGAAGGCCGCGATGAACTCGACGAACGTGCGCTCGAGCTCGGCGCCGCGGCCGCGCACGCTCGTCCGATACGCGGGCGGCATGTCCATCTCCACGGCCGCGCGGCGCAGGGCGTCGAGGCGGTCGGCGAGCGCGTAGCCCGGCCCCACTCCGGCGCGCAGGCTCGCCACCCGCTCGCGATCCAGGCGATCGATGCGCGACGGGCTCTCCGCCTTTTCGATGCGCACGAGGTTGTCGAGGCGCACGAGGTCGCCGGGCAGCGCGCGCGCTCTCGCTGTCGCGCCGCTCTCTGTCGCGCCCGGTTTCATCGAGCGCGGGACGTACAGGCGCTGGACCGCCTCGACCGTCGAGCGGTCGTGCTCGATCAGCCGGAGCTGGACCTCGTAGTTTTCGTTCGTGGAGTCGTCGCGGAACCGTGACACGCGCTCGTCTCCGCCCACCATGAGCCGAAGCGCCGTCGCGATGTCGTCCGTGCTCACGCCGAGCGCCGCGGCGCGTTCCCTGTCGATGAACGCGCGCAGCTCTTCTTTCTCGAGCTTCAGCGTGGTGTCGAGATCGACGATGCCGCCGAGCTTCTCGGCGCGCTCGAGCAGCTCGTTCGCGTAGCGATGGAGCTGCAAGAGATCGGGGCCCTGGATCGCGAAATCGATCTCGAAGTTGCCGCCGCCGATGTTGAACGACGGGGCGTTGCGCACCGAGATCCGAAGGTCCTTGAACTTGCGGAGGCGCTTTCGGACCTCCTGCATCACCTCGCGCTGCGTGTAGTTCCCCTGGAAGGCGCGCAAGGGATTGCCGTTCAACGTCTCGCGCCACAGGCGCGACAGCGAGAACGTCCGCTCGTCGTGCGGGGCGATGCGCACGAACGCGCTGCCGCTGCTCACCCCGCTGATGAACCCACCGCCCGCGTCGACGAGCACGGTGCGCACGCCGCGGATCGAGCGGAGCTCTTCGTCGATCCGCCGCATCGTCTCGTCCATCGCCGTGATCGACGCGTTGAGCGGCGCCGCGACGCGCAGCTCGAACTCCGCCTCGTCTACGTCGGAGGGGATGTACTCCTGCTTGACGGCCCCGTAGAGCGGGACCGCCGAGGCGATCACCAGACCCGCGAGCCCGAGCACGGCGAGGCGCCGCTTCATCGCGGCCTCGAGCGCCCTCAGGTACCAGCGCTCGAGCACCGCGTAGAACCCCGTCCGGGACGCGGCCGCGTGCTCGCCGCCGCCTCCGGAGTGCGCCGCGGTCCCGCCGAGCAAGCGGGCGCTCATCATCGGCGTGAGCGTGAACGAGACGAGCAGGCTGACCAGCACCGCCACCGCCGCCGTGAGGCCGAACTGGAACAAGAATCGGCCCGAAATCGACGACATGAACGACACCGGCACGAAGATCACGACGAGCGAGAAGGTCGTCGCCATGACGGCGAGGGCGATCTCGCGCGTGGCCTCGCGCGCGGCCTCGAAGGGGCTCCGCTTCTCCTCCTCGATGTGCCGGAAGATGTTCTCGAGCACGACGATGGCGTCGTCGATGACGATGCCCACCATCAGCACCAGGGCGAGCATCGTCACGCTGTTCAGCGTGAAGTCGAGCAGCCACATCATGCCGAAGGTGGCGATCACCGAGGCCGGGATCGCGATGCCGGCGATGAGCGTCGAGCGCACGGAGCGCATGAACGCGAGCACCACCAGGCAGGCGAGGATGCTGCCGAGCACGAGGTGCAAGTTGATCTCGTGCAGCGCGGCGTAGATGTACCGCGACTGGTCGCGCAGCACCTCCATGCGCACGTCCGGCGGCAGCGAGGCGCGCACTCGCTCGAGGTTCGCCTTGGCCGCCTCGATCACGGCCACGGTGTTGGCGCCCGATTGCCGGATGACCTCGAGCACCACCGTCGGCGTGCCGTTCAGGCGCGCGAGCGTTCGCTGCTCGTACGTCCCGTCTTCGGCCCTTCCGATGTCCCGGACGCGCACGGGGCGCCCGTCGACGTTGGCGACGACGAGCTCCTCGAACGCCGCCGCGTCGGGTAACCGGCCCATCGTGCGCAGCGTGCGTTCCTCGTTCGGGCTCGTGACGTTGCCCGCCGGCGCGTTGGCGTTCTGCCGCACGATGGCGTCACGCACGGCCGTGATCGGGATGCCGAAGGCAGCGAGCCGGTCGGCGTCGACCCACACCTTCATCGCGCGCTCGAGGCCGCCGACGATGCGCACCTCGCCGACGCCCGAGGCGCGCTCGAGCTGGACGCGTATGCGCTTGTCGGCGAGCTCGGTGAGCTCGCGGACGGATCGCTCCCCGGAGAGCGCCACCGTGAGGATGGGCGTGGAGTCGTTGTCCGCCTTCGTGACGATCGGCGGCTGTGTGCCGGGCGGCAGGTCGCGCAGCACCGCTTGGACGCGGTCGCGCACGTCCTGGGCGGCGCTGTCCACGTCCCGATCGAGGTTGAACGTCGCGATGACGATCGAGCTTCCGGCCGCGGAGATCGAGCGCAGCTCGCGGATGCCCTCCACGCGGTTGACGGCCTCCTCGATCGGCTCCGAAATCTCCGACTCGACGTCCTCGGGGGCGCCGCCCGGAAGCGTGGTCCGCACGGCGACCGTGGGCAGGTCCACCGACGGGAAGCGATCGACCCCCAGGCTCCCGTACGCCGTCAGGCCCACCACGACGAGCGCCAGGATGAGCATGGCCGCGAAGACCGGCCGACGAATGCAAATGTCCGCGAGCGTCTGCATCAGTTCGCTGGCTGCTCTTTATGGGAGCTTCGCACGCGCACTGGCTGACCCTGCTGCAACGACCCCGGTTTCACCACGACCGCGTCCTCGGCGCCGAGGCCTTTGACGACCTCGACGCGATCTCCGGCGCTGCCGCCGAGGGTGATCGGCTTCTCCACGGCGCGCCCGTCCTCCACGACGATCGCCTTGGTGAGCCCCGCGAACGTCACCACCGCGCTCTTCGGGATGGTGAGCGCCGAGCGCGTGCCGACGATGATCCGCGCCCGCGCGAACGAGCCGGGACGGAGCGTCCCCGGGTTCGGGATGTCGGCTTCGACGAGCAGCGAGCGACTCTGCGCGTCCAGCGCGGGGGCGATGCGGGTGAGGCTGCCCGTGTACCCCTTCGGATCGCCGTCCACGCGCACCTCCACGCGCTCGTCGCCGCGGAGCAGGGCGGCATCGCGCTCGGGCACCGGCAAGCGGAGCCGCAGCGGATCGATGCGCACGATCTCCGCGATGGGCGCTCCCGCGGCCACGTATTCGCCGATCGCGGTGAGCCGCGCTTGCACGACGCCCGTGATCGGCGAGCGGATCTCGGTGTCCGCGAGCTGCTGCCGCGCGATGTCGAGCTCCGAGCGCCGCTGTCCCACGGCCGCCTCGCGGATCCGCACCTCTTCCAGGGCGGACTGCAGCGCCGTCTCGGCGCGCACGGCCTGCGCTTCCGCGGCCTCGAGCTGCGTCGCGGTGACCAACCCTTCCTTGGCGAGCGCGCGCGAGCGCGTGAGGTTCGCGCGGGCCTCCTCGAGGGTGGCGCGCGCTTGCCGCACGATCGCCGTCTCGTCCGCGTCGATGCGCGTCGTGCTCGCCCCCGCGGGCAACCCGAGCTGGGCGCGCGCGGCGGCGAGGGCCGCCTGCGCCTGCTGAACGCGCAGCGCGTAGTCGGCGGTCTCGAGACGCGCGATGACGTCGCCCTCCTTCACCGGGCTCGCGAGGTCGACCAAGAGCTCCGCGACGCGACCGGCCACCTTGGCCGCCAGGACCACTCGCTCGTGCGCCGCGAGCGTCCCGGACACCTCGATCGACCGCTCGATCGGCATCTCGGTCACGCGCTCGACCACCACCTCTCGTGGCCCTTCTTCCGAGCTCCGGGCCGCCTCGGCTCTCGGTTCGGACTCGGATTTGCAGGCAGAGACCAGCAGGGCGACCCCGCAGAGACCCTGTGCGAGGCGCAACGGAGCGTGGATCCGAAGCCTTGTGGGCACCGGTCCGCAGTCTAGCCGTGCCTCGGCGGTGCGCCAAAGCACCGACCCAAATAGTTGCTGCTCGACCGATGAGTTTTCGCTCGCGCCCCGGTCGAAGCACCGAGAACGATGCACGGGCTCGCGCCGCCGCTGGCCCGACCCCTCGAACCCGAACCCCTCGAACCCGAGAAAGAGAGAAGCCCCATGGCCACCAAGATGTTCATCAACCTGCCCGTCAAGGACCTCGAGCGCTCCGTCACCTTCTTCCGCAAGCTCGGCTACGAGTTCGACAAGCGCTTCACGGACGAGAACGCGACCTGCATGATCATCGGCGAGGACAACTTTGCGATGCTGCTCGTCGAGAAGTACTTCCAGACCTTCACGCCGAAGCAGGTGGCCGACGCGAAAGGCAGCACCGAGGTCCTCATCGCGCTCTCGCACGACTCGCGCGAGTCGGTCGACGAGATCGTCGAGGCGGCGGTCGCCGCCGGCGGGCGCAAGTACGCCGAGCCGAAGGATCTCGGCTTCATGTACCAGTGGGGCTTCGAGGACCCCGACGGCCACCTCTGGGAGCACTTCTGGATGGATCCGAACGCCGTCCCGCCGCAGTAGGCGCGGATTCTGCGATGCAGCCCTCTCCGCCCTTCGAGCCCCGTGCCGGCGCGCGCCATTCCGACGGCTCACGCCGGCCGGCGTGCCCTCCCGGAGCCGCACCGGGAGCGCCCGCGTCGCCCGCGGCCGTGCGGTACTGCCGAACGCGCTCGTTCGCGAACCCCTCGGGGTTCGTGCGAGCGCGTGGCATCACGAAAGCGCGGGACTCTCGGACCGCGCCGCTGCCCGCGTGACGGGCGGGATCCGACTCATCGCGTACTCGGCGAGCGCTGTGATCGTGAGGCTCGGGTTCACGCCCAAATTGGAGGGGATCGCGGAGCCGTCCACGACGTAGAGCCCCTCGTGCCCGAACACGCGGCAGTGCTCGTCGATGACGCCTTCGTCCGCGGAGTTGCCCATCGGGCAGCCGCCGAGGATGTGCGCCGTGATCGGCACGTCGAGCAGGATCTCGAGGTTGCAGCTCTGCGGAATGCCGTCGAGCTCGCGCGCCATGCGGCGCGCCACCTCGTGCGCGACAGGGAAGTAGATGGGCACCGGACGCGTCGTGGAGCGCTCCGTCGCGAGCCCCTTCTTGAACGGCCAGAACGCGCGTCGCTTCCACGAAAAGCGCAGGTAGTTGTCGATCGGCTGCATCACCAGCAAAATCGCCGTCTTCTGCGCCCAGCCGAACGGGATCGCGCTGCGCAGCGCCTGGATCGGATGCCGAACCAGGTTCCACACCCAGCGCAGCCGTCGACGCATCGGGCCGCCGTCGCCGTCGGTGAGCACCGTGCTGAGCACGCCCAGAAAATCGGAGCCCTTGTTGTAGCGGACCACCTCGATGTGCGTGTCCTGGTTCACGTACACGCCCGCCGCGATCGCGATGCCGTGGCTCAGGTCGATGTCGCGCTTCGTCGAGCGCACCCCGACCAGCGCCTCGCTGTTCGTGCGCACGCGATCGCCGAGCCGCTGGGAGAGCCGCGGGAGGAGCCCCTCGTCGCGGCAGCGCATGAGGAGCGGCACCGTGCCGAGCACGCCGGCAGCGAGCACCACCTGCTTCGCACGCAGCGTGCGCCGCGGACGCCGAAGGCCCATCGAACGCCGGAGCTCGAGCTCGTAGCCCCCGTCGGGGAGCTCGCGAATCGCCGTCACGCGTTGCTCGGCGAGCACCTCGGCGCCGCGCCGCTCCGCGAGGTACAGGTAGTTCCTGTCGAGCGTGTTCTTCGCGTGGTAGCGGCAGCCCACCATGCACGCGCCGCAGCGAATGCACCCCGCGCGCTCCGGCCCTTCCCCGCCGAAGTACGGATCCGGCACCCGCTTCCCGGGCTCGCCGAAGTACACCCCCACCTCGGCTTGGTGGAAACGA
>CAYYWA010000304.1:0-4848 GCA_964475255.1 uncultured Sorangium sp.
GGTCGACATCGACATCGATGTCGACCTCGAGATCGAGCCGGCAGGGGAAGCGCTCGAGGTGCTCGAGGAGACGCTCGAGGTGCTCGAGCCCGAGATCCTCGATCCCGAAGATCCGTCCGAAGTCGACATGGACACGCTGGAAACGCTGCCGCCGCAGGCCGCGTTCGGCGCAGCGCGCGCACAGCCGCTCGACTCGGTGATCGACGCGGGCGACTTGATCGAGCCGTTGTCCGACGAGCCCGCGATGCGCGCGCGAAGCGACACGCTGCTCGACAGCGTTCCCGCGCCGCCGACGGAGAGCGAGCCGCCTCCGCTCCCCGCGACCGAGCCGCTCGACGAGCCGGCGCGCGCGCTCGCGAGCGTGCCAGCTTCCGCCGCACACAGCACCGACGCGCTCGCTCCGGAAGCAGAGGCGCCGCGCGCGAGCGAGCCTTCGACGCTCGACAGCGTGCCGCCGACGGAGAGCGAGCCCCTTCCCCAGCTCGGGGCAGAGGCGGAGAACCGGCTCGTGGCGCCGAGCGACGCGCCCACGATACCGCCCGGGGCCCCTCGCAGCGCCGAGCGCGAGGCCGAAGCAGAGCCCCAACCGCCGAGCGCGCCCTCGGCGCCCGCGGCAGAGTCCGTCCTCGGCTTCTCGCTCCGAGCGATCGCGGGGCTCGAGGAGCTCCCGGAGAGCATCGAGGCCGATCTGGTGCGGACGGTCGAGCTCCAGATGCTCGACGAATCCGAGGAGGCCACGGGGTTCGGCCTCGCGATCGTGCTCGAGGGCACCGTGGCCGTCATGCCCGCGATCACGGACGTCGTTTGCGGCCGCGCGGCGCAGCAGGAGCTCGTCGTCGCCGAAGGGCACCTCACCGAAAACATGGCGCTCAAGGTCGTGGCGGAGAACGGCCCAGCGCGGGTCGCGACGTGGACCTCGGAGGACGTTTCGCGCCTGCTCGCCACGTGCCCGGCCACGCTCGCGGAGGATCTCTGTACGCGCGGCGATCGCCTGCAGGCCATCGCCGGCGCGTCGATGGGACCGCTCGGCGAGCAACTCGACGAGGCGCTTCGGGGCATGGTCCTCGACCGCTGCGTCACCCGCGTGCTCGACGCCGGGGAAGTGGTGGCGGAGGCCGGGAAACCCCTGCCAGGCATGGTCCTCGTCGGCGCGGGGCGCCTCGAGCTCACGGCGCCCGCCACGCCCGACGCGGCGGAGGACGAGCTCGCTCCGGGCGATTTCCTCTTTCCCGGTGAGCTGATGCGCGCCGCGCCGGCCCCGCTCGCCGCCCGCGCGGGGCGGAGCGGAGCGCTCATTCTGTTCTGCGATCGGCGAACGGCGCACGAGCTGCTCGTCAGCGTGCCGCCGCTGCTCGAAATCCTGAGCTGACGGCGGTCACTGCCGCCGGAGGCCGAAAGTGCGCCGTGCTGCGGCAGGTCAGCGGGCGAGATTCCAGACGAGCTCCTGGTTTCCCTGCGCGCCCGCGAAGCGGAGCCCGAACCACTCGGCTTTCGGCGAAATCGCGGGGCGCCCGTCCGGTAGCACGCGTGGAAACGTGATGCGAAACGCGCTCCGCCAGGGCGTCGTGTAGGGAAAGTAGGTGAGCTCGATGGCCCCCGGCTTCTTGATGGGCTCGATGTCGATGGGAGCCGTTTCGGTGCCCTCGTCATCGATGAGTCGCACGATCCACGCGGGCTCGAGCAGCGTGAGGTCGTTCCACTTGTAGCGCTGCGCGTAGAGGGCGACGTAGAACGTGTGCTGCTCACGCGTCTCGCGGAGAGAGCGCTCGAGCAGCGCGCGCCGCTGATCGACGGTGAGCCGGTAGTCCTCCGCGTAGCGCACCACGAACGCCCAGCGAAAATCCCACGACTCGTAGGTGGCCGTGACCGTCAACACGTTGTCCATGACGTTCACGTTCGTGAGCTGCTCGCTCCGCGTCCATTTCTTCAGAACGGAGTCGTAGTCGGCCCCGACGTACTCGCGCGGCCCCTCGCGCAGAGTGACCTTCGGCTCGGTGCAACCCAGAGCCGGAATCACGACGAGTCCGAGCACCCAGAGCGCGCGATGCCGCATTCGCGCCCATCGTACACGCTCGATGTCCCGCCCGCCCAGTTCTGATGCCCGCCACCGCGGCATCGCGCCCCAGCACGGAGCTCATCGTCGAGCAGGTGACGCCTTCCCCGACTGGAAGCCCCGAAACCTGGGGTTTTACTTCGCCGGGGCCGACGCGGGCGGCTTGGGAGCCGGCTTCGTGGGGGCAGGATCGTCGTTGATGAAGAGCTCCTTGGAGCTGACGACGAAGATGAGCGCGAGGAGCATGAGGAGGCCGACGGCGTGGACCTGGGCCTCGACCTTGGCGTTGGGCTTGCGCCGCGT
This sequence comes from uncultured Sorangium sp., assembly GCA_964475255.1. Classification (GTDB taxonomy): domain Bacteria; phylum Myxococcota_A; class Polyangia; order Polyangiales; family Polyangiaceae; genus PMG-095. The sequence goes on from CAYYWA010000304.1 coordinate 2,357, forward strand.
GACGGCTTCGTACGTGAGGAAGCTCAGCCGGCCGCCATCGAGGGCCGGGAACGGGAGCAGGTTGAAGCCGCCGAGATAGGCGCTCAAAATGGCGAGCAGCGTGAAGTACTCGGTGAAGCTGCGCTCGGCCGCGCGCTTCGCTTCTCGCACGATGCCGACGGGGCCGGTGAGCTGTGGACGCTCTTTACCGGTGATGATGCGACCCAGGCTCTCCACGAGCGTCCCGACGACGATCGCGGGCCGCTCGATCGAGCGCACGACCGCGTCGCGGAAGCCGACCGGTTTCTGCTCGTACACGGAGGCGATACCGATGATCGCCCTGCCCCCTTCGATCGACGGCGTGATCTGGATGTTCTTCCGCTCGGTGCCGCGCAAAACCTCGACGTCGATGGGCTTGCCGCCGCTCGCGAGGATCAGGCCGCGCATGTGCTCCCAGTCGCGAACCTTCGTTCCATTCACGGCGACCACGAGATCGCCGTCCTGCATCTGGGCGGCCTTTGCCGGGCCGTCCATGACCTCGACCTTCATCGTCGAGACCGGCTCGCCGCCGAAGATGAGAGCGACGAAGAAGAGCACCGAAGCGAACAGGTAGTTTGCGAGCGGCCCCGCGAAGATGGTCACGATGCGCCCCACCAGGGAGGCGTTCGCGTAGCTGCCCTTGTCGTTCGGGTCGACCTCCTCGAAGGGGTTCATCCCGGCGATCTGGACGTAGGCGAGGAAGGGAATCAGCGCGACCTGATAGACGGTCTCCCCGTTCTTCGACTGGTGGCGCCAGATGGCAGGGCCGAAGCCGATGCTGAAGCGCAGCACGCGCATGCCGAACGCGCGGGCCGCGAAAAGGTGCCCCGCCTCATGGACCACCATCAGCAGCGCGAGCCCTAAAATGCCGACGAGATAGAAACCGAGCACGACTTTGTCGATTCGTTATAGCCTCAGGGCGAATGCACCGCCACGCGGCGAACCGAGCGGCCGGACGCGACGGCCCAGGGCCCGGGCTTTTCCCCGAAGTCTCAACGCGTGATGCCAAACGAATTCTCCGCCGACGCGGAGCTCGGGCGTCTCACCCACGGGCCGCTTCCGCGGCGCTCCTGGCGTCCATTGCCTCGCTGGTCGCGGTAGCGCCAGCGCGCGGCCACGCGACGCCCCTCTGGTACGGAGAGGGCGTCCCGCCCTTGCCCGCGGGAACCGTGAGCGCCGTCGTGACGCGAGACGAGGCGCCCATCTACTCGGAAGCGTCCGCGAAGAGTCCGCGACGAGGCACCGCGGTGCGCGGCGCGCGCCTGCCGCTCTTCGGAGCGCGGCTCGGTCCAGGCTGCGCGAAGCGGTGGCTCCTCGTCGGGCCGAGCGCCTGGCTCTGCGAGGAGGGCGCCGTGCCCGCTTCGGATCCGCCGCTCGCGCTCGACGCGCCGGCCGAAGCGACGCCGCTCGGACTGCCACACCGCTACTTCTTCGTCTCACCGGACGGCTCGTTCGGATACCGGGAGCTCGAGACTGCCGAGCAAGGCTCACCGGATGTGCAGTACCAGCCGGGGTTCGGCGTGGCGATCACGCGAGTCTCGCCGAAACCGACGGGCGACGCCTTCGGCCTCACGACGCGGGGCTACTGGGTGCCGATGCGCGATCTCCACGCGGCGCCCGGGATCGAGTTCCGCGGTGTATCGTTTTCTGGAGCGCTCGCTTGGGTGCGGCGCGACGGCACGCCCGTGTATTCGGCGCCGGCTCGACGCAAACAAGGCACGACGCTCGCGCGCCACACGGTGGTCGGGGTCCAGGAGGTCCGCGAGCACCAGAAGAAGCGCTACCTCCGCATCGACGAGAACGAGTGGGTCGTCGCTGACGACGTGATCGAACCGCAGCTCGCCCCACCGCCGCCGGAGGTCCGCCCGGGCGAGCGCTGGATCGACGTGGATTTGTCGCGCCAAACCCTCGTCGTGCACATGGGGGATCGCCCCGTGTACGCGACGCTCGTATCGAGCGGGAACGGTCCGGCCGGGTCTCCGTCGGCGACGCCGCCCGGCACCTATCGCATCTGGGTCAAGCTCGAGACGAGCGACATGGACAACCTCGAGGACGTCGAGGCGCGCGCGAACTACGCGATCGAAGCCGTCCCGTGGGTGATGTTCTTTCACCAGGGCTACGGCCTGCACGGCACATTTTGGCACGATCGCTTCGGAGAAACCCGAAGCCACGGCTGCGTGAACCTGTCACCGCGCGATGCGGAGCGGGTCTTCCACTGGACGAGCCCGAAGCTCTATCCCGGCTGGAGCGCCGTCCATCCGACGGCGCACGAGCCCGGCACGCTCGTGCGCGTGCGCTAGAGCGACGAGCAACTCCGGGCGCGGTGCTGCTCGCTCGTTGTGACGAGAGCTCCGCACGGAGTTCTCGCCCTACGGGAGCGCCGTCCCGCCCCCCCAGCCAGCCCGGCCGGCGGGGCGCCGCCCCCCACGAGCGCGCGGCGCAGCCCGTGCCCGGGGGCAGGGTCGCGCGGGGGG
>CAYYWA010000304.1:4858-7084 GCA_964475255.1 uncultured Sorangium sp.
CCGGTCGCCCCCCCCCCCCGGCCCCCCCCCCCCCCCCCCCACCCCCCCCGCGCCGGGGCCACGACTCCGCCAACGAGCGCTCGGCTCAGACCTTGCCCTGGAGCAGGTACGCGATGAGGAACGCGAACAGAACGAGGGACTCGATGAGCGCCAGACCAAGGATCATCGGGGTCTGGATGCGCGGCGCAGCGCTCGGATTGCGGCTGATGCCTTCGAGAGCTGCCGCAGCGGCGCGCCCCTGACCGAGCCCGCCGCCGATCACCGCGAGACCGATCGCGATGGCGGCACCGAGCGCAGCCATGGCCTGTGCCGAGGAACCGCCACCAGCGGCGGCGCCTTCCTGGGCAAACGCCGTCGACGACACGAGCAAGCTCACGGCGAGCGTGGGGAGAACAAGCTTAAATTTGGACATCATGCATCGGCTCCTTCCGGCACGTTTGCGACCGGCCTCTTAGTTCTTTTTCGAGCCTCTCGCCACCGGTTTTCAACGCTGCGGAGTCAGTGCGCGGCGTGCGCGTGCTCATCGTGTCCTTCGGTCGCTAGCCCGATATAGATGCACGTGAGCAGCGTGAAAACCAACGTCTGCACGACGACGACGAGGGCGCCGAGCAGCATCACGGGGATTGGCAGAAATAGGGCAACCATGCCCAAGAAGAGCCCCAGCATCACGTGATCGGCGGCCATGTTGACCATCAAACGAATGGCCAACGTCACCGGCCGGATGCAGAGCGAGAGGACCTCGAGCGGAAACAGAAGCGGCGCGAGCCACCAGACCGGCCCAGCGAGGTGCTTCAGGTACCCGGGACCTTGGGCCATGAGGCCGTAGATGTTGAACAGCAGAAACACGACGAGGGCCGAGCCCAGCGTGATGTTCAAGCTGCTCGTGGCAACCGGCATGCCTGGAACCAGCGCCATGACGTTCGAGAAGAACACGAAGAGCGCAGCGGTGCCGATCACCGGGAAGTACTTCTTCGCGCGCTCGGGTCCCATCACGCTCTTCGCGAGGTCGTAGAAGTACGACAGAAACGCCTCCATGAACGTGCGCAGCGTGAGGCGCTCCTCCGGGATGATGGCCTCGTCCACGTTGCGCAGCCGCGAGCGGACGCGGAGCGCCATCAGGATCAGCAGCAAAGCGATGAACACGGCCGCGAAGATCGGCTCGAAGCTCTGCCAGCTCGGCTCGTGACCGCCCACCACCGACTGCCCGAGCGCTTGCGCATTGTGCTCGAGCGTGTCGCGCATGTGTGCGAGCAAGAAGGTCAACCAACTCGAATGCTCGGGCACGACTCAGCCCTCCTCGTGAACGGGAGCGTCCGTTCGGAACTGGGACAAGACGATGCCGAGCGGCAGCGCCACGTAACCGAGGGCGAGCGGAAGTACCTCCGCCCAACCGTTCTTCACGAGCGCCCCGAGCAACCCGAAGAGCACCACCAGCTTCAACGCGGCGAGGGCGAGCCAAGACGGCCGGCGTCCGCCGCTCGCGGCGCCGAGGAACGCGCGCACGGTCCGCGCGATGGCCCAGAGGTTCGCCACGGCGAGCGCAGCGCCGATCCCGACGCTCACCACTCCCAGGGCACCGAAGAGAAGCGGCGAGAGCAGCGTGAGCAGGGCGCCCACGACGGCCACCGACCAGAGAGAGCTTCCGACCGTAGCTCCCGCGTCCTCGTTCATGGGTTCGCTAGTCATCGTCGAACTTCTTTCGCTCCTCGCGCTCTTTCCTCTCCAGGTCCTCGAGCTCGCGGTTGGCGCGCTTGAGCGCCCGATAGATGGCCCGGCCAGCGGCAGCAACCCCGTAGGCGAGCCCGATGACCGTCAGCCAGGGAGCGGTCGAGAATTTCTTGTCGAGCCAGGCTCCGCCGAAGAGGCCAAGCGCAATGCTGAGCACGACCTCGAGACCGACCGTGCCCGGTCCCGCCAGACCTTTCCAGTTTTGCTGCACATTCCTCGCGGGAGCGGCGGGGCATTAGCATGCGCTTCCGGGTTCGGTCAACGCGGGCGCGGGCTTTGCTATCGTCCTGTTCATGATCCGCCGCGTGTCCTCGGCGCTGATGCTGCTTTCGCCTTGGTTGCTGCTCGCTTTGCCAGCTTGGGCGCAGCCCGCATCTGGCACCACCACTCCGGAGGCACCGCCCGCCGCGGCGGAGCGACGGGACGTGAGCCGGGCTCCGTGTAGTAGGCCGGTGGAGGAAGCGACTCCGGCGGAGGCACGTCTGCAGGCGGAGGCGC
>CAYYWA010000305.1:0-7061 GCA_964475255.1 uncultured Sorangium sp.
GGTCGTGCTGCCCATGGAGAGTGTCTCGCGGCGACCGGCGAAGCTGTCGGTGGAGGGGGCGGCGGCCGCTGGGGTGCCGTTCACGACGGCGTGGCTTTCGCTCGTGGAGTGTGGGCGCCTCGCGGAGGGCGAATGGGTCGTCATCGCGGGCGCGGCGGGTGCTGTCGGGCTCGCCGCCATCGAGCTCGCGGGGGCGCGCGGGGCCCGCGTCGTGGCGCTCGTGCGGGATGACGAGGAGGCCGCGCGGCTCGACCGCACGAAGGTCGCCGCCGTGGCGACGTCCGAGCGCGGCGATGTCGTTGCGGTCACGCGCTCGGCGACCGACGACCGGGGCGCCGATCTCGCGCTGAACGGCGTGGGCGCGGTGGTCTTCCAGCCGCTGTTCGACGCGCTCCGGGACGGCGGACGCATGGTCGTCTTTTCCGCGGCCGCGGGGCGGGAGGCGCCGCTCGACCTCTTCACGTTGTACCGGCGGCGGCTCGAGCTCATCGGCGTGAACACGGGGGTGCTGACCGCGGCGGACGGCGCGCGCATCCTGACGGAGCTCGTGCCGCTGTTCGAGCGCGGGGCGATCGCACCCCACCCCAGCCTCGAGCTCCATCCACTCTCGGCAGCCAGCACGGCGTACGCGCGCGTCGCGAGCGGCGCGCCGGCCAAGCTCGTGCTCGTCCCCGACGCCCGACTGTCGCAAGGGAGCCAGCGCTGATGCCCACCGCGCTCCGCCCGAGAGCGGTCATCGAGCAGTGGGTCGAGCGGTTCAACGCCGCCGACATCGACGGCCTTGCCGCGCTCTATCACGACGATGCCGTGAACCATCAGGTCGCGAACGAGCCCGTCACGGGGAAGGCCGCCATTCGGGCGATGTTCGAGCGCGAGCTCGCCGCAGCGAAAATGGTCTGCATCGTGGAGCAAATCCTCGAAGACGCCCCCTGGGCCGCCCTCGAGTGGAAGGACCCGGTGGGACTCCGCGGTTGCGGCTTCTTCCTCGTCGAAAGCGGACGAATCCGCCTGCAGCGCGGCTACTGGGACAAGCTCTCGTTCCTCCGGCTGCACCAGCTGCCCATCGAGTAGCGGCTAGCGGCAGGCGCACGGCTCGCGCGCACTCTACCGGGCTACGCAGACGCGCCGGCCTCGAGCCCCGCCGCTTCGGAAATGCTTCGGGTCGTGGCGTCGACAGCTTCGAGCGTCGCCGCGGCACGAAGCACGCGTTTCATGGGCGTGAGCGGCCTTGTTTTTTCATGGGCGCAGAGGCGCAGAGAAGAGGACGGGGTTGGCGCCACGCGCCGTCCGCCATGCGGTGAATCGCCCCAGGACACGCTCGTGGTGCCCGAGCTCCATGCGCACAGGAGCTCCATGTGCCCAGCAGCTCCATGCGCACAGCGGCGAACGTCATGCGCCCAGCGACGACCGACCGATCGCCGCATTCGCAGGGTCGCATGCGCACGATCGACGCATTGCGCACGATCGCTGCATTCCATTCGCAGGGCACGCTCGCCGCACGAGAGCACGACACCGATTCCGTCCTTGATCGAACCCTCGATCCGGTGAAGGACCAAAGGGAGCGAAGGAAGAACGAGGGGTACACCATGACGTTGCAGTGGTATCGCCGTCCCCGCTTGGTCGTCCTCAAGCCGGACGCCTCCGTGCTCGAGGCGGCGCGAGCGATCGAGCAGAACAACATCGGCGCCGTGGTCGTGCAAGACCGCGGTCGCGTCGTCGGCATCGTGACGGACCGCGATCTCGCCGTCCGGGCCCTCGGGCGGGAGCTCGACGCGTCGAGCACCAAGATCGCCGACGTGATGACCCCCTCCCCCGTGACGCTCCCGCCGTCGGCGAAGAGCTCGGAGGCGATTCGGCTCATGCAGGATCGCAACGTGCGACGGATTCCGCTGGTCGAGGGCGAACGCGTCGTCGGGATGGTGACGCTCGACGACCTGCTGCTCGACGAGGCAGCGCCCATCGAGGAGCTCGCCGCGATCGTGCACGCACAAATCGGAGAAGGCGGCCCCGTGCTGAGCGATCGGCTGCCCGCGCGTCGGCGAAGCATCGCCCGCGCCGAGGCCACGCTCGATCGCTACGTCAAGCAGGTCCAGGACGAGGCCGGCTTGGAGCGCGCCGAGGACGCGCGAACCGCGCTCGAGGTCGTCGCGGCATCCATCGTGCGGCGCCTCACGCCCGACGAAGCGCGAGACTTCATCGCGCAGCTGCCGTCGCTCTTGCACGCGCCGCTCCGAGCACTGCCGCCTGGCCCGGACCGGTCGGTCACGCGCGAGTCCATCGAGGCCGACCTTGCCTCGAGCCTCGGGATCGATGGCGAGCATGCGGCCCCGCTGCTCGCCGCGGTCGCCCGGACCATCTCGCGGAACATCAGCCCCGGCGAAGCAGAACAGGTCCGCGGTCAGCTCCCGAAGGAGCTCCAGTCGGTGCTCGTTCCCCCGGCAGCGAGTCCCCCGGCCTAGCTTCGAGGTCCCGAGCCGGACGAAGCCGAGCCTTTCGGGCCCATCCGTAGTCTAGGCTGACCGCCGCGCCCCCGCCCGCCCTGCTTGCACGCCGACCCCGCTCGGCGCCCGTCCGGCGCGGCTCGGCGCCATGCAGCGCCGTCCGCTTCGCGACGGGCACTCGAGGGAGATGATGCTGCGGCCGTTCCCACCGAAACCGCTGGACGAGAACGGCCGCACGCCGCCTACCGTCCCGATGCGCCGAAGCGCCGGTCGAGCTTCGTGAGCTGGCTCTGGAAGCCCGCGACGGACATCTTGGTCCAGTGGGGATCCAGGTGAGGATGCAGCGTGACCACCATCCGCGCGTGCTCGCCCGACGCGGAAAAGTCGACCTCGATCGTGTGCTCGTACGGTTCGACGCCAGCGACGAAGTCGATGACGTGCACGAGCTTGAGCCGCTCGAGCGGCGTGAGCTCGGCGAACCGTCCGCGCGTGTCGTGGGACAGCGGTTGACCCGCGCGCTTCATCGCGGCGATCGCTTCTGGCGCGTCCGCGATCATGGCGTACTCGAGCACCCCGCCGACCCGCGGCTCGAGCGCACGGACCTCGACGCGGAACCCCTCGGGGCCCCACCACGACTCGAACCCCGCCTTCGTCGTCCAGAGCTCCCACAGCTCCTCGACGCGCGCGCGATACGTGCGTTCGATGACCACCGTCGCCTGTGCCGTGTCGGCCGCCGCCGACGTCCTCTCGTCGCTCATGGATGGGGCTCCTTCTTCTTCGAGGCGCCACGGTTCTTGCGTCGTTCCTCGAGCGCGGCGCCGAAGCGATCGAGGCGGGCTTCCCACAGCCGCCGATAGCCCGCGAGCCACACATCGAGCTCGCGAAACGGCTCCGGCCGGAGCGAGTAGAGGCGACGTTGCCCGTCCGGTCGCACCCTGACGAAGCCCGACTCGTGCAAAATCCTGAGGTGGCGAGAGACGCCGGACTGGTGGATCCCAGCCTTGGCGACGATCTCGCCGACCGGTTTCTCGCCGCTCCGCAGCTCTTCGACGATGCGGCGGCGGGTCGGGTCGGCCAGGGTCTCGAACGGGTTTAGTTGCATCGCTATGCATATGCATATTCGTGCATATGTTCCTCGTCAAGCGAGCCGTTGCCGTCTGGACCCCGACGAGGCAACCAGCCCGCTCACCGCGGATCCGGCTCGCCGAGCCCGCGAGCCTCACCGTTGCGCGCGCGAGAGCGCGACTCGCGCCGCGCCGGAGCAAGTTCGCCGAATGGGTCAAGCTGCGCGGCGCTGGCAAGGGACGGCTCGACGGCGGATACCAACACCCCTGCCGCGGCCGAACGGGCGACGCCGCCGAACGGGGCGACGCCGCGCGCTTCGGCCTGGCTCCGCGGCGCCCTTCCGCAGTACCCTCGCTCGCGCACCGACACGACGCGAAGGCGAGACGGATGAAGGTCGCGTACGTTCCCCGGTACGGTCCCCCAGACGTGGTCGAGCTCCGCGACGTGCCCATGCCCGTGCCGGCGGCGGGGCAAGTGCGGCTCCGCGTCCTCGCCACCACGGTGAGCACGGGGGATGGGCGCATGCGCAGCGGCGTGTTGCCGCGCGGCTTCGGGGCGCTGCGCGGCCTCGCTCTCGGCTTCAAGGGACCGCGCAAGGCCGTGCTCGGAACGGACGCGGCCGGAGTGGTGGACGCGCTCGGCGAAGGGGTCACGCGCTTCAAGGTCGGCGATCCGGTCGTTGCCTTTCCCGGCACCGCGCTCGGCGCCCACGCGGAGTTCCTCGTCATGCCGGCCGACGGACGCCTCGTGCGCAAGCCGGCGAACCTCACGTTCGAGGAGGCCGTCTCGCTTCCGTTCGGCGCGATGACGGCGCTCGACTTCTTCCGCCGAGGCGGGGTGAGCGCGGGCGAGCGCGTCCTGGTGAACGGCGCCTCGGGAGCCGTCGGCTCCGCGGCGGTCCAGCTCGCGAAGCACTTGGGGACGCACGTGACAGCCGTGTGCAGCGGCGCGAACACGCCGCTCGTCCGCTCGCTCGGCGCCGATGCCGTCATCGACTACACCACGACCGACTTCGCGCACGGCGACGCGCGCTTCGACGTCGTCATCGACACCGTGGGCAATGCTCCGTACGCGCGGGTGAAGTCGGTCCTCGCGCAGCGGGGCCGCCTGCTCGCCGTCCTCGGCGATCTGCCCGCCTTGCTGAGCGCGCCGTTCGTCGGCGGCTCGCAAAAACACCGCGTCGTCGCCGGGCCCGCCGCGGAGAAGGTCGAAGATCTCGACCGGGTCGCCGAGCTCGGCGCGAAGGGAGCCCTCGCGCCCGTCATCGATCGGCGCTTGCCCTTCGAGCGCTTGGTCGAAGCCCACCGCATCGTGGACTCCGGGAGGAAGAAGGGGAGCGTCGTCGTGACCCTCGACCCGCGCGCAGCGGCGCGGTAAGCCTCCCTGCTCCGGCGCGGGTCCTCTCAATTCGACATGAACCTCACCGAAGAACTCGCGGCGCTCGGGGTCCGCCCCGGGCAGCTCTTGATGCTCCATGCATCGCTCCGAGCGCTCGGCCTCGCCCGAAGCCAAGGGGTCGAGAACGGCGCCGAGCGCGTCCTCGACGCGATCACCGAAATCCTCGGCCCGACCGGAACGCTCCTGATGATCCTCGGCACGGAGTCGCCGCACGATTGGGTCAATCAACACCCGATCGCGGAGCGAGCGCGGCTGCTCGAGGGAGCGGCGCCGCTCGATTACCTCTCCGCCCCCGTGCTGCCCGAGGTCGGGTGGGTCGCCGAAGCGTTTCGCCGGCGCCCCGGCACGCTCGTCTCGAACAACCCGAGCGGGCGCTTCGCTGCCTCGGGCGCGCGAGCCGCCGAGCTCCTCCGCGATCAGCCGTGGAACGACTACTATGGGCCGGGCTCACCGCTCGACAAGCTCTGCGCCTGGGGCGGGCAAGTCCTCCGCCTGGGCCCGAGCCCCGACACGACGACCGTGCTCCACTACGCCGAGTATCTGGCAGCCATCCCCGACAAGCGAAGGACGCGCTGGGACTATGTCTTGCAGGGACCGGACGGCCCGCGGCACACCTTCGTGGAATGCCTCGACGACAACGAGGGCATCGTCGCCTGGGAGGGTGAGGACTACTTCGCGCTCATCCTCGAGGCCTATCTCGCGCTGGGCAGACATCGCGCCGGCAAGGTCGGCCAGGCCCAATGCGAGCTCATCGACGCCGCCGACATCGTCCGCTTCGGCGCGCGCTGGATGGAGACGCACCTTCTGTCGTGAGGGTGAGCGCCGTGTGACGGCTCCGGTCGACGCGATCCCGAGGAGGCGTGCAGCGATGAGAACCGAGCGCCAGAAGATGCTTGCCGGAGAGCTCTACGACCCGTCCGATCCGGAGCTCGTCGCGGCGCGACAGCGAGCCCGCGACCTGTGCCAGGCGTTGAACGCGACGCGCGAAGCGGCGCGGGAGGAGCGTCGGCGGATCGCGCGCGAGCTCTTCGGGGCGGGCGGGGACTCGGTGTCGATCCAGCCGCCGTTCTACTGTGACTACGGCTCGAACATCGAGCTCGGAGAGCGGGTGTTCTTCAACTTCGACTGCGTGGTCCTCGACGTCTGCTCCGTGCGCATCGGGGCGTTCACGCTCTTCGGCCCTGCCGTGCAGATCTACACGGCGACGCACCCGTGGAACGCCGAGCAGCGTCGGCACAAGGAGCTCGGAAAGCCGATCGAGATCGGCTCCGACGTGTGGGTCGGGGGCGGCGCGATCGTTCTGCCCGGAGTGCGAATCGGCGCGCGCTCCGTGATCGGCGCAGGCAGCGTCGTGACGCGGGACGTGCCCGAGGGCGTGTTCGCCGCGGGAAATCCCTGTCGCGTCCTTCGCGAAATCTCCGAATGAAACCGCCGGCGCGACCGAGCGGCGCATCGCGTGCTCCCGCTCGGTCGCGGCTCGACCCGGCTCGCGGCTATCGCGAGCAGCAGCGAAAGCCGGTGCCCATCCCCGGACTCATGCGGTCTTGGGTCCTCGGAGCGGTTTGGGAGCCGCCGTTGCAGGGCAGGCCCTGGCTGCGATCGTCGTCGTAGTACCAGCCGCCGCGGACGAAGCAGTTGTCCCCGTTGCAGGCGTCCTCCCACTCTTGGACGTTGCCGCTGAGATCGTAGATGCCGCGGTAGCCGTTGACCTTCGACTGACACTCGTCATGGCTCGCCACCGGCGCGGTCGAGGCGCCAAGGCTGCAGAAGTCGTAGTCGAAGGTATCCCCATACGGATAGGGGTGCCGCCCGTGCGAAGTGCACGCGTTGTACCACTGGCTCGCGGTGATGTCGTTGCCCCGCGCTGCGTCGACGTATCCTCCCCCGATCGATCCGCAGAGGCGCTTGCCGACCGCCTGGCAATAGGCGTAGGCGTCACACCAATCGATGCACACCTGAGGGTGCTGCGAGCACCCCGTCTGGCAGACGTTCGTGCCCTTGAGGCAGGTCGCATCCGGCTGAAACGTGTCGTTCTTGTCGCACCCGACGGGCTGCCCAGCCTTCGAGGGATTCGTGTCGAGCCACGCCTGGTACTGCGCGCGCGTCACCTCGGTGCTGTCGATGCAGTATCCCTCGGGCACCTTGACGAACGCCGGG
>CAYYWA010000306.1:0-6789 GCA_964475255.1 uncultured Sorangium sp.
GGGGCGGCGCGCGCCGCCCTTGCCCGCCGAAGTGAATTCCGCGGGGCCCCTCCCCACGCGGGCGCTCCGTTCGACACCGTTTTCCGCATCCTTCGGCGTATTCCTGGCCGTTCGTCGCTCTGGCGCCCGGCTCGCGTCGATCGCGGCTTTCGCGCTCCTCACGAGCGGCTGCCAGCCCGAGACGCGCGGCGCGCCCGAAGCCGCTTGTCCGACGCTCTGCGCACGCCTGTCCCGGGCTTGCAGCAGCATCGACCGCGCCGCGTGCGAGGCGAGCTGCGCGACGAGCGCGGCGCTGTCCCGCGCCGCCGGGTGCCCCGCAACGCACGCGCGCTGGCTCGAGTGCGCTCTGGGCGCCCCCCTCACCTGCCGGTCCGACCTGTCCGGTCCACGAGTGCTCGAGCACGCGGAAGGGCTGCATGGCTGCGCGGCCGAGCACCGCGCGTACCGTCGTTGCACCGCGCCGTGCCGCGAGCGAGGTGTCGTGCGCACCCGCTCGACGATGCTCACGACGTCCGGAACGCTCCGAGAGGTCCACGCGGAGCTCGTCGGCGGCGGGTGCACGGAGCCGAAAGCCCCCCCCAAACCGGGGGCCCCGGCCGGCTCGCCGTGCACGCACCACAGCGTCTGTGGCGCGGTGGAGTGCGCATGCCCGGGCCATGGGGCCCCCTACCTGGCGCGCGCTTGCGTCGAGGGCCGCTGCGCCGAAGCCCCCGCCGTCTGCGCCGTCGCCAGCGCGGCGATCGGGCACGACCCCTGTCGGCCGGGCGACGGAAGTTGACTTCCCGCGCGCTTCGGCGGTAGCGAGTCGGCGCCGAGGCGGCCCCGACCGCCCCGAGGAGACGCGCAGAGTTTGGCCACACGACGCACGAAAGGCAGCGGCTCGGACGATCGCCGAGATGGGAAGGGGCGCGGCGGTCGTTCCCGGGGTGAGGCGCCCGAGGAGCCCGCGGCCGAGGAGAGCAAGGGCCTGCACGAGCTCGCGCAGGCGCGCTACCTGAACTACGCGCTCAGCGTCATCACCGCGCGCGCGTTGCCCGACGTCCGCGACGGCCTGAAGCCGGTCCAGCGCCGCATCCTCTACACGATGTGGCAGCAGAACCTGACGGCCGACGCCAAGCACCGAAAGTGCGCCAAGGTCGTCGGCGACGTGATGGGAAGCTACCACCCGCACGGAGACGCGGCGATTTACGACGCGCTCGTGCGGCTCGCCCAGCCGTTCGCGATGCGCGTTCCCCTCATCGACGGCTCGGGCAACTTCGGCTCGCTCGACGGCGATCCCCCCGCCGCGATGCGGTACACGGAGTGTCGCCTCGCGCCGATGGCGGACCGACTGCTCGGCGAGATCGAGGAAGACACGGTCCATTTCCGCCCGAACTACGACGGCACCAAGTTCGAGCCCGTCGTCTTGCCGGCTCGCCTGCCGAACCTGCTCGTCAACGGCACGACGGGCATCGCGGTCGGCATGGCGACGAACATCCCGCCGCACAACCCCGAGGAGGTGTGCCAGGCGGCGCTCCGGCTGCTCGACGCCCTGCTCGACGGAAAGCAGCTCTCCTCCCGCGAGCTCTGCCGCACCATCAAGGGTCCGGATTTTCCGACGGGCGGACAGCTCGTCTCGAGCCCCGAAGAGATCAAGCACGCCTACGAGACCGGGCAGGGCACGCTGAAGGTGCGCGGCACCTGGGAGCTTGCGGGCACGACGCGCGCGGGCAAGCTCGTGCACGTCACGAGCATCCCCTACGGCGTGAACAAGTCCACGCTGGTCGAGCGCATCGCGGACGTCGCGATCTCGCGCAAGATGCCGCTGCTTTTGGACGTGCGCGACGTGTCCACGGACGACGTGCGCATCGAGCTCGAGCTGAAGAAGGACGCGGACGAAGCCAAGGTGCTCGCGTACCTCTACAAGCACACGCCGCTCCAATCGACGTTCGCGCTGAACCTCACCTGCCTCGTCCCGACCGAAAACCCCGAGGTGGGCCGGCCCGAGCGGCTCGATCTCTCCCAGATCCTCTGGCACTTCCTGCACTTCCGCCTCGAGGTCGTGACCCGGAGGCTCCAGCACGAGCTCGACGCGCTCGGCAGGCGCATCCACATCCTCGAGGGCTTCGAGAAGGTCTTCGACGCGCTCGATCAGATCCTGCGCATCATCCGCAAGTCGGAGGGCAAGGCCGACGCCGCGCAGCAGATCATGAAGCGCTTCGACCTCGACGCGGAGCAGACGGACGCCATCCTCGAGCTCAAGCTCTACCGCCTGGCGCGCCTCGAGATCCTCGTCATCCAGAAGGAGCTCAAGGACAAGCGCAAGCGGGCCAAGGAGATCCGCGGCTTGCTCGCGGAGACGGCCTCGCGCGGGCGCTGGGCGCTCGTCCGTGGAGAGCTCGAGGAGCTCGCGAAGAGCTTCGGCAAGGCCGGCGCGCGCCGCACCCGGATCGAGGGGACGGTCGCCGACGCGGAGTTCTCGGAAGAAGAGCTCATCGTCGCGGAAGACAACTACGTCCTGCTCACCGTCGATGGCTGGGTGAAGCGCCAGAAGGAGATCAAGGATCCGTCCGCGACGCGGCTCCGCGAGGGCGACTCGGTGCTCGCCTGCGAGATTGGCTCGACCCGCGAGAGCATCGTCTTCTTCTCGAACTTCGGCACGGCGTACACGGCTCGAATCATCGACATCCCCGCCACGACGGGCTACGGCGAGCCCATCCAGAAGCTGTTCAAGCTGAAGGATGGCGAGCGCATCGTCGCGGCGTTCTCGCTCGATCCGCGCGTGGCCCGCGACATCGCCGAGCGCGCCAACGCCCGGCCCAAGCAGTACGCCGTCGCGGCCACGTCGGACGGCTACGCCCTCGCGTTCGGCCTTTCGGGGTTCGTGGAGCCGAGCACGCGCGCGGGCCGCCGCTTCGCCAAGCTCGGTGAGGGGGCGACCGTGGTGGGCGTCGATCGCGTCCGCGATCGCGACACCCTGATCGCTGCGACGCGGGAGCGGCGCGCGTTGCTCTGCCCGGCCGCCGAGGTGAGCTACCTCGCGGGCCCGGGGCGCGGCGTGCTCTTGCTCAAGCTCGAGCCGAAGGACGCCGTCATCGGGTTCCGAGCGGCGCGCTCCGATGACGACGCGCTCGTCGTCGAGACCTCGCTCGGCGGCCAACAGCGGATTTCCCCGGCAAAGTACGAGGTTTCGAGCCGGGGCGGGCGCGGGCGCGAGATCATGAAGCGTGGCAGCCTGGTCCGGGTCGTCCCGACTCCTCCCGAAGCCCCGGCTCCCCTGGAAGGAGGCTAGCGGTCGAGCCCGACACCTTGCGCGAAAATCACGCCGCCCTTCGGCGCGCGATGGCGCTGCTATCGTTGTGCGCGCCGGAAGCGAATTTCGTCCGGAACTCTGCTTCGATCTCGACCCTCCGCTCCGGCGAAGGCCACAAACCTAGGCTAATGCTGCGGAAACGTCCCGAAGTCCAAGAACGATGAGCAAGTACACCGCGGCCGACATCACGGTCCTCGAGGGACTCGACCCCGTTCGCAAGCGCCCCGGCATGTACATCGGCGGCGTTGGCAGCGCGGGACTGCATCACCTGGTCTGGGAAATCGTCGACAACTCGATCGACGAGGCCATGAACGGGCACGCGACCGACGTGTCGGTGACGCTGCACAAGGACGGGCAGAGCGTCACGGTGACGGACAACGGACGCGGCATCCCGGTGGGCATCCACCCGAAGCACAAGAAGTCCGCGCTCGAGCTGATCTTCACGACCCTCCACGCGGGCGGGAAGTTCGACGGCGGCAACTACAAGACCTCGGGCGGCCTGCATGGGGTCGGCGCTTCGGTCGTGAACGCGCTCTCGGCCCGCCTCGTCGCGCGCGTCAAGCGCGACGGCGCCGAATGGGAGATGGAGTTTCGGGCCGGCGTCGCGATCGGCAAGCTCAAGAAGATCGGCGCGGCGCGCGGCACCGGGACGAGCATCTGGTTCCGTCCCGACCCGACGATCTTTCCGAAAATCGAGTTCAGCGCGGACCTCATCCGCGAGCGCCTCGAGGTGGCGAGCTTTCTCCACCGCGGCCTCCGCGTGCACTTCATCGACGAGGTGAACGGGCAGAAGCACGACTTCTTCCAAGAAGGCGGCCTGTCCGATTTTCTCGCGCGGCTGATCCAGACCTCGAACAAGAAACCCGTTCACGACCAACCCTTCGCGCTCGCGCGCGAGGTCGACGCGGCGCGCATCGAGGTCGCGTTCCGCTGGACCGAGGCCACCGACGAGACGATTCGCAGCTACGTGAACGGCATCCCGACGGGCTCCGGGGGAACGCACGAGAGCGGGCTCCGCGGCGGCCTCGTCAAGGCGGTCCGGAATTACGTCGAGACCCACAACCTTGCGCCGCGCGGCGTGAGCATCACGGCCGAGGACATTCGCGAAGGGCTCGTCGGCATCATCAGCGTGTTCATTCCGGAGCCCCAGTTTCAGGGGCAAACCAAGGATCGCCTGAACAACCCCGAGGTCCAGTCGCTGGTCGACTCCGCCGTACGTCCCGCGCTCGAGCAGTGGCTGAACTCCAATCGCACCACGGCCGAGCAGATCGTGGCGCGCATCATCCTCGCGGCGCGCGCCCGTGAGGCCTCGCGCGCCGCCTCGGCGCAGATCACGCGCAAGACGGCGACGAGCGGCCGCCTCACGCTTCCGGGCAAGCTGAGCGACTGCCTGGCCACGGATCGCTCGGGCACCGAGCTGTTCATCGTGGAGGGCGACTCCGCCGGCGGCTCCGCGAAGCAGGGACGGGATCGCAACACGCAAGCCATCCTCCCGCTCCGGGGCAAGGTGCTGAACACCGAGGGGCTCTCGCTCGGCAAGGTCCTCGAGAACAAGGAGATCTCCGATCTCATCACCGCCCTCGGCTGCGGCGTCGGCGCGAGCTTCGATCTCTCGAAGCTCCGCTACCAGCGCGTGATCTTGCTCGCCGACGCGGACTCCGACGGAAACCACATCACGACGCTGTTGCTGACGCTGCTCTACCGGCACCTGCCGGAGCTCATCAAGAGCGGGCGGGTGTACCTCGCGGTCCCTCCGCTCTACCGGATCGACATTGGCAAAGAGACGTACTGGGCGGCGGACGACGCCGACAAGGAGCGCATCCTCAAGGAGAAGGCGAAGGGGAACGGGAAAGCCGACATCACCCGCTTCAAGGGCCTCGGCGAGATGATGCCGAAGGTGCTCTGGGACACGACGCTCAACCCGCGAACACGCCGCCTGCTCCGCGTGGAGATCCAGGACGCCCTCGCGACCGACCGGGTCGTGAACGAGCTCATGGGGAAGGATGCGTCGGCCCGCTTCCGCTTCATCATGGAGCGAGCCGACCAAGCCGAAGAGCTCGACGTCTGAGTCCGCATTCGGGCTTCCCCGTCGGGGAAGCCCGATCCTCCGGCGTCAGCCCGAAACTTGGGCTGACGACCGGGCGCTCAGAACTCGAACTTGTCGATGGACGCGAGGTCCTGGAAGGCCTCGACGAGGCGAGCGGCCATGCCCTTCTCGCCGAGGTGGAGCCAGTTGCGCGGGTCGATGTACTTCTTGTTCGGCTTGTCGGGGCCTTCGGGGTTGCCGAGCTGACCTTGGAGGTAGGGGCTCTTCTCGTCCATGTACTTCTTGATGGGGTGGCAGAAAGCCCACTGCGTGTCGGTGTCGATGTTCATCTTGATGACGCCGTAGGAGATGGCCTCGCGGATCTCCTCGCGCGTCGAGCCGGAGCCGCCATGGAACACGAAGTCGACGGGCTTCGGCCCGGTCGAGCGCTCCTTCTGAATCGTCTCCTGCGAGTTCTTCAAGATGATGGGACGAAGCTGGACGTTGCCGGGCTTGTACACGCCGTGCGTGTTCCCGAACGAGGCGGCGACGGTGAATGCGCCGACCGGCTTCAGCGCGTCGTAGGCGGCGAGCACGTCCGCCGGCTGCGTGTACAGCTTCGAATTGTCGATACCGGTGTTGTCGACGCCATCTTCCTCGCCGCCCGTCACGCCGAGCTCGATTTCGAGGACCATGTCGATGGCCGCCATGCGGCGCAGCGTCCTTTGGCAGATCTCGAGGTTCTCCGCGAGCGGCTCCTCCGAGAGATCGAGCATGTGCGACGAGAAGAGCGGCTCCTTGTTCGCGGCGAAGAACCGCTCGCCGTGGTCGAGCATGCCTTCGACCCACGGAAGGAGCTTCTTGGCAGCGTGGTCGGTGTGGAGCACGACCGGAACGCCGTAGGCCAAGGCGAGATTTCGGACGAAGTGAGCGCCCGCGACGGCCCCGGCGATGGCCGCGCGCTCACCCTCGTTGCCGAGGAACTTGCCGGCCGTGAAGTGGGCCCCGCCGTTCGAGAACTGGATGATGATGGGGCTCTTGGCCCGCCTCGCTGCCTCGAGTGCGGCGACGATGCTGTGGGAGCCAATCACGTTCACCGCAGGCAGGGCGCACTCGACGCTCTTCATGTAATCGAAGAGCTCGCGCAGGGCGGTACCAGTGATCACTCCGGGTTTCAGCTTCAATTTCCCCATGGCGGGGCGGAAGCTACCACGAGCTTTCGGTCCGCGGAACGACCCTGCGCACACAAACGGAGCCGGGGTCGCCTCGGGACTCGTGGTCTCGCCGGCGTGGGCGCGGGCTGCACCGTCCCTCGGCACGGCTCTGCCCGCTTTCGAGCGAGCACAGCGCTCGGGACCTCGGCCATCGGCTCCGCGGGAGCGGGGCGCGCGGACGCGCGCGTGTGAGCGACGGCGCGGAGGCCCAGCCCCCGATGACCGGGCGAGACATGAGAAGGCTTGGCAAACGGGTG
>CAYYWA010000306.1:6799-7029 GCA_964475255.1 uncultured Sorangium sp.
CGCGCCGGCGTCGAGCTTCGGGACGGGCGCACCCTGCCTGCTCGGGCGCGCGCGCGGCGGGGTCGCGCTCACGACCCCAAGGTCGTCGTTCGCCCCGGCGGGGGCGGGTGGTGCGCCCGCCGACGAACCCGAAAAGCCACCGGCGGCTCCCCCCCCTGCGGCGAAGCCGCCCAGCGCGGAGCCGGCGCCGGCAGCACCGCCAGCGGAAGGTGCGGAAGCTCCCCCTACGC
>CAYYWA010000307.1:0-7012 GCA_964475255.1 uncultured Sorangium sp.
CTTCGAATGCGGAGCGCTTCGTTGTGCTCGTCGGCCGCCTTGAACGGCCGTTCGCCGCTCAGCATCTCGTAGAGCACGACGCCCAGCGAAAACAGATCGCTGCGCGGGTCCGGCGGCTCGCCGAGGATCTGCTCGGGGGACATGTAGGACGGTCCCGCATAAGCGCCGCCCCCGTCGAGCAGCTCCGGCGCCGTATCGAGCCGTTCGGCCGACGCCACGGAGAAGTTCGTCAGCTTCACGTCGCCGCGCCGCGAAAGGAGCACGTTCTGCGGCTGGACGTCCCGGTGGGAAATGCCTTTTTCGTGCGCGTGGCGGAGCGCCTGGGCCACTTCGAGCGCGACGGCAACCGCGGCCGCCGGCGCGAGCCGACCGCGCGCGAGCACCTCCGCGAGCGACCAGCCGGGGACGTGCTCGAGCACCATCCACATGCGGTCGTCTCGCCGCACGAAATCGTAGAGCTGGACGATGTTCGGATGGTCCAGCTCGGCGAGCAGGCGCGCCTCCCGCTCGAGTGTCGCCGCGAACGGCGAGGAGGGTAGAATGCTCGCCCCGATCGCCTTGATCAGGACGGGGCGCCCGAGCGGCTGCTGGAGGGCGCTATAGAGCACAGAAATGGCTCCGGTATGGATCGTCTCCACGACCTCACAGCCGTCGAAACGAGGCGACTCAGCCATGCGCGGGGCCACCTTATCATCCTCCGCCGGCCTGCGTGAGCCGCGCGGCGATGGGCGAGGCTCTTCCGTTCTCGCCTGGGCCGCGCTACCTCGGTGGGTGCCTATCGCGATCTCGTGACTCAGAGCACCCTCGATCCGCCCCAGGCGACGGAGCCCCGACGGGCATCGGTCGCCTCGCGCGTCGGCACCGCGTTCCGGGCGCTGCTCCGGCATTTCGACAACGACCCCACGTTTTGGGTGGCCTTCACCCCGGCGCTCATCGTCGCTTCGCTCCTGTTCGTCCGGAGCCCGTTCTCGAACTACATCTTCGACGAGCAAGAGGCGCTGCTCGCGAACCCCTACGTGAACGGGAGTGGCGTCGGTTTCTGGGAGGTCTTTCGGCGAGACTTCTGGGGGCTCCCACCGGAGCGCAGCATCGGCTCCTATCGCCCGATCCCGAACATCCTGTGGCGGCTCCTCTGGTCGGTCAGCAAGCTGCCGTTCTTGCACCATTGGGTGAACGTCGTCGGCCACGCCATCAACGCCGCGCTCATCGCGAGCTTTACGTTCGCGTTCACGCGGGAGCGGCGCGTCGGGTGGCTCGCCGGCGGCGTGTTCCTGACGAGCGCCGTGCTCACGGAGGCAGTGAGCGGCGTGGTCGGCATTGCCGACGTGCTCGGCGGCCTCGGGGTGCTCCTTGCGCTCGCGGCGCTCCGACTACGGCTCGCGCTGATGCCGTTCGGCGTGCTCCTCGGGCTGTCGTTCGGCCTGTTCTCCAAAGAGAGCGCGATCGTGGGGGTTCCACTGCTCGCCTGGGCGGCGCTCGTGACGGCGCCCGCGCTCCACGAGACCCCGCGTCGTCTCCTCCGCACGGCGCTCGCTTTCGTGGCCGCTGTCGTCGCGCTCGTCTTCTACACCGAGTTTCGGCGGCGCTTTTTTCCAGTCGGGGGCACGCCGCGGCCGGCGCCCGTCGATCCGAGCCTCGCCGAGCAAGCGCTCCACGCGTTCTTGCGTTGGTTTCGCCAGCCGGAGCTCCCGAGCGATCCCATCAACAACCCCCTCGTCGAGGCGGATGGGGCGCATCGCGTCGCTGGCGCGCTCCGGGTGTACGCGCGCGGTCTCTTCCAGGTTCTCTTTCCGTGGAGCCTGAGCGGGGACTACTCGTATCCGGCCGAGCCCGTGCCCAAGCGGCTCGTATTTCCGGAGAGCGTGCTCGGCGGGCTCGCCTTGATCGGGTTGCCGCTCTTCGGTCTCGCGGCGTTCGTGGCTTCGCTCCGAAAGCCCGCGGAGGGTGTCGAGTCTTTCGAGCCCCGTCGCGCGCTCCTCTGCGCCGTGGCGCTCGGTGCCGTGTGGCTGCCGCTCGCCTACTTCCCGCACTCGAACATCCTGGTGCTGCTGCCCACCGTCCGCGCCGAGCGGTTCTGGTACCTGCCGCTCGTCGGGGCTGCCTTCGTGCTCTCTGCGCTCTTCGCGGAGGTGCTGCGTCGTCCGGCTAGGCCGGTTGTTCAACGGCTCGTCGTGGCGTTCTTCGCCGTGCAGATGCTCGCCGCGCGCGACCACGCCCTCGACTACACGAACGACCTCACTTTCTGGCGCGCGACTCGTCGCGCCGCACCGGAAAGCGCCAAGGCACACCTCAACTATTCGGTGATGGTGGGGGCGCGCGGTCGGCTCGAGGAGCGCCTGGAGGCCAACGCCCGAGCCCTGGAGCTCGCTCCGCACTGGGCGATGGCGAACGTCTACTACGGCGACACGCTGTGTCGCCTGCGCCGCACGGACGAGGCCTGGCCGCACTACCTGCGCGGCTTCGAGCTCGCTCCGAACGATCCGAATCTGATCGCGCTCGGCCTTCAGTGCCTCTGGGATCAGAAGGCGATCGCGAGCCGCAAGGACGAGCTCCTCGACATCGCGCGGCGCTATACCGGAACCTGGCTCGCGTTCTTGGCGACGGACATCGTCAACAACGGCGAAACCCATCAAGGGGTGCAGAAGAAGTACCGACCCCGTTCGTACGACGAAGGGCCGCGGCAGGGATCGTAGCGACAAACGGTGAGGAACGCGGCGAGCCACGCGGACGACAGCCCGCGTGAGGAGGGGCGGCGCGCGCCGCCCCCCCCGTCGCGCGGCCGCTCGCAGGCGCGTCGGAGGTCATACGCGAAAACGGAGGACCCGCCCGACACAGCAAAAGCCGAACACCGAGAGCGCGAGCAGCGCGACGAGCAGGTCGACCCCTGAAAACGCGCGGGGCGACCGCGGCCTTACGCTCTTCGGAGGAGGTGCGGCCGGCGCTTCCTCGTCGGGGGGCGCCGGAGACTCCGGCTCCGGCGTCTCGACGCCCACGGGGGGTTGAATCGGCTCCGAGAGGCTCATGCGCTCGTCGCGCGCGGCCTCGAGCTCTTCGAGCACGCGCCGGGCGGGGTCGTCGTAGACGAGCTCCGTGCCGCCCACGACCAGCGGAACGTCGAGCGGCCAGACGGTATCGAGATCGGGCGCGAGGCGCTCTCCCCGCAGGTAGGTCCCATTCTTGGAACGCAGGTCGCGCACGAGGATGTCGCGCCCGCGGCGCGTGAGCTCGGCGTGGCGGCGTGACAGATCGGGATCGTCGATGGCGAGGTCGAGCCCCGGGCCGCGCCCGACGACATAGGGGCGCTCGGGCTCCATGAGCACGAGCACCGGTGCGGTATCCGGTCCACTCTTCACGCGCACCTCGGGGCGCGCGGGCGCCCCGTCGGCCGAGAGCGCCGAGGCGACGAGCGAAAGCGCGATCTCGCGGGTCGCGAGCTTCGGGTTCGGGGTGACGGGAGCTTGCTCGACGCGCACCTCGAGCCAGACACGCCCGACGCGGATCAGGTCGCCCGTGCGGAGCACGCGCGGTGCTTGCGGCGAAAGGCGCACCGGGCCGACGTAGGTGCCGTTCGTGCTGCTCTCGTCGACGATGACGTAGTCGGTGCCGCGCTGGCGGATGGACGCGTGCCGTTGGCTCACGCTCGGGTCCGGCAGTTGGACCTCGCAGCCTGAGCCACGCCCGATCACGACGCGCGGCGCATCGAAGGTGATGCTGGCCGGCGCCACGAGATCGCCCGAGCGAACGACGACGGTGAGCGCCATTCGAACGCCCCATCATGGGCGCGCCCGGTGCCAAGGCAAAGCGGCGGCGGCCTTTTCCGGGAAACTTGGCCCAAACGGCGCTCTCGCCGTAGTCGGTCGCTCATCCGGAACCGACCCGACCGTCACGGTACGGGCAGCCGGACTTCCCGCGGAGGCAACGATGAGCGTGGTTCAAGAGCGCCGTGACGCAGGCACCGAACGGGTGCCGTTCTCGACCCTGGTGGAAGTCTGCGGGAGTGCATCGACCGCTCGCGCGTTCGAAGCCCAGGCGGTCGACGTGAGCGCGCGCGGCATGCACCTCAAGACGGCCTATCTGCCGGAAGAGGGAGATCCGCTGGTTTGCCGCTTCGAGAACGGGGGCAATGAGATCGTCGTCGAGGGCGTCGTCGCGTGGCGACGCGAGAGCGGTCGTGGCGGCGAGTTCGGCGTGAAATTCACTGCGCTCGACAGTCGGGGCGTGGAAGCCTTGCGCACGCTCACGGGTCTCGGTGCGTCGGCCGAAGCGACGGAAGCTCCCGGGCCGGGCTCCGTGGGCGGGCGCGTGCGCTTGCACATCGAAGGCCTCGGCTCGCCGATGAAGGCCCGGGTGAAGTCGGCCGCAGCGACGCGCCTCCAGGTGGGCTCGAGCCTCGAGTTCCTGAAGATCGGACGCAAGCTCGAGGTCGAAGATCTCGAGCGCAATGCGCGGCGGGACGCAGAAATCGACGCCGTGAGCGTGCTCATCGATCCCAGCACGCGCGTTCCTCAGCTCATCGTTGCGCTGCGGATCGATCAGGACGTGACGCCGTCGCCGAGCACGTCCGACGTTGGAGAAAAGGATCCGACGCCGCGGGCCGTCCATATCCCCGGTTCCTCGGTGACGACGGACGTGCGGCGCGCGCGCGCGGAGTCGTCCTCGGGCAAGTCGGGCGGCGGCGGCTCGCGCGTCAACGCCACGAGCAAGGCCGCCGACGCCGACGATGAGTCCGAGGCGGAAATGCGGGGACGGGTCGCGCTGCTCGCCGAGCGCGCCGGTGAAACCGCGAAGGTCGCCGGCGGCGTGCTTCAGCGCTTCAGTGCCGGGGTCAGGGGCGGCGCGGCCGGATGGATGGACGCCGCGAAGCGGCGCGTGCGCGGTGGAGCGCGCGGGGCCTCCCCTCGTGTGCGGACGACGGCGCCCGCGCCGCGCCCGTCGAGCACGGAGAAACCAAAGCTCAGGTCGCAGAACGGCAAGTCGGAGTCCGCCGAATCGCGAGGCGGGATCGGTGCGCGGCTCCGGGTCTCGAAGAAGGTCGCCCTCGCGTCGGCGGCGTCGGCCATCGTGGCCCTCTCGGCCCTGGCTCTCGTCTCTCGCGGACCCGAAGCGCCGCCGCCTGGAGCGCACGCCGCGACCTCCGCGGCTGCCGTGGTGGAGCTGAACGCGCCGCCTGCCGAAGCCGGGACGGCCGTGACCGCGAACGTCCCCCTCTTCGGTCCGACACCGCTCGCGACGACGGAGCCCGCGCCGCGCGGGCCAGCACCGGGCACGGCAGCCGCCGCCATTGAAGCGGCCGAGCGTGCCGAAGCCAAGGCGTTCGCGCCCCCGCCCGTTCCCGATCTCGGGTTTGCGGACGAGCGCCCCAAGGCCAAGGCCGCGAGCACCAAAAGCCGCGAGACGAGCGCTCGCAAGGAGCGCGCCGAGGACACGAGCACCTTTGGACGGGGCCGCCTGCACGAACCGACGATTCACCGGATTCGCCTCGATCGGCCTGGCTCGGAGCTCACGGGAACCGCCGAGCCGACGGGATTCACCGTGCTCGTGAACGGGCGCAAGGCGATGGAACCGGCGGGACCGATCGCGAAGCGCGACTCGCGGATCGCCAAGTCGATCGCTCTGAACGGACCCGAGGGCACCAAGATCTCCTTCCGCTTCAAGGGCACGCCCCCGGCGTATCGCGTGCGGCTGCGCAAGGACTACGTCGAGTTTCTGATCAGCGCGCCCGAGTCCAAGGCGAAGCGCTGAGCGGGGCCGCCGCGGAGGCTGCGAGGCTCGATGCTCGAGCCGCGCTCAGCAGGCGACGCGGCGCCCGCGACCCTTGCGGGTGACCCTTGGCAACGCCGTGTTCGGGCTCGTCTCGAGGCTTCGCGCGTCGTTCTCCCCCCGCGCGAGCCGGGCGAGGCCCGCGTAGGCGATCATGGCCGCGTTGTCGGTGCACGCGCGAAGCGGCGGGACCACGAGGCGCAGGCCCCGCTTGGCGGCGGCGGCACCGGCGCGCTCGCGGAGCTCGCGGTTGGCCGCGACACCTCCGCCGATCACGATGGTGTGGACGTCGTTCTGTTCGGCGGCCGTCATCGTCTTCTTCACCAGGGTGTCGACGACACGACGCTGAAACGCGGCGCACAGATCGCGCAGGTTCTGATCGTCGCCCGGTCGACCGTGGCGCTCCACGTACCGAGCCACGTTGGTCTTGAGGCCCGAGAAGCTGAACTCGAGCGATCGCCTCGAGGCCATGGGCCAGCCGAGCTCGATCCGATCGGGATCCCCTTCGCGCGCCAGCCGATCGATCACGGGGCCGCCCGGGTAGCCGAGGCCGAGCTGCTTGGCGACCTTGTCGAACGCCTCGCCCGCTGCATCGTCGCGCGTCGCGCCGAGCTCTCGCATTTGGGACGGATCGGGTCCGTCCGCTCGATAGAGCGCGGTGTGTCCGCCCGACGCGAGCAACGCGACGAACGGGAACGCTGGCGGCTCCGCGGCCAGCATGTCCGGATAGCGCAGAAACGCCGAGAGCAGGTGGCCGACCAGGTGGTCGACGCCCACGAGCGGTTTGTCGAGGGCGAACGCAAGGCCCCGGGCCACCTGGACGCCGACGAGCAATGCGCCGGACAGCCCGGGCCGGCAGGTGACGGCGATTCCGTCCACGGTGGAAAGAGGCGTCCCTGCGCGGGCGCAGGCCTCTCGAATGACGGGCTGCACGTGGCGCAGGTGGTCGCGCGCGGCGAGCTCGGGAACGACGCCGCCGTACGGCGCGTGCACGGCGACCTGGCTTTCGACCACGTCGCTCCGGACACGAGCCGACTCATCGACGATGGCCGCCGCGGTTTCGTCGCACGAGGTCTCGATGCCGAGAACCAGCATGCGCGAATGCTAGTCCGCGTCTCGAAACTTGCGAACGCATCCCTCCAACGACCGCTCGTTTCGGAACGGCTGGCACTCTGGGGGGCGTTTCACGCGGCCGCCGCCCTGTCCGAGGTGCGGGACCCGCGCGGCGCGCTCGTCTCTTCGGCTTCCGGAC
>CAYYWA010000308.1:0-7011 GCA_964475255.1 uncultured Sorangium sp.
TGCTCGAGGAGTGGCTCGAGCAGGGAAACGCGTGGGAACCGGTTCGGCAATGGGGGCTGGAGCAAGCCGCAGACCGACAAGGAGTACCCATTCCGGAGCTCCTGGCGCGCACGCGCGCGAGGAGTCCTCGGCAGCGGAAAGCGCTCGCTGACGAGCTCGGGCTGGCGATGGATTGTCCGAGCGCCGTCGTGCACGCAGCGCTGTTCGACGCCGAAGAACCGCTCCGCGTGCTCGTCCGCGCGTTTCCCGAGAGTCTGCGCGTGCTCGAGCGCATGGGAGGCGGCGCCCTCGCAGGGCTGCTCCTCCGACGACCCGAGCGCGGCGCGGCAAGCTGGGAGGTCGCCGCCGCACGGGCGCTCTTGGAAATCGCCGAGCGCGCGCCGTGGCTCGATGCTGGCCTCGTCGTCAGCGAGCGGGGCTGGGCCGCAGTCGAAAGCGCGCTTCCCGATCGGCAGCGCACGTTGCTCGCCGAGGGGCTGACGCGCGTGGCGCCGCCCTCCCCGGCGTCGAACCCGGCGGCACACGCGACGGCATCTGGTCGACGAGCGACCCGCTCGCGCGCCCCCGCGGGACGCGCGGCGCGAAGCCCGTCGAACGGACAGGCGCAGAACGACCCCGAAGGACCGAGGCGCCCCTCCCGCAACGAACCGACGCGCCCGCAGCCGGGCGCGCCCACGGCGAGCCCGGTCATTATTTTGGACAACGAAGAGTTCGCGCGCTCGCAAGCAGAGCTCCGCCTCTACCGCGCACTGCAAGGGCGCCCACGGACTCGAGATCTGTTCACCCTGAATCAGAAGCTCGCGCTCCGCTTCGAGAGCGGAGCCGCCGAGGTCGACCTCTCGTGCGAAGCGCTGGGAATCGCTGTCGAAGTCGACGGCTATCGGCACTTTCAGGACGAGGTCGCGTATCGCCGCGATCGACGCAAGGACTTGCTGCTTCAAGAAGCGGGCTACTGGGTGGTTCGCGTCCTCGCGTCCGATGTCACCGCAGAGCTGGACTCTGTTCTCGCTTTGATCGATCGTGCAGTCGAGCATCGTCGCGGGAAGATCGAATGAAGACGCTGAACCCAGAACGCTTGTTGGACTTGGTGCTGCTCCGGCTGAGCGTGCCGGCAAGAACCGGCCTCTCGCCCGCGGACGTGGCGCGCTCGCTGCACGGTTACGTTTCGTCATACTTCACACCCACCGAATGGAGCCAGCGTGTGCGGAGCCTGCTCGACGAGGC
This sequence comes from uncultured Sorangium sp., assembly GCA_964475255.1. Classification (GTDB taxonomy): domain Bacteria; phylum Myxococcota_A; class Polyangia; order Polyangiales; family Polyangiaceae; genus PMG-095. The sequence goes on from CAYYWA010000308.1 coordinate 1,225, forward strand.
CGTGCGGGCAGAGCTCGCCACGCATCGCCCGCGTGCGCTCACGTCGAAGGGCGCCGCGCGGGTCACCGCGTTGCTCGGTATCGACACCGTGCCTCCGGCAAAGAACTGGCGCGAGCTCAAGACTCGGCATTTGCGCGGCCTGGCCGCCGGAAAAGCCGGCACGCGCCGCACGGCGCGGCCCGAAGAGCTCTACGCGGCGGTCGTCCTGCCTCGGCTCGTCCCGGATGCGCTCGCGGGGGCCCCCGCGGGAAAAGTGCTCGATGAATGGCTCCGCCGGCGACTCGGGCTCTCCGGCAAAGTCACGGTCAACACGATCAAGGCGGCCCTGCTCGCCCAGGAGCTCGGCGTGCCGCGACGCGAGGACTTGGATGAGGTCCTGCGCTTCGCGGCCGTGAAGCTGACGGGAGCGCGACGCGCCGAACCCGAAGCCGTCTCTCAGGCCCTGATCGAGCGCTGGCTCGAGCAAGGCGACGGCGCCGCGACGGCAGAGGGCGTCTCCGCTGCGGCACCGGGCGCCTCCGCGGCGACGGCACCGGCCGCGAGCGTCGCCGGCACCGTGCGATCATCGGCCACGAACGGCGACCACGGCGGAAAGCCGTCCGAGGACGCGGTGACGTGGCTCCTTCCACGCCTGAAAGCGGCCGCGCCACGCGTGAAGCGCTTCGGCGACCGCAAGCTCTTCATCGGCTCGGCCTGGGAGGCGTTGAAGGACGAGCCGCGCATCGCGGCGCTCGGCATCGACGGGTTCAAGGACGTGCTCGTGGAGGCGCACCGGCGCGGCGTGCTCGAGCTCTCCCGCGCGGACCTGGTCGCGGCGATGGATCCCGCGGACGTCGCCACGTCCGAGACGCGCCATTTGAACGCCACGTATCACTTCATCCAGCTGGGGATGGAATCATGACGCCTTTCGCACGAATCTCGGTCGCACCGTTCGAAGAGCTCGCCCACCGCATCGAGGGCGTGCTCGACGGTGACAATCAAAATGCGATTCTGGGCAGCGAGCTCACGGCGCTGGTCGCTCGCATTCCCACCGAGGCGCAGGTCACGCCCGGCGCCCTGGTGCGTCTCGCCCTCTTGAACGACGCGCTCTGCCTGGCCGAGCGCGTGATGAACCTCGATGGCGTGCTCTCGGAGCGCGAGCTGTCGTTCGTGGAGCCGCTGGTCCGGGAGGCGTTGCACTACTTGCCGCGCTTTCGCAGCTTCTACCGCGTCCTCGACATCGACGGGCCGGGCGGCGTCGCGAACTTCTTGAAGCACCACACGAGCGACGGCCAGAAATTCGGTGGGCGCTGCAAGAGCACGGCGTTCATGGGTCTCTCGCTGTGCAAGCGCTTCGGGGAGCGGCTCGACGATCCGCGCGCGCTCGACGACTACCGCGATCTCCTGGTCCGGCTCGTCGACGATTTGTTCGAAATGGCGGGCTCGGGCAGCGCGCAGCAAAAGGTGGCGATCCTCGACGAGCTCGCCGCGTTCGCGCCGCCCGCGAACGGCGTCGATCCGCGTGAGGCCGCCTACTGTGCCCCGGACAGCCCCGAGGTGTTCCATGCCGTCGCGCACGGGGCCGAGGTCTTCGAGTTCAATCCGTTCGACGTGGACCGCATCCACGCCCCGGCGCGCGCGGCCTTCGAGCGCCTGCTCGACCGCGCCGCGGAAGCGCGCTTCGGCAAGATCCTCCTCATCAAGGGCGTTGCCGGCAGCGGCAAGACGCACCTGATGCGCGCCTTCCGCAATCAAGCGCACGGCGAGCACCTCGGGCTCGTCGCGTACCTGCAGCTCTCGACGCGGGTCTCCAACTACGCGCAGTACATCCTCGCCAACGTCATCGACTCCTGGGATCGCCCGTACTGGGCGCCCGTAGTTCCCGACACGGCGCTCGCCTGCCTCTCGGATGCGGTCGCGCAGAGCTTGCCCCTCGAGACCGTGGACCGCCTGCGCGACGACGAGGTCGCGGGCGAAGCGCTCGACGAGCTCGTGAACCGCGGCGCGGATCGCTTGCTGCGCTTGCCGGCGTACTCCGGCGTGCACGTCGACGTGCTGCGGATGATGCTGTATCTGCAGAACCGCGATCCTGCGCTCCGCTCGCGCGTGCTCAAGTTCTTGCGCTGCGAGCCGCTCACGCCCTACGACCAGAAGTACCTCGGCCACGTCGCGTCCTTCTCGGGAGACGAAGCGCCGGCGACGATGCTCACCGAGCTCGGGCGCCTCGTCGCGGCGAGCGGCAACGGCGCGCTGGTGCTGCTCGTCGATCAGCTCGAAGACGTGTACAACCTCGAGGATGCCGAGGCGCGGTTTCGCGTCGCGATGGACGCCCTGCGCCACGTGAGCGACCACGTCCCGAGCTCGGTGATCGTCGTCGCCTGCCTCGACGATTTCTACACGAAGCTCCGCGCCGCGCTCGCTCAGCCCGTGCTCGAGCGGCTCGAGCTCGATCCGGAGCCGATTCACCTGCAAGCCGGGCGCAGCCTCGAGGAGATCGAAGAGCTCGTCCAGCGGCGCCTCCACCATCTGTTCGATCGCAAGGGCGTGCCCATCCGCGAGGAAGAGCCGCTCTATCCGTTCACGCCCGACGACCTCGCGGCGCGCGTCAATCAACGAACGCGAGACATCCTCGACTGGTGCCGGCAGCACCATCAGCAAAGCATCGCCGCGGGGCACATCGTCGACACGAAGCTCGAGCCGATCCAGCCGCCACCACCAGCGCCGAACGCGCTCGCGCAAGCGTGGAACGATCATCGCTCCGCATCCACGGCGCCCCCCAGCGACGAAGGCGCGCTGATGCAGCTCCTCGCCGAGTCCATCGAGCACCTCGCCGAAGAGCTCGGGGCTCCCGGCGCCATCAGCGCGAAGGCGAGCGATACCTTCGCCAGCGTGACGCACGGGGAGCAGCGCCTCTTGCTCGGTCTCTGCGATCGAACGCCGCGGGGCGGCGCGCTCACGCGAGAGATCGACGGGCTGCTCGCGCGTGCGAAGAAGGCGAACCGAGTGCCGGTCGTGCTGCGCACGTCGGAGTATCCGCCGCCCGGCAGGACGAAGATCGCGGATCTGCTAAAGCAGCTGATCCAGGGTGGTGGGCGCAAAGTGGTGGTGTGGGACGCCGATTTCCGCACTCTGCAAGCGCTCCGCACCTTCCGCGCGCAGCACGCGCAGGATCCGGCATTCGCCGGCTGGCTCGCGTCGGAGCGCCCGCTCTGCGGCGTCACGGCCCTCCGCGAGATCCTCGCCCTGGAAGAGCTGACGCTCGCGCCGCCCGCACCGGTTCCGCCCCAACCCACGACGACGTCCGACGAGCGCGCTCCAACACCTCAGCCGGCTCGACCCCAGCCGTCGCCAGCCACGCCCCCGCAGGCGCCCCTGCATCCAGAGCCAAAGCTCGAGCCCATCCCCAAACCGACGTCGCCGTTCGTCATTGGTGAGACGCGCGGCCTGCAACCCCAGCCGGTTCGGCTCGACCCCCAGCTCTTGACGACCCATTGTGCGTTTCTCGGGTCGACCAAGAGCGGCAAGACCACGCTCGCGCTCAACGTGCTCGAGCACCTGCTCGAGCAGCGCATTCCGGTGGTCATGGTCGATCGCAAGGGCGATCTCGCCACCTACGCGACCGATTCCTGGAAGCATCCGAGCCCCGACGATCCGAGCGCCGATCGCCGGCGCGCGCTCGCCAAGCAGCTCGACGTGCAGCTCTTCACCCCGGGTGAGCCGCGCGGCAATCCGCTCAAGCTCCCGATCATCCCGAGCAAGCTCGGTGAGCTCCCCGCGCACGAGCGCGGCATCCTCGCGCGCTACGCGGCGTCCGCGCTCGGCGCCATGATGGGCTACAGGAACACTCAGAGCGATCAGACGCGCCTCAGCATCCTCGGCAAGGCCATCGAGATCCTCGGACGCGTTGCCGGCGATCGCGCGCTCGACATCGGCGACCTCACGCAGCTCCTCGCCGAAGAGGATCCGGATCTGGTGGCGGCCATCGGCAGGCTGGATACCGGGCACTTCAGAAAGCTCATCGACAACCTCGAGACGCTCCGGCTCCGCTACGAGCACCTCTTGCGCGGCGAGGGCCCTCTCCTCTCTCCCGAGCTCCTGTTCGGGTTGGACGAGCACGCGACGCCTGGCAAAACGCGCCTCACCATCATCAGCACCAAGTCTCTCGGCGACGTGGCGGCCGTCGACTTCTGGGTCGCGCGCCTGCTCGGCGAGCTCAGCCGCTGGGCGAGCCGTCGTCCCGCCGACTCGCTGCAAGCCGCGCTCTTCCTCGACGAGGCCGACATCTATCTGCCCGCGCTCAGCAAGCCCGCCACCAAAGAGCCCATGCTCGATCTGCTCAAGCGCGCACGCTCCGCCGGCCTCGGCGTGTTCCTCGCCACGCAGAGCCCCGGCGATCTCGACTACCGCTGCCGCGACAACATCCTCACCTGGTTCGTCGGCAGAGTCGCCGAAAAGACCGCCGTCGAAAAGATGAAGCCCTTGCTCAGCGAGTGCCGCACCCGCGTCGACGCCAAGCTCGCCCAAGCCAAGACCGGCGAGTTCTTCAAAATCCAAGCCGGCGACGCCATCGAGCTCAAAGCCCACCCCTCCCTCATGAAAACCCGCCAACTCGCCGAAGACGAAATCCTCACCGCCGCCCGCGAACGAACGGCGGGACGCTAGGCCCGGCGAGTTGCCGGCTGGCGCGCTGCCGAGGATCGCGAGCGCCACCTTCGACGGGAGGAAGCGATCGTGGATCCGACCACCGCATTCGAGCTTGCGATGGCTCTCCTCGAGCTCGCTCCGGACCTCTTCGAAGCCGACGATCCCGTGCGAGAATGAGAAGTCCTGGCCGCTCGCGCCGCCTGGAACAAACTGCGGAGACGTCTCGGGTCGCGGCCAGACGTTCTGGAAAGCGAGGGCCTGAGCGTCGCGTTCGGCGGACGCGAGAGACGCGAGCCGAAGCCAACGCGGATCCAAAGCCGAAATTCGCGTGCGATGCGCGCAGCGACGGCAGCGCCATCGCGACCACGACGTCGAGCCTGCGCGCGGTTGGTGCGATGCGGGTTTCGGGGGCATCCTTGGGGCGAGGAACCAATGCGATACCTCCACACCATGATCCGCGTGCGCGACCTCGACGTCGCGCTCGACTTCTTCGTCAACAAGCTCGGCCTGAAAGAGGCGCGACGGCTGGTCGACGATCGCGGGCGCTACACGCTCGTGTACCTGACGAGCGGCCACCCCGACGACCAGGCCGAGGTCGAGCTCACCTACAACTGGGATCAAAAGGAGGCGTACCCCACGGGCCGCTTCTTCGGGCACCTCGCCTTCGGCGTGGACGACATCTACGCGACCTGCGAGCGCCTGCGTGCCTCCGGAGTCGACATCCTGCGACCGCCGCGCGACGGCCACATGGCGTTCATCAAGTCCCCCGACGGCCACTCCATCGAGCTCCTGCAAAACGGCGACGCCCTCCCGCCCAAGGAGCCCTGGGCCTCCATGCCGAACCAGGGGAGTTGGTAGCCGGGCACGCTAGCGGCTGATTCCTCCCGCCGAGTCGTGGCCCCACCCGCTGGAGCTGGATCGCCCAGGCGGAGGGGTACGTGCTTCCACCAGGCGTGGGTTGGCCTGCGGCTCGGGTCCCCTTCCCCTCCGAATCGGCGGCGAAGTTTTCGAGCAACCGGGTCGCGTCAAGACCGACTCGAAGCGTTCGGCGAAGCGCTCGAACCGTCAGAAGCGTTTGCGATGGGCTCGAACGCTACTTCTGCTGCGCCGTCGCCGGCTCGCCGCGGTGTTCGAGGAGCCAGCGGGCGGCGCGGAGGACGACGG
>CAYYWA010000309.1:0-5073 GCA_964475255.1 uncultured Sorangium sp.
CGGCGCGTGCCGCCCCTACGAAACGAGGCTAGAACGCCGATCGGTCAAACCGATCACGCCTCCCAGTTCCCAGCGGGGGGCGCAGGCGCCGCTCCGCCGGAGCGAGTCCGGCGGCGCTCGACCTAGTTATCGGCGCCCAACTCCCACTCCGTTCGCGACGCGAAGAATCGAGTTCGGAGAGGTCGCAGCGCGGGGCTCAAGAGGATCGACCGAGGAGGCGGGCGGCGTCGAGGGCGGCGTAGGTGAAGATGATGTCGGCGCCGGCCCGTCGGAGGCAGATCAGGCTCTCGAGCAGGCACGCGTCGTAGTCGAGGTAGCCGCGCTCGGCGGCGAGCTTGAGCATGGTGTACTCGCCGCTCACCTGATACGCGGCGACGGGGAGGCTCGAGCGCTCGCGCACGAGGCGAATGATGTCGGCGTACGGGAGGCCCGGCTTCACGAGCAGCACGTCGGCGCCTTCGGCCTCGTCGAGCGCGATCTCGCGGAGGCACTCGCGCGCGTTCGCGGGATCCATCTGATAGGTCTTCTTGTCACCGCTGCGCGGGGCGGAGTCGAGCGCCTCGCGAAACGGGCCGTAGAAGGACGAGGCGTACTTGACGGCGTAGCTGCAGATCCCGACCCCCGTGTGGCCGGCTTCGTCGAGCGCCTTGCGGATGAAGCCGACGCGGCCATCCATCATGTCCGAGGGCGCCACGATGTCGGAGCCGGCCTCCGCCTGGGAGACCGCCATACGCGCCAGCAACGGCAGCGTTCGATCGTTGTCGATGCGGCCGTCCACGACGACACCGTCGTGGCCCTCCGACGAGTACGGGTCGAGCGCCACGTCCGTGATCACGACGAGCTCGGGCAGCGCGCTCTTCAGCGCTCGGACCGTGCGCTGGAGCAACCCCGAGGCGTTCGCGGACTCGGTGCCCAGCGCGTCTTTCAGCGACTCGGGGAGCGCGGGGAACAGCGCCACCGCGGGGACCCCGAGCGACAGAGCCTCGCGCGCCTTCTCGACGACGAGATCGATGGAGAGCCGGCTTTGCCCGGGCATCGCCGCGATCGGCGTTTCCTTCCGCGTGCCGTCCTGAACGAAGAGCGGCAGCACCAAATGGGCGGGCGAGAGGTGAGTTTCCCGCACCAGGCCGCGAATGCCGGGGCTCGTGCGGTTGCGTCGGGGGCGCGCTGTCAACATCGCACGCTAGCGTACCGAAAACTCGAGGTCCCGAGTAGGATGGCCGAAGACTCTGCTCGAACCCCCGCGAGGCGTGCATGGCGAACCCCCACAACGAAAAGACCTTCCTGGTGATCACCGCCGTCGGCCCCGATCGCCCGGGCATCGTCAGCGAGCTTTCGGCGACGATCCACGGCGTGGGCGCGAACCTCGAGGACAGCCGAATGGCCGCGCTCGGCGGGGAGTTCGCGGTGCTGCTGCTCGCCTCGGGCACGGAAGACGCGCTCGGACGGCTCGAGCAGCGCCTCGCCGAGAGCGAGGCGGCCCTCGGGCTCCGCCTGCTCGTCAAGCGAACGACGGCGCCGCGCCCGGATCGGCGCGTGCTCCCCTACTCCATCCGCGTCTCCGGCTTCGATCGTCCTGGAATCGTTCAGGCCGTGACCGGCACGCTGGCCCGGCGCGGCGTCAACGTGCGCGCGCTCGAGTCGCGCCTCGCGTATGCACCGCACAGCGGCACGCCGCTGTTCGTGCTCAACGCCGAGCTCGACGTCCCCTCGGAGCTCACCCTGTCGGAGCTCCGACGCGAGCTCTCGGCCAAGTGCGAAGAGGAGAACCTCGACCTCTCGTTCGAGTCGATCGGGTGACCCCTCCGAGTGATTCGGAGCCTGCCCTTTCCGGAGCTCCGGGCTCGAGAGTATAACGAGCCATGCACAAAGGAGCCTGGGTGTTCGCGCTGCTCGGAGCGCTCGGGGCGGTCGCGGGCTGCGGGAGCGAGCCGCTCGACGGGAACGACGGGACGGGCGGCATACCCGGCGCGAGCGGCGGCACGTCCGGCGCCGCGGGAGCCCCTCCGGATTTCACGGACACTCCCTGCTACGGCCAGGCGGCGACCACGCTCGTGTACAGCGGCAGCACGCACGAGGTCGCGGAGGTCGCCGCGACGTGCATCGGCGAAGGCGAGCGGACGCGAGTCTACGTGGCGGACACCGTGCTCGCGGCTCGAGATCGCGACGCGCTCGAAGCCGAGGTGAACGGCTTTCTCGCCCGGTTCGAGCTCGCGAGCGGCAACGACGACAGCGCGTATCCCGAGCTCGGCGTGCTCCCCGCGAACGAGGCCGTCTTCGGCGCGCTCGCGTCGAGCTCGCTCGCGGACGGCAAGCTCTCCGTGTTCGTCGTCGACACGAGCGGAGCCGGCGAAGGGTACCTGTGCAGCTGGTGTGACACCGCGGAGCTCCACCTCGACGCGGAGCTCGCTCCGCTCGACGGAGATCTCTCGTTGTCCATCGCGGCGCACGAGAGCTTCCACGCGATCCATCGCGCGCTGGACCCGAACGAGACCGTGTGGGTCGATGAGGTGCTCGCGGAGGCCGCGATGACGGTGAACGGCTTCTACACGGATCGCGTCTGGGTCTACGACTTCGCCGAAAACCCGAACACGAGCTGGGGGCCGGCAAGCTCGGACATCGCGAGCTTTCACTATGGAGCGGGCCTCGTCTACGGCAGCTATCTCTGGGAGCTCGGCGGAGCGGAGCTGCTCCGCGCCGCCACCCAGGAGCGGGCGAACGGTTGGGAGGGGCTCGACGCGGCGCTCGCATCCATCGGCGACGACCGCTCCGCGTTCGCGCTCTTCCTGGAAGCGGCGCTCGCGTTCTACTTCGACGACCCCGGGCGGGGATATGGGTTCGCGACGCTCGATTTCGACCGAGTCCCCGCCGCGAAGCGCCTCGCGGCCGGCGAGAGCGCGACCGGAACCGTTCGCGCCTACGGGCTCGTGTACGTCGAGCTCGATGCACGGGTCGAGCGCGTCCGCGTCGAGGCCCACCTGGACGGACCCGAGGTCGTGGCGCGGCTCGCGACGAACACCGACCCGATCGAGGTCCGTGAGGTCGAGCTCGACACCGAGACGCCCCTCGACCCGACCAGCGCGCTCCTCGTGCTCACGGCGAGGGAGTCCGCCGGGTACACGGTGACGGCGGACTGACCGGCGCTGTCGCGCGTGCGGACGCCGGAGCAGAAGCGAGCCGCGATCCGTGGTAGCGCGAGAGGATGCTCCCGCTCTACCTCGCTCGAGATTTGGCCGAAGCCCAGCTGCTCGTGGATCGGCTGGAGAGCGAGGGCATCTCCGTCTTCGTCCGCAACGCCGCGTTGCAGGGCGCCATCGGCGAGCTGCCGACGACTCTGCGCCCCGAAGTCTGCCTGCTCGATCCGCGCGACCTCCCGCGCGCCACGGCGCTCAAGGAGGAGTTCGAGGCTCGACAGCACACGCCCGTGACCGGGGCCGAGCGGCGTTGTCCGGCCTGCGGCGAGCTCAGCCCTCCAAATTTCGAGCTCTGCTGGAGCTGCCGCGAGCCGTTGTAGCGCCCGTGCCGCGCCTCGTGAGCCCGGCGCGGCGTGTCTCGTTCGCAGCGCGCCGGTACGTGGGCGCGTGTTGAGCCGCGCGTGCGGTTCTTGCTCACATCGCCGAACGTGTCGCCGTCGAGCAGAGCCGGGACGGCCGCTTGGTCGATGAACGCCGCGCAACCCGCGGGCTGCGCGCTCGCGATCGCCGTGGCGCTCAGCGCCGCGAACACGCAAGCCGAGCCCGCGTCGGCAGCGACGGAACCGACGACGGAGGGCGAGACCGTCGAGATCGTCGTGCTCGGAACGCGCACGAAGGAGAGCTCGCAGCGCGCGCAGGTGCGCACGGAGGTCGTCACGCGCGAAGAGGCCGAGCGCCGCGGCGCCCACACCGTGGGCGAAGCGCTCGCGGGCGAGACGAGCCTCCAGGTGCAACCGAACGCGTACCGCTACGTGGGGGCGCCGAGCGGCGTGCAGATGCAGGGGCTCGACGGAAACCGCGTGCTCGTCCTCGAGGACGGCGAGCCCGTGCTCGGCGACGCGAACGGCATCGTCGATCTGGGCGAGCTGCCGCTCACGTCCGTGGAGCGCATCGAGTACGTCGTCGGGCCGATGAGCGCGCTCTATGGAACGAACGCGCTCGGGGGTGTGATCAACGTCGTGACCGCCCCGCCGCCGTACTCCGGGTCGAGCGGGCGCGCCCGTCTCGCACGCCGCTCGGACGGCGAGTTCCAAGGCGAGGCGTCGACGGGCCATCGTGGGCGCGCCGGCTGGGCGAGCCTCGACGGCTCCCTGCGATACCGCCCCGGCGTGCTGCTCGGCGCGGGCCCCGAGCTCCTTGCGCCCGAGCATCGAACCGAGCTCGTCTCCCTGCGCGCCGGAACGGAGCTCTCCCCACGCGTCGAGCTCACGCTCAAGGCGCGCTGGGTGCGCGACGAGGATCACGGCATCGCCCTGGAGGAGGTCCCTGGACGAGCGCCGATCGTCGTCGACGTGCCCGAGCGGACCGATCGCGTGACGCTGCATGCTGCCGAGACGATCCACCTCGCGCGCGGGACGCGGCTCGATGTGTCGCTGCGCCGGACCTGGTTCGAGAACGAGTCGCTGAACGACCGACGCACCTCGGAGGTCGTCGACGAGCGACGGCAGCGCTCGCTCGTCGCGCAGAGCGCCGAGGCCGTGCTCACCGTCGCGCTCGGCCCCGAGCGCACGCTGGTCGTCGGCGTCCGCAGCGACGCCGAGCGCTTCTCCGCGGAGCTCGAGCAGTACGTGCTCGAAGGGGGAGCGCTCACGCGCCAGCGCGTCCCCGAGGTGCACCCCATACTGCTCGCGAGCGCCGCGGCCTTCGGTCAGCTCGGATACCGCCTGACCCCGACGCTCGGCGTGATGGCGGGCGTCCGCGCCGAACGGCACGACCGCTACGGCGGGGTGCTCGCGCCTCGCGCGGCGATCGCGCTCAACCCGCTCCCGGAGCTCACCGTGCGCGCGTCGGTGGGGCGCGGCTTCCGGGCGCCGACGGCGAAAGCGCGGGCCTTCACCTTCGACCACTCGAGCCTCGGCTACGAGATCGTCGGCAACCC
>CAYYWA010000309.1:5083-7002 GCA_964475255.1 uncultured Sorangium sp.
CCAGTCGAACATGGAGTTCCCCTTCTCGCTCGGGCTCAACGGCGACGCGCCGCTGCGAGTCGGTCCCTCCCTCACGCTTCGCGCCGCCGGCTTCTCGAACTGGGTGCGGGACCTGATCGAGTTCGAGCTCGATCCGACGCAGCCGCGCCCCGGCGTGAGCCGCTATCGGTACGTGAACGTCGCGAACGCGCGTACTGCCGGAGGCGATTTTTCCGTACGGGTTCGACCGACGGAAGGACTGTCCGCGAGCGCCGGCTATGCGTACCTGTGGTCCCGCGACGAGTCGACGCAAACGCCGCTGCCGCACCGCCCGGAGCACACGCTGACCCTCGCGCTCGGCCTCGAGCTGCCGTTCGGCGTCGCCGCCAACGCGCGGTATCGGCAGGTAAGCTCGGCGTTCGTCGCCGAAGGGATCGAGAGCCCGGGCTATGGCGCGCTCGACGCGCGGGTGGCGTATCGGCCGAGCCGAGCCGTCGAGCTGTATTTTGGTGCCTTGAATTTACTCGACGCGCACCGCGAGCCGGCCCGCGGCGGCGATGCGCGCCCGACGCTCGGGCGGCCGCGGTCTCTAGGGGTTTGCGGCGAGCTGTGGCATGAAGAAGAGCCATTCGATGCGGGCTCCGATTCGTAACGTCTTCGTCAGACTGCGAGCCTCACGGTGCTCGTCACCGCTCGGGGGCGACCTCGCGGGCCTGGCCGTCGTCGGCGCGCTCGCCGTGATGGCCTGCGGCCCCGACGCCCGCAGCGCTTCCGCCCGATCCGAGGATGGCGCGTCGGCAGGCGCGGAGGGCGGCGCGGGCGACGGCAACACCGGGGAGGAGCTGCGCGTTCCGGTGAGCGCGACGGGCAAAACCCTCGTCCGCCTCGCCACACCCGAGGTGTTCGATCTCGACGGGACGCCCGAAGAGTCGCTCGAGTGGGATCTCGCGTTTCAGGGCTGGGACGTGTTCACCAACGGCGGCGCGTCGGGACCGGGCTCGGGCGCGGCGTTCGGGCCACTGCCACCCTTTTACCTGCTCTTCCCGGACGAAGCGCTCGACGTGCCCTTCCTGATCGCGGACCGCACCGGAGGCGCGTTCGCGGGATGGTACGCGTACGGCGGCAGCGCGCACTCGTTGTACAGCCGGTATCACGTCTACGGCGTCGAGACGGGCGAGCGGCGCTTCAAGCTCCAGCTCCTCGGCTACTACGGCGACGTGGACGGCGTTCCGATCAGCGGCCTCTACCAAATTCGCTACGCGGAGGTCACGGAAGACGGGGTTTCGCCGACGGAGCTCGTCGAGGATCTCGACGCGACGGCGAACGGCGCGCCCGCGGATCCCGACGAGCGGAGCGGGTGTCTCGTCCTCGCCTCGGGCGAACGGCTCGCGCTCACGCCGGACGAGATGCAATCGTCCACCGAGTGGGACCTCTGCTTTCGCCGGGACGCGATCAGCGTGAACGGCGAGCTCGGGGGGCCCGGCGACGTGGCGGCCGTCGACCTCGACGCGGCAGACACCGAAGACGAGACCCTCGACGAGGTCCGCGAGCGAACGGCGGAGAGCGAGCTGCCGCGCTTCGATGCGGTGGATGACGACGCGCTCACCGCGCCGCACCTCGACTACCGCGGGGATCGCATCACCTCGGCGTTCACGAACAAGTGGTTCGACCCGACCGAGCGCACACCGCGGCTCGACGTCGCGTGGTACGTCGTCGGCGCCGACGGCAAGTCGAAGTATTTCGTCGCGTTCACGGGGATCGAGGCGGCGGAGGACGACTCACCCGGCACGATCGTCCTGCGCGTGGTACCCGTCCCGGGCGTCCCATGATCTCGCTGCGCTGCTCCGCCCCCGCCCTCGTTGCCTCCGCGCTGCTCGCCGCGTGCGCGAGCTCGCCCCCCCCCCGCGAGAGCTCGCCGACGCCTCCCGAGGCGCCGGCAG
>CAYYWA010000310.1:0-6971 GCA_964475255.1 uncultured Sorangium sp.
GAGGCGCTGAGCGCGTCGATTTCGGTGCTGCTCCGCCTGTGGGGGCGCGATCCGGAGCGGACACGGAGCCGCGAGCACGTGGTGTTGCGCGTGCTGGCGGAGCGGCGGTTCGCGCTGGGGCAGCCGGCGGACGTGGCCTCGCTGCTGCAAGACGTGCGGGAGCCGCCGGTCGCGACGATGGGGGCGCTGCCGATGGACGAGTATTTGCCGAAGCGGGATCGGCTGTCGCTCGCGACGGCGCTGAATACGCTGCTCGCGTCGCCGACGTTCGAGTCGTGGCGCGTGGGGGAGGCGCTCGACGTGCGGGAGTGGCTCGCGCCGCGCGCGGATGGGCGCACGCCGGCGGTGATCGTGAGCGTGGCGCACCTCGACGACGACGAGCGCGCGTTGGTGTTGGGCATCGTGCTCGATCAGCTGCTCGCGTGGGTGCGGACGCAGTCGGGGACGCACCACCTGCGGGCCCTCTTGGTGTTCGACGAGGTGTACGGGTTCATTCCGCCGCATCCGGCGAACCCGCCGACGAAGCGCCCGCTCGTCACGCTGATGAAGCAAGCGCGCGGCTTCGGGCTCGGGGTGGTGATCGCCACGCAGAACCCGATGGACCTCGATTACCGCGCGCTGTCGAACGCTGGAGTGTGGTGCGTGGGACGACTGGCGACGGACGCCGATCGCGAGCGGGTGGTGGACGCGATCAGCGGCGGCATGGACGTCGAGGCCGCGACCGTCGCCAACGTGCTCAAGGTGCTCGCGCCGCGGTGGTTCGTGCTGAGGAACGTGCACCGCACGCCGCCCATGGCGCTGCTGCAATCGCGCACGACGCTCTCGTGGCTGAAGGGCCCGATGACGCGGCAGGATTTGAAGCGCGCGATCGAGCGGGAGCGGGGCCTTTCGGGGCGGTGAACCGCGTCGGCGAGGACCGCCTGGGGGGCGAATTCGTCAGGGGAGCGGAGCCCGTGGACGCGCGTGCTGGCGAGAGCCCGCGACGGGCGCGGGTTTGCCAGCGCGAAAACGGGCTCGTTCGGGGACGTGCGCCGCGGCGCTCGATGGCGGGCTCATGACGATGGCGGAACGGAATCGATGAGCTCCACCGCGTTAATGTCTACGTTGCCGCAGATTTCAGTCGCTTCGTAGAAGCACTCGTAGAAGGCTTCGTATTCGTCGCAGGCGAGCCACCAGCAGGTGGTGAGGCCCGAGTCCGGGTCCGTACAATAGTTGACGCAGGAGCAGCCGTCGCACTCGGGGGGCTCGTCGCATTGCGGCGGTTCGACGACAGGGCCGAGGGTGCAGTCGTCGTTGCAGTCCCGCACTTGGAGCTCCTGCGATTCGTCCGGACACGTCACGAGCTCGAAGAAGGGCTCGCCGGGTTCGCACTCGCACCCGGGCTCGCCTCCGGCGCCACCGGCGAGGTCGTCTTCCGAGCCGTCGCCGTCGCCCGCAACGCCGTCGACTGCCGGCCCGCCGCCTTTGCCGAAGGATTTTCCAGGGCGAGCGCCACCCGCGCCGGCGCTCGCTTCGTCGCTCGCGCCGCCTGCGTCCTCCGTCGAGGTGCTGCCGTCCGCGGGGGGCTGACCGCCTTCCGCGGCGGTGCCGCCCTGCGCGGAGGTGCCGCCCTGCGCGGAGGTGCCGCCCTGCGCGGCTTCTCCGTGCGTGGAGCTGCCTCCGTCTGGGGAGCCGTCCTCAGCGGGGTCGCCCCCTTCCACGGAGCCGCCCTCAGTGGAGCTGCCTCCTTGCGTGGAGCTGCCTTCTGCTTCCGCCAGCACGGCTTCCTCGTTGCCGAGGACCAAGTTGCAGCCGACGGCCATCGCGAAGGCCGATAACCAAACCGCTCCGGGAATACCGCGTGTCATCTGCTCGCTCCGCCTCCGGGGCGCAGGGTACGCGCGTTGGTTCTGACGGTCGACTCCCGTGCGGAGGCTGCGCGTGATTTGGCTAGCCCGAAAAGTAGGTTTAGCGCGGGTACCAGTCGATTATGTCCACGGGCGGGTGGTAGTTGTCCCCGCAGACCCTGGGGGCTTCGGCCGCGCATTCGGCATCGGCCGCCGTCTTGGAGCAACTTTCGTCTATCCTCAAGCAGGTCGTGACGCCCTTGTCGGGGTGGTCGCAGTGACCGACGCAGGAGCAGCCGTCACAGTCGTTCGGCGGTTTGGAGCACTCGCTATCGACGGGAGGCGCGAAGGTGCAATCGTCGTTGCAGGCTTGCGTTCGCGTTCTCCAGGCTCCCTTCGGACACGGCACGATCTCTTCGGCGGGCGGTGAGCCCGGAGTGCATTCGCACACGGGGCCGCCGCCAGAGGCCGAAGGCGCATCGCCGCCCGAACCGCCGCCCGCGACGCCGCCGGTCCCACCGGCAGTGCCGGCAGTTGCTCCGGAACCCGCAATCCCTGCAGAGCCGCCGCCACCCGCGACGGCACCGGTTCCACCGGCGCCGGGAGTTGCCGCGGAACCCGTCACGCCGGCAGTGCCGCCGTCGCTCGCGCCGCCGACTTCGCTGGCGTCGCCCGCAATTCCGCCATTGCCGGCTGGCTCGTCGTCGGCGGTTCCGGCAACGCCGCCTGCGCGCTCGCCGGCGCTCCCGAGCTCACCGGCGCCACCGGGGCCGAGGGAAGCTCCAGGGGGGACACCGCCCGCGCCGGAACGCGGATCCGCGCTCGCGCCGGCCTCTTCTCGCGCTACGGCGCCCCCTCCGCCCGGCGCTCCGCCGACGCTCGTGCCCACGCCCGCTTCGACGAGCACGCCTTCTTCGTTTCCGAGGACCCAGTTGCAGCCGGCGACCAGGGCGAAGGTCGACAGGCAAGCCGCTCCGAAATTGCCGCGCGTCATCCGCTCGCTCCGCCTCGCGCGCAGAGTACCGCCATTCACGGGGGAGGTCGACGCTGGTGTGGGGTTGCCGCAGCAGCATCGCGCACGGAAAGGCGCAGGGCGCCCGGGGCGGATTCGTCACGAGCCCGAAACGGGAGACCTCCCGAGCGCTTGCGATTTGCACGGCAGGCTCGGCCGAGGTGCTTTCTCCTGGCACGGCCCGCTACGAGCTCGTCGAGAAGCTGCGGACACTCCAGAGCGCGGGGGGGCCGCACTATTGGAGCGTCGATCCGGAGCAGGAGCTGCTCACGGTGCATCGGCTGAGCGCGGAGGGATACGTGACGGCGCTCACGGCGGGTGTCGGCGGCGCGGTTCGCGCGGAGCCGTTCGAGGAGGTTGCGATTTCGATCCGCGCGTTGTTCGGCTTCGACGAAGCGGATCGGTGAACACGGGTCCACTGCTCGCGAGCACCGACCGCGGCTCGACGCGGTACCAGGGCGCGCTGCCGGGAGTGGCCCCTTCCTCAGCGCGTCCTCGCTCGTGCTGGCGTCCGCGTGAGCGCGATGGGGCATTCGGCAACGCGCTGGCTCGGGGCGAGACGAGCCGGCCTGGGGTTTGGCGGGGGACTCACGGAGGCTCGCGGGGGCCAGGGCGGTATCGGTAGGACGAGTGGTGTCCCACCGTGCGCGAAAAAGGGACGTTCCCTGCTGGACGCAACGGACGAATCGAGGCAGCTTGGGCGGCCCGTGGCCGTCGTCGAGTGGACAGCGCACCTGAAGACGCTCTTTCCCGTGTTGGGGAGCGGGCCGCTCTCGCTATCGGCGGGGACGGTGGCCGAGGCGGTTTCGGAGCTCGAACGCCGGGCTCCCGGGATCGCCTTTTACATTTGTGATGAGCTCGGGCGCTTGCGTCGTCACGTCAACATCTTCGTCGATGGTGAGCTGATCGTGGACCGGCGGGCGCTGAGCGATCGCCTCGGCGAGGACACGCGGGTGTTCATCGCCCAGGCGCTGAGCGGCGGGTGAGCCGCGAGAGGAGGTCGTCAATGCTCGATCGCATTCTGATTGGTACCCGCAAGGGATCGTTCATCGCCGAGAACGACTCTGGCTCGTTCCGACTGCGCCTCGCGGGCCACGGTGGGACGAGCGTGAACTACATCGCGGCCGATCCCGAGACGGGGACGATCTGGGCGGCGCTCGGCTTCGGGCACTGGGGCGCGAAGCTCTCGCGCTCGACCGACGGCGGAAAGACCTGGGCGGACGCGTCGCAGGTCAAATACCCGCCCGGCGCGCGCTACCTCTCGCCGCCCGATCCGGGAGAGGAGAGCGCCGAGGAGCCGACGCGATACACGGTTCGCAACGCCACGCTGCTCAAGCTGTGGGTGCTCGCGTTCGGGCCGCGCGGGCGCGTTTACGTCGGCACGATTCCCGGAGGGCTGTTCGTGAGTGAGGACGGCGGGGAGCGCTTCGAGCTGAACCGCCCGCTCTGGAACCATGAGTCGCGAGGCGGCGATCTCTTCGAGGGCGAAGGGCTCGGCATGACGCACTGGTTCGGAACCCCGGCGTCGGAGGGCGGTGAGTTCGCGGCGGGCATTCACTCGATCGAGGTCGACCCGCGGGACCCGAATCGCATCCTCGTGGCGATCTCGACGGCCGGAGTGCTGGAGACGACCGACGGCGGCAAGTCGTGGCGCGGCCGCAACCAGGGCCTGACCAACGACTACCTGCCCGACCAGACGGCGGAGTGGGGCCACGACGCGCACGCCATCCAGATGTGCAAGGCCAACCCCGATCACGTCTGGCAGCAAAACCACTGCGGCGTGTTCTACAGCTCCGACGGCGCGGCGACGTGGAAGAAGGTGAGCGCCCCCGAACAGGGCGTGCACTTCGGCTTTCCGATCGCCGTGGACGAAAAGGACGGGCGCACGGCGTGGGTCGTGCCCGGCATTTCGGATCAGCAGCGCATGGCGATCGGGGGTGGGCTGTTCGTCGCGCGCACGACGGACGGCGGTCAGACGTGGCAGCAGCTGCGCAAGGGCTTGCCGCAAGAGAACGCGTACGACGTCGTCTATCGCCACGCCCTGTCGGTGAGCGGCGACCGGATCGTCTTCGGCAGCACCACGGGCAACCTCTACTTGAGCGAGGACCGCGGCGAGAGCTGGAAGACGCTCGCCAACAACCTGCCCCCGATTTACAGCGTGCGATTCGGCTGAAGCCGCGCGCGCCATTTTGAACGAAACCATGCAACGACCCATGCCCGAACATCGCGACGCGCTGACTCGCGCGTCATCGCCCCTGCTCGCTCTCGCTCTCCTTCCCCTTCCCCTTTTGGTGGGCGCTTGCTCGTCGTCCGACGGGGAAGGACCGAGCGGGCCAAACGGAGCGCCGTCCACGACGACGCAGCCCCCGAAGGGCACGCCGCCCACGACCGAGACCCCGAAGGGCACGCCGCGCGCGATCGCGGCCGGCTCCAAGCACTCCTTGGCGGTCGACGAAGACGGGACGGTTTGGGCGTGGGGCACCAACAGCCTCGGTCAGCTCGGCGTGGGTCTCTCGCCCACTCAGAGCACGACGCCCGTCGCGGTCGAGGGGTTGGAGGACGTCATCGCCGTTGCAGCGGGCGACGATCACTCGCTCGCGCTGCAAAGCGACGGCACCGTTTGGGCCTGGGGCTTCAACGTCAGCGGTCAGCTCGGTCCGGACGGGCCGGACGCCGGAATGCCGCAGCGGACGCCGGTTCAGGTCCCTGGGATCACCAGCGCCGTCGCGATCGCTGCGGCGGGCTCGCAGTCCTTGGCTCTGCTCGACGACGGGACGGTGCTGGCCTGGGGCCTGAACGCGAATGGAGAGCTCGGTCGCGGCATGTTCAGCACGAGCAGCACCACGCCGGAACCCGTCGAGGATCTCGAGGACGTGATCGCCATCGCGGCGGGCGGCATCAACGCGGGCAGCCACGTCCTGGCGCTCAAGGCGGACGGCACCGTGTGGGCCTGGGGGAAGAACGGCTCCGGGGAGCTCGCTGCCGACCGGAACTACCCGGCGCTGGCCTCGCCCGAGCAGGTACCGGGCATCACGGACGCGATCGGGGTCGCGGCCGGCAGCGCCTTCTCCTTCGCGCTCCTCGAAGACGGGAGCGTGATGGCGTGGGGGGCCAACAACGTTGGCCAGTTGGGCACGGGCGAAACCTCTGCCTTCATTGACAGCCCCGTCGAGGTCGCCGACATCGACGACGCGATCCAAATCGCGGGAGGGCTCCAGCACGTGGTGGCCCTGCACGCCGATGGGAGCGTCTCCACGTGGGGCGCCAACGCTCAGGATCAGCTCGGCACCGGCGGCGGCACCGTGTGGGAGCCCGACGTCGAGTCGGTGTCGGATCTGGAAGGCGTCAACGCGATTGCCGCGGGCACGTATCACTCGCTGGTCGCGACCGACGACGGCGTATGGGCCTGGGGCTGGAACCTGAACGCGCAGCTCGGCGGTGGGGACGTCGGGGAGAGCCGCGGGGTTCCGGGCAGGGTTTGGTAGGCTCGGGGCGTGTAGCGCTCGGGGTCGCTCTCGATGCGAGACCGGCTCTCGCATCTCTCGTTTCGAGAGGCGTGCAAGCTTCTCGGGCCCCGGGGTAAGGCCCTCATCAGAAGAAGCGGCAAGAGCTCGTTGCGCGCTTCCAGTCCGACCCCCGGGCACGGGTGCTCTTGACGACGAACGCCGGCAGCACGGGGCTCAACCTGCAGGCGGCCAAACACGGTCATCAACGTCGGTTGGCCGTGGAACCCGGCCGTGCTCGAGCAACGCATCGCGCGCGCCCATCGCACGTCCGCGCTCGCCGAAACGGCCCAGGCGCGGCTCGGCGTGGCGGGCGAGGCGCTTCTCCGCGCAACGTTCGCCTTCATCGGGGAGCTCGTGGGAAAGACGGGTGGAGGCGTCAGCGAAGTCGAGGGGGAGCTGCAGAACGCGCTCGACGTGCGTGTTACCGAAGACGAGCAGGGACGACAGCGGCTTTCCCTGGCGGTGCCGCCGCGGGAGACCTTGGCCAAGCTCCTCGTGGGGATCGGCCAGCTCCTCGGCGGAGGCGAACAGGGCATCGGCGGAGGCGAACAGGGCATCGGCGGAGGCGAACAGGGCGACGCTCCGCCGTCGCGGGTGCGCGCGGGAAGGCGGTGAGCGGTCGAAGGG
>CAYYWA010000311.1:0-6942 GCA_964475255.1 uncultured Sorangium sp.
AAGTGGTGATGGACGGCGCCGGTGGCGAGCAGGCTCGGCACCGGCGCGAGCTACTCGTTCGCGCCGCGATCGCTCAGGATCAGGAGCCCGTGGCCGTCGAGCACGGCGAGCGAAGCCTGCCGGCAGAGCTCGTCGAGCGCTTCCTTCAGCCCGGCGCCGCCTTCGGCGACGGGGAACAACATCGACAGCGTGGGGGGCTTGCGCACCTGCTGGAGGTGCGTCTCGCGGAGCTTCGCCAAGTCCGCGTTGGTCAAGACCGGCGTCTCGAGCTCCAGCATCTGCGCCTGATCGGGCAGCTCGTCGAGCAAGTTGCCTTCGCCGCCGATGTACGCCTTGTGGCTCATCACGAGCTCCTCGCGGATCGGGTCGATCGCGGGGTTCGTGACCTGAGCGAACTGCTGCTTGAAGTAGTTGAAGAGGAGCTGGGGCTCGTTGCTGAGCACGGCGAGCGGCGTGTCGGTGCCCATGGAGCCCACCGCCTCCTCACCGTTCGCGGCCATGGGCGCCATCAGCATGCGCAGGTCTTCCTGCGAGTAGCCGAAGAGCTTCTGGCGCTCGACGAGCGTCGTGGTCTCCCGGTGCGAGATCGACGGCGGCGCCGCTTCGATCGCGTCGAGAGCGATCTTGTTCTCGCGGATCCACTTGCCGTACGGCCGCCGCTTGCAGATCGAATCCTTGATCTCCTCGTCCTCGACGATGCGGCCCTGCTCGAGGTCGACGAGGAACATGCGCCCGGGCTCGAGCCGCCCCTTGCGCGCGATGTTCTCGGGCGCGAAATCGAGCACGCCCGTTTCGGAGGCGAGGACGACGAGGCCGTCCTTCGTTTCGGTCCAGCGCGCGGGGCGCAGCCCGTTGCGATCCAGGATCCCGCCGATGCGCTTGCCGTCGCTGAACGCGAGCGCCGCCGGCCCGTCCCACGCCTCGACCAAGCACGAGTGATACTCGTAGAAGTCTCGCTTGTGCTCGGGCATGGCCGGGTCCTGCTGCCAGGCCTCGGGCACGAGCATCATCATCACGTGCGGGAGGGACCGTCCGGCGTGGAGCAGGAGCTCCGCCACGTTGTCGAGCTGCGCCGAGTCGCTGCCGCCGGGGGCGATCGTCGGCAGGATGTGGTGGATATCGTCGCCGAAGACGCCCGTGTCGTCGAAGAGCTGCTCGCGCGCGCTCATCCACGCGGAGTTGCCGCGCACCGTGTTGATCTCGCCGTTGTGGGCGAGCACGCGGAAGGGCTGAGCGAGCTCCCAGGTC
This sequence comes from uncultured Sorangium sp., assembly GCA_964475255.1. Classification (GTDB taxonomy): domain Bacteria; phylum Myxococcota_A; class Polyangia; order Polyangiales; family Polyangiaceae; genus PMG-095. Next base: position 1,249 of record CAYYWA010000311.1, read on the forward strand.
GGGAACGTGTTGGTGCTGAAGCGCTGGTGCACCATCGCGAGCGCGCTCACCATCGCCGGGTCTTCGAGCTCGGAGTAGAAGCCGGTGAGCTGCTCGGCGAGCAGAAGCCCTTTGTAGACGATGGTGCGCGACGACAGGCTCGGGATGTAAAACATCCCGCGTCCCGGGATCGCGCTCTCGCGCACCGTGCGCTCCGCCCACTTGCGGATGACGAACAGCTTGCGCTCGAAGGCTGCCTCGTCCTCCGACGCCGAGCCGATGAACACCTGCTTGATCACCGGAACGCTCGCGCGCGCCATCGGTCCGAGCGCGTTCTCGTCCACGGCGACGTCGCGCCAGCCGAGGAGCTTTTGTCCGGTGCCGAAGATCTTGTCTTCGAGGATTTGCTGGCAGCGACGACGATCGGTCTTGTCGCGCGGCAAAAAGACGTTGGCGACGCCGTACTTCCCGGGCGACGGCAGGTCGATCCCGATGCGGTCGCACTCGCGCTTCAGGAACGCGTGGGGGATCTGGAGCAGGATGCCGGCGCCATCGCCCGTCAAGGGGTCGCAGCCGCAGGCGCCGCGGTGCACCAGATTGAGCAGAATGTCTATCCCCTTCTTGACGATATCGTGGGACGCCTCTCCCTTGATGTTGGCGACGAAGCCGACGCCGCAGGCGTCGCGTTCGAACCTCGGATCATAGAGACCGTGTCGGGAGGGTAGGGGCATTCTGTCTCGATGTAGGTGAGAGGGTTGAAAGGTGGGCGAGAAGGCGCGGCGCCGTTCGCCGGCAGAGTAGTATATGGACGCGGGCCGGGCTGTCAGGAGGCTTCTCACGTTGTTTATTGATGCGGCGCGTCGTGGGCCGTCGCGCGCGCGGGGAGTGCCCCCGTGTATGAGGAGGGGCCCCGGGGTGGGATGCGGCCAAAAATCCGCCACTCGCCCGCGGGGAGCGTCTCGCCTCGAGACGGAGGGCCCCTCGGCGTCGCTTCCTCGGCCCGGAGCGGAAACGGGCGAGGGGGTGCCCGGCGGGACGTCGCTTTCGTGGGCTCGCCGAGGTCGTGACCGGTTTCGTCTCCGTCATTCCTCGGACGCGGGGCGCGCGGCGCCGCCTTCGGTTCCTCGCGCCTCGGGGTGGCACGCGCTCAGGAAGCCACAGCGGAGCGCGCGGCAGCGACTCGCGACGACTCCCGGGAAGTCGCCGCGATACCGCTTTCGCACGAGATCGGTGACCAGCCGAGGCAGATCGAGCGGCGCGGGCTCGAGCCATTCGGGCTCTCCGGAGCCGGCGAGCAAGTGCACGAGGCCCGCGCGCACCGCGCGGGCGCCGAAGGCGTGGCGCGCGGCGACGCAGTAGGCGTGGAGCTGCGGCGCGTACCGCGCGGCATCGCCACCGCGCGTTCGCTTGTAGTCGAGGATCTCGATCGTGCCGTCGGGGCGCTCGATGGCGAGGTCGAGCGTCGCCTTGAGCACCGCGCGCCGCTTGGCGGCGCCCTCGGCGAACAGCGCGAGCTGAGCGCCCGAGCTCGAAGCAGGCACGAGATCGAGGGTCACCGTGAGCTCGCGCTCGCGGTGCACGCGCACGCCCGGTTCGTGCACGCTCCGCGCATAGTCGCTCCCCAGAAATCGCTGGATGCCCGCGCTCGTCGCGCGCGCGGCGGCCGCGTCCGGATCGAGTCCCTCTGCCGCCAGGTGGTCGCGCAGCTCGAGCTCGGAGACGGGGGCTCCCCAACGCTCGAGCGGAAAGCGCTCGAGCACGCGGTGGGCCGCGCTGCCGAGGGCGCGCGCGAGCTCCGGCGCGGCGCGCCCGGTTCCGCGACGCGGCGACGGCTCGGCGATTCCGAGGACGTGCAAAAGCTGGAAGCGACGCGGACAGAAGGCGTAGTCCGCGAGGGCCGTCACGCCGATCACCACGCTCTGAAACGGCGGCTCCGCGGGGCGCGGAGGCGGCGGCAGCGGCGCTCCCTCGCTCGTGTACGCGCGCGGCGGCTCGGCGAGCAACTCGGTGGCGGTGCGCCGGCGCAGGGTCGGCTCTTCCGCGAGCGCCTCTGCGGCGAGCACGGCGCGAAGGCTCTCCGCGAGCGAGCCCCCGCGCACCTTCGGCGGGAGCACGACGCAGAGCTCGCGCCGCGCCCGGGTGAGCGCCACGTACGAGAGCCGCTGCCGCTCGGCGAGGGCTCGAGCGCGGGCGTCCTTGCCATAACGGGCAGCGAGCGGCGTCGGCAGGGCACCCTCGGGTCCGCGATGGCGGATGACGAGCTCCGGCTCGCGATCGTCGTGACGGAACAGGAGGAGCGACGAGCCGTGGGCGCCCGGCTCCGTCGAGTTGGTGTCCGCGAGCACCGTCACGCCGAAAGCGAGCCCCTTGCTCGCGTGAATGGTGAGCAGGCGCACCGCCTCGTCGTCCTCGGAGAACACCGCGGCCTCGCTCTCGTCCACCTCGAGCGCGATCTGTCGCTCGAGCCAGCGGACGAATCGCGGCAGATTGCCGCCGTGGCGCGCCGCGATCTCGAGCAGGCGCCCGACGTTGCCGAAGCGCGCGGCGCCGCGCGGCAGCGCACCGAGCACGGCCTCGAGCTCGAAGCGCTCGACCGCGAACGCGAGCGCGTCCCGCGGAGAGAGCCGCGGCGCCACCGCGTGGAGCTCGAGCAGCCGATCCCGGAGCTCGCGGACGAGCCGTTGTTCCTCCGGCGTTCGGTCCCCCGCATCGAGCGGCCACGACCCCGGGGGTGAGAGACCGCGGCCCGGTCGCGCGAGTCGCGCGAGCTCGGGATCGGAGAGCCCACCGAGCGGGCTCCGCGCCACGACGGTGAGCGCGTGACGATCGTGCGGGTCGAGGGCCACGCGCAGCAGCGCCGACAGATCGCGGACCTCGGGCGTGGCATAGAGCGCTCGCCCCGAGACCACGAACGGAATGCCCAGTCGATCGAGCGCGAGCTCGACGAGCGGGAGGGTGGCGCGCCGCCGCGCGAGCACGGCGATCTCGCGGAGCGGGGTGCCCTCGGCATGGATGCGCGCGCACGCCCCCGCGACGACGAAGGCCGTCCGCAAGGGACCTTCGGCCTGGGCCACGACGGGGTCGGCGAGCTCCGGCTGCGTGCCGTCGTCCTCTACCACCGTCACCCGGCCTGGTTCGCCCGCGTACCCGGCAGGCGGCAGCAGCGCCTCGTGCGCGGTGTAGCGGATCTCGTAGGATCGCTCGGGCGCGTCGGCGAAGTCTTGCATCGAAACAGCGTTCACGAAGCGCAGGATCCCGGGAGCCGATCTCCGATTTTCGCGCAGTGCGACGAAGCGCGCGACCGCCTCGGCGCTGGCGCGCACGCCGCGAAGATCGAGCGCCTCGGCGGCGGCCTGCCCCGCGAGCTCCGCGGCGAAGCGCGCGTACACCGAGACATCGGCGCCGCGAAAGGCATAGATCGACTGCTTGCGGTCGCCCACCACGACGAGCCCGCGCGGACGGAGCTCGCTGGGATCGGGGAGCACGCCGGGGGCGCGGCGCCGCGGCCGTCGCCTGGCAGAGGAGCAGCACGAGGTCGCGCTGAACGCGGCTCGTGTCCTGGAACTCGTCGACGAGCAGCACGTCGAGCTCTTCGGTCGCGCGCGCCTGGAGGTCGGGGCGCTCGAGCAAGCCGTCGCGCGCGAGGCGGATCAGGTCCCCGAACCCCAACGCGCCGCGGGCACGGCGCCGCGCGCGGAGCGACCGCTGAACCTCGCCAATGAGCGCGAGGATGGCGCGGGCGTCCGCGTCGAGCGCCTCGGCGGCGGCGAGGAAGCGAACGGTCGCGAGCACGCGCTTCACGCGCGAGGAGGCGGCGAGCAGCGCCGCTTCGCCCCGCGCGAGCGCGTCGGCGCACGGGAGCTTCTCGAGCTTCTGGCGCGGTTTGTAGATCGCGAGCAGGCCGCTCTCGAGGCGCTCGGCGTTCGGGGGCTCCGTGGCGAGGGCGTTCAGCACGTCGAGGGCCCCCGCGTAGCCCGGGTGATCCACGCCATGACCGCGGATGGCCCAGGCCGTCGCGCGCAGGGTCTCGGCGATCGCCCGCGCGTCGCGCGCGTGCGCCGGTGGGGACAGGGTGTCCGCGGCGAGGCCCTCTTCGTCGCGGAGCGCGAGCAGGCCGCGCACGGCGGCGCGCGCGTTCTCGAGACCGTGGGCAGCGTCGAGGAGCGCGAGCGCGGCGCGCTCGTGCTCGCCGCCGGCTTCGATCGCGCGAGTGAGCACGTCGTCGAGCGTCGCCTCGACGTCTTCGAACGCGGCTTGCTCCTCCAGGATGGTGAACCCGGGCGGAAGATCGAGGGCGAGGGCGTGGGCTCTCAAGAGCCGCGCCGCGAGTCCGTGCAGCGTGTCGATCGCCGTGCGGGGCAGCTCCCCGAGCGCGCGCACCGCACGGGCTCGGAGCTCGCGCTCGGAGAGCCCCTGACGGCGCGCGAGCTCCGGCAGCGCCGGATCGAGCCCGACGCCGCTCGCCGCGGGCGCTTCACCCGCGAGCACCGCGAGGCGAAGCTCGAGGCGCTCGCGGATCTCACGGGCGGCGGCGCGGGAGAACGTCGTCGCGGCGATGCGCTCCGCCGGCACCGGGCGCCCGTCGGGACCGAGGCCGAGCGCGAAGCCGAGATACACGTTCGTGATGAGGTGCGTCTTGCCCGTCCCGGCGCTCGCCGCGACGACGGCATTGTGCTCGAGCGCGAGCACCGTCGGATCCGCCGGAGTCGTCACGCGTCGCTGCCTTCGCTGTTCGGATCCGGCGCCGAGAGCGGCCTTCGGCAGGCGTCGCGCGCGGAGCAGCGCGTGCAAAAGGTGCGGGATGCGGGCACGGGCGCGAGCCGCCCCTCGCGCAACGCAAGGAGCGCTGCCTCGGCGCGCGCGAAGGCGTCCGCGATGTCATCGCTCTCGATGGGGCCCTCGTACACCGTGCGGAGCTCGGGCGCGCGGCGGTTCAAGCCGAAGTAGGCGAACTCCACCGAGCGCGCCCCGAGCTCGACCCCGCACTTGTGCGCGTAGAGGAAGGGCTGGAGCTCGAGCTCTCGCTCGGAGCTTCGCGGCAGGTTGGTCTTGTAGTCGATCACGCGGACGCGGCGCTTGTCGGTGCTCGCGTCGATGCGATCGGCGCGCCCCGACACGCGAAACGGGCCGAGCGCGAGGGCGGGCCAGGCGTCGCGACCGCCGAACCCGACCTCCGCCGCGTGGAAGTGGACGTCGACCGCCTCCTGGAACGTGACACGCAGGATCGCGCGCACGTCCCAGAGGGTGGCGACGAGCCCGGCGCGGCGGAGCGGGCTCTTGCCCCGTTGTTCGAGGAACGCGCGGGCGGCTTCGAGCGCGCGCGCCTCGAGCTCCGAAGGCGTGTGCGTCGCCGCGAGCGCGCGGGTCGCTTCGAGCGCCGCGGAGAGCGCGCCGTGCAAGAGGTTGCCGCGCTCGCGCGCGCCGATGGCGTCGCCCACCGGGTCTTCGCGCGATGCGCGGAGCACGTTCATGAAGCCGAGGAATCCGCAGCGCAGCGTGCGCTCGAGCGCCGTCACGGCGACGGGGCGCTCGTCGGAGGCAGGCACGTGCGCTTCGAGCGAGCCGACCGCGCCCGTGTAGGGACCCGGGGCGGTGCCCGGTACGGCATAGAAGCGTTGGCGCTCGATTTCTATTTCGGTGCGCCGCCGCGCGGACGCCCCGGGAACAGGCCGCGGGCGAGTGCGGCGAGCGCCGGCCCCGAGCGGCGAGGCGCGG
>CAYYWA010000312.1:0-6934 GCA_964475255.1 uncultured Sorangium sp.
CCTCGCCGCAGCCCGCCGTCGCTCCGCAGAACTGGACGTCCGAGCTCGGATTGACGCACGTGCCCGCGCACTCGACCAGCCCTTCCTGGCAGGACAGCTGGCAGACGCCGCTGCTGCAGACGTTGCCGTCGGCACACGCTTCACCCGCCGCGTCGCCCGAGCAGCCCGTCGCCGCCCCGCAATGCTCGAGGTCCTTCTTCGGGTCGACACACACGCCGTCGCAGTTGACGAGCCCTGCCTGACACGACAGCGCGCACGTGCCGTTGCTGCACACATAGCCCGCGTCGCAGGCATTGCCGCACTCGCCGCAGTTGTACCGGTCGCGCATGGTGTCCGCGCACCGTGCCGGCCTGTCGCCACTTCCCTCGCACCAGGTCAGCCCCGCGGCGCACGACGATTCACACGAGCCCCGCGAGCACACGAGCCCGTCGTCACAGGCTTCGCCGCAACCGCCGCAGTTTTCAGGATCGAGGTCCGTGTCGACGCAGGAGCGATCGCAGGCAGTGGTGCCCCCCACGCAATCGAGCCGGCATTCGCCAGCCGAGCACACCTGATCCGCGTCGCACGCGTTGCCGCAGGCGCCGCAGTGCTCCGGATCGTTTGCGAGCGTCACGCACTCGCCCGCGCATTCTTCTTGGCCCGGAGCGCAGGCGCCGGGGCTTCCCGCAGCGCCGCCCGCGCCGCCGTCGGTACCGGGCGCGCCGGCGCCTCCCCCGGTTGCGCCCGTGCCGCCGAAGCTGCCCGCCGCTCCCGCGCTTCCACCGAAGCCGACGCTGTCGCCCGCGTCGTCGTCCGAACAACCAGCAACGAGCTGTGACGCCAGCATGGCGACCGCCACGACACACAGGGCTTCCCGCAACGCCTTCATTCGTCCTCTCTTTGAGTCGAAAGACCGTCCGTACCGAAACGGAGGCTCCAGGAGCGGCACGCTACTACGAACCCGCGTGCTCTGTATAGAGTGTGAATCGCGCCTACACACACAAGCGCGCGCTCAGTCGCCCCTTGCGGAACCTCAGTCGGGAAAAGCCGCAATTCGAGCCTCGCCCCAGACTTCGGGCTTCCTCCCCGACTAGGAAGCCCGAAATCTAGGCTCAGTTGAAGACCGCCTCGTAGACGATTCCCTCGGCCTCACGTCCGATGGGCACGATGAACAGGTGCACCGCCCCCAAAGTTCGGTGTTCGAACCGATACGTGTTTTGGGGAAGCAAGGGCGTGCGCGGTCCACGGAAGGTGATCGCGAACGGCCGACGGGGTCCTCCGTGATCCGGCAGCGCCGTCACCTCGACGAGCTCCAACGACAGATCGGGCAAGGCCGGATGCGCGAGCGCGAACGACTCGCGCACGAGATCCGAGAAATCGGCCAGGCTCAGCTCGTTCGTCATCGACCACCTCCCACGCCCCCGGCACGCGACGAGGGCGGACACTCCATCAGCTCGTACACCGCGTCCCCGCCGCTCCGCGCGAAGCCGAGCCGCTCGTACAAGGTCCGTGCGCGGTTCATTCGCTCCACGTGAATGCGGACCGGAACCCCGCGCCCCTCCGCCTCGGCGATCAGGGTGGAGAGGAGGCGCGTCCCGATCCCGCGACCGCGAAAGGCAGGGAGCAGGGCGATGTCGATGATGCGGATCTCGGAAGGCCGGCGATCGACGTAGAGCCGGCCCACGGAGACCCCATCCACGGCGATCTTGCTGAACTCCGCCTCGCTGAACGCTTGCCGATAATAGCGGTGCTGAGCGTCGAACTGCATCCGGAGAAAGGCCTCCCTCTCCGCGGCGGTCCAGGGGACCACCGAGAGCTCTTCCTCCCGCGTGCTCGCGTACACGTCGTAAAGGAAGGGCTCGTCCTGCTCCGAGATGCGTTCGAGCGCGAGCTGCACCGCTTAGTCCCTCGGCGGAAAGATACCCTGCAGGGCGATGATGAACGTCATCGCCAGAAACGGTTGCATGTTGTTGTGCGGCGCGCTGCCGCCAGCGGGGGTTATGGCGCTCGGCGAGAGCGGCGTCGTCGCCCCTGCAGGGGGGGCATAGAGCACGGACTCCGTGCCCAAGTAGCTCCCGGTCGGATCGGTTCGCAACGTCGAGCCCGTGCGCGCCGCAAAGCCGTGACTGTGCGCCGGAATCTCGCTCGTCTGCAGGGTCACCTCGGGAACGCCGGTCGCTTCGCCCAACTGCCGCGGCGTGAGGCCCTTCCCGGTTCCCGGGTGCATCGGAGCGCGCCCGAGCAGGTTCGGGAGCGCGAACGTGGACTTCCCATCACCGCCGTAGTACGTCCCAAGGAGGGAGAACAGGGCGGTGTTCTGTGCCAGGGGCATGAGGGCGCCATTGCAGAGGGCCCACCCTCTCGGAGCGAAGTCGCCGGCGAAGATCCTGATCTCTGCGAGGAAGGGTTCGGTCATGGCACTCTCCGGGTTTGGCTCAGCCCTTCGGTGGGTACACGCCCGCGAGGCAGATGATGAAATTGACGCACAAGGAGGGCTGCATGTTCTGGTGCGGCTGGGAGCCGCCGGTCGCCGAGAGCGTTGGACCGGCCAAACTCACGGAGTCCCCCTTCGACGTGTAGATGGGCTCTCTGCCGAGGACGTTGCCGCTCGCTCCCCCGGTACCCTCGTTCGAGGAGGCCAGGACTTCGTGCTTGTGGGACGGAAGCTCCTGAATCGTCAGGGTGACCGCTTCGACGCCCCCCTGCTCCCCGAGGATATGGGTCTCACTCCGATGGATCGGAATGCGCCCGCGTAAATCGGGCAGGGCGAAGGTGGTCTGGCCGTCGCCCCCGTACGCTGTCCCGAGCAGCGAAAACAACGCGTCGTTCTCGCTGATCGAGAGCTCCTGCCCGTTGCAGAGAGCCCACCCCGCGGGCGCGAAGTTCCCTGCGAACATCCTGATTTCTCCCAGATATGCTTCGGCCATGATACGCGACTCCTCTCCCCTCCCCGACGGCCGCTCGCCGCTCCTCGGGTGGCCCCCGGGTCTCTCGAGCTTCCGCCCGCAGCCCCGGTTTCGGGCTTGGACTTGGTTTTGGCTGCGCCCCGCTGTTGCGGACCTCCGTACGCTTCAGTCTGGTACCCGGACGAGATTCGAGTCGCGCGAGAAAGCGCGCTCGAGCGCCCGGGCATGGCCCTCGTCTTCAGTTCCGACTCGGGAAGATGCCCTGCAGCGCGATGCAAAAGTTCACCGCGAGATTGGGTTGCATGTTCAAATGCGGCATGTTGACGCCGCTGGGGGACACGATGTCGTTGGCCATCGTGACGGGCGATGCGTACGCCGTGTAGACCTTCGCCTCTCCACTCAGGAGCGCGCCCTGCGGGTCGGAATTGACTCCGGGCCCCTCGAGCGCGTTCATCAGGTGGGTGTGCTGCGGCATTTCCGCGATAGTGAGCGTGTGGGTTTCTTCGCCGCCGGCCTTGCCCACGGGAATGTTGGGGCCCGAGCAGATCGGGACGCGCCCGCGCAGATTGGGCAGCGCGAAGGTCCCGATCCCGTCACCGCCGTAGGTGACCCCAAGGAGCGAGAACAACGCCTGATTCTGGGCGATCGGGAGCAACTGCCCGTCACAGGCCGCCCAGCCCCTCGGCGCAAACGAAAACCCGAACATCTTGACCTCGCCGAGAAAAGGCTCACTCATTCGTCCCTCCTTCGAGCCGGTGCGCTCCGCTCTTCGCGGACTGGGACCATACTCGGCGCGGTTCGGGCGCAAAAGAAAAAAGCACCGAGTCGCGTGCTTGTGACCGGACCCGAGCCCTGGGCATGCTCCGCTCGATTCCCGAGGCCCCCATGTTGACCAAGCTCCGCGTGAAGAACTTCAAGGCCTGGCGCGATTCGGGAGAGGTGCGACTCGCCCCCATTACGGTGCTGTTCGGCGCCAACAGCGCCGGCAAAACGAGCATCCCCCAACTCCTCCTCCTCTTGAAGCAAACGGCCGAATCCCCGGACAGAAGGCGCGCGCTCCAGCTCGGCGACAGCCGAACGCTCGTGGATCTCGGCACGTATGCCGACATCGCCCACAACCACGACATCCACCGGCCGATGGAGCTTGCGCTCTCTTGGACCTTGGACGAGCCGCTGAAGGCCTCGGACCCCCTGACGAAGGCCACCTTCACGGGAGACGTGCTCGAGTTCGACGCGACCATCCTGGCGGACGCGCGCCATCAGCCGTTCGTCGACGCGTTCGAGTATCGGCTCGGCAACGCCGATGGCACTGCGCTCGACCTTCGCATGCGCCGCCGCAAGGACGGCAAGTACGATCTCGCCTCCGACCGCTACAAGCTCGTGCGCCAGCACCAACGGGCCTGGCCGCTACCGCACCCGGTGCGGTTCTACGGGGTTCCCGACGAGGCGGTCGCCTACTTCCAGAATACGGCGTTCGCCTCGGACTTCGTGCTCGAGCTCGAGCGCCTGCTCAAGAGCGTGTTCTACGTCGGACCACTCCGCGAGTACCCGCGACGCCTCTACCTCTGGTCCGGCGAGCTGCCCGAGCACGTCGGCGAAAAGGGGGACCGCGCGATCGAGGCGTTCCTGGCGGCCCACGATCGGTCCTTCGACTGGAACGACGAACAGAAGAAGAAGCCGCTGCCCGAGCTCGTGGCAGAGCGGCTCGAGAGCATGGGCCTCATCGACGAGTTCGCGGTGAAGCCGCTCGGCCCGCACCGAAAAGAGTACGAGGTGCTCGTGCGCACCGGTCCGAAGCTCCCCAAGGTGAAGCTCACCGACGTGGGGTTCGGCGTGAGCCAGGTGCTTCCGGTCATCGTCGAGTGCTTCTACGTGCCGCGGCGGTCCATCGTGATCTTCGAGCAACCGGAGATCCACCTGCACCCGCGCGTGCAAGCCGACCTCGCGGACCTGTTCGTGGACGCGATCCGCGCGCGCGAGGACGGCGTCGAGCGCCAGTGTCAGTTCATCATCGAGAGTCACTCGGAGCATTTCCTGCGCCGCTTGCAGCGGCGCATCGCCGAGGAAGAGCTGTCGAAGGACGACGCCGCCCTCTACTTCATTCACGCTCGCGGCGGCGAGGCGCACCTCGAGGAGCTCGCGGTCGACGAGTTCGGCAACATCCAGAACTGGCCCGAAGGATTCTTCGGCGACGAAATGGCCGAGCTCGTCGCGCGCAGGCAGGCGCAAGCAGCGCGGATGCGGCGCGGGGGAGCGCGTTGAGGAACCTGCCGCTCCGGTGCGTGATCGACACCAACGTGATCACGACGGCGAACGCCGAGAACGGCGGCGCGCCCCTCTCCTGCATGGTCGCGAGCGCGGAGGCGCTGCAAGCGATCGTGGCCACGGGCCACGTCTTCCTCGACGACGGCTTCCGCATCCTCAACGAATACCTCGCGAACGCGAGCCCGCGCGGCGAGCCGGGTCCGGGCGACGCGTTCCTCAAGTGGCTCCTCACGCACGAGTGGGATCCCGAGCGCGTCACGCACGTGCGCATCACCGAAGCCGAGGGGGATGACGAGTCGTTCGTCGAGCTCCCCGCGCCACGGGACGGCACCGTGTTCGATCCGTCCGATCGCAAGTTCCTCGCCGTCGCGGCGGCGCACCCGGAGCACCCCCCGGTGCTCCAGTCGTTCGACTCGAAATGGTGGGGCTGGAGGGCGGCGCTTGCCGAGCTCGGGGTGACGATCCATTTCCTCTGCGAGGACGCGATCGAGAAGAAATACGACGAGAAAATGGGCACGGGCGAGTTCTTCCGCTTTCCGCGCACGCCGCACCTCGTCTGGCTCGGCGAGGGCGAGCCGCGCGACGACAAGGTGCTCGCGCCCCACGAGGTCGAGGAGCTCCTCAGCCACGAGCTCGTGCTCGAGGAGAAGGTCGATGGGGCGAACCTCGGCTTCTCGGTCGCCGCCGATGGCACGCTGCGCGCTCAGAATCGCGGCAAGTACCTGCGCTGGGAGGAAGACGTCGGCCAGTTCAAGACCCTGGGCCGCTGGCTGCGCGACAAGGAAGCGCGCCTCGTCGACGCGCTCTATCCCGATCTGATGCTGTTCGGTGAGTGGTGCTACGCCGTCCACCACGTCCGCTACGATCGCCTGCCGGATTGGTTCCTCGCGTTCGACGTCTACGATCGCGCGCGCGGCGAGTTCTGGAGCGTTCCGCGGCGCGACGCGCTGGTCCGCGAGCTCGGCCTCAGCCTCGTGCCTTCCCTCGGACGTGGCCGCTTCGATCTCCCGGCGCTCATGGCGCGGCTCGGCGACTCGAAGGTGACGAGCGGCCCCGCCGAAGGCATCTACCTCCGCTACGACGAAGGCGATCGCCTCGTTGCACGCGCCAAGCTCGTCCGCCGCGAGTTCGTCCAGGCCCTCGACGAGCACTGGTCGAAGCGAATCCTCGAAATCAACACCTTGGCCCCTCACCGCGGCGTGCCCGCGGCCCGCGATTGACTGGGCCGTTGGTAGAGTGGTTGGGCTTTCCGGATCGGGGCGGACGAAAGAGAGACGCCTCGTGCGAACGGTGAACGGAAGCGTCGCCGCGTGAACGGCGTGAACGGCGCGAACGGCGCGCATAGCGGCTTTTCGGCGTCGAAGCCCACTCGCGACTCCCGAGACGGCGAGTCGGGCGAATTCTTCAACCGAAGCATAAGCGCTCGACGCGTTCGAGAGCGGCGCGTAAAGATCGGTGACGAGAAAGTCGCGAGAGTGGCCTCCATTCCGGCGGGCATCATGAAGCGTGTCGTAGCAAGCGGAGTGCTCGTGCTCGCACTGGCGAGCTGCGGGCAGGGTGAATCGCCTGGCCCCGACGACGGAGGCACGAGCCGGGCGCCTCAAGGCGGCAGTACGGCCGCGACGGGCGGCGCCGGCGGGACGGCCGCTGGCGGCACGGCGGGAAGCCCGCAGGGCACCGGACCAGGCGGCACCAGCGGTGAGAGCAGCGAGAGCACCGGCGGTACGAGCACGACGGGTGGCAGCGGCGCGGGCGGCACGAGCGCGGGGGGCGCAGCCATGGGG
>CAYYWA010000313.1:0-6907 GCA_964475255.1 uncultured Sorangium sp.
CGGGACCCCCGTGTCGGCGGTTCCACCGGCGCTCGCTCCGCCGCCGCGCAGGCCGAGGCCCATGCCCTGGCCGAGGACGAGGTTCTCGGAGCGCAGCCCGCCGAGCGCGTCGGCGACGGAGCTGATCGTGCTCAGCGTCTTCTTCACCTCGTCGCCGACATCGCTCGACAGCGCTTCGGCCATGCCGCCGAGGGCCGGGCCGATATCGCCGGGGTCCTCGGTCTTCTCCGCGGGAGCGTTGCGCCCGACCTTGCCCTCGTCGCCCTTCTTCCGCTTACCGCCGCCCTGATCCTTCTTGTCCTTGGCGCCCGGATCTTTCGGGCCCGCGGCCTCGTCGCCCGCCGGCGCGGGCGGCGCGACGAGCTCTTCCGGGTTCACGTTGAAGCGCTTGGCGAGCTCGGCCTGGCTCGTCAGCTCTAGCGGCTTCGGAATGACCGGCGGCGTGGTGATCGCCCAGATGAGCGCGAGCCCGCCGCCGACGGCGATGCACGAGAACAGAAACGAGAGGACGAGCGACCACCCGATGCGCTGCCGCTTCTTGAGCGGCTCGGGCTGGTCGGTGAACTGGAAGAAGATCGAGAAGGTGCCGTACTGAACGAGCCCGTAGTCCCCGGGGACGACGGGAATCGGCGCGCCGGTCCGCCCGAGCTCGGCGGGGTCTTCGCGTCGGCCGCGCAAGACGATCTCGCCCCCAGTCGCGCCCCGCGGGTCGAGCTCCCAGCCGGCGGCGACCGCGCGAATCGGGAGCTCGGCCATCTCCGTCCCGTCCGGGCGCGCGCCGATCGCGCCTTCACCGCCGAGTCGCAGCGACTCGCCTTGCGCCAGCATGCGAGTCGAGAGGACCGTGGTGCCCCAGACGGTTGCCGCGCGCAGCACGACGCTTCGAGTTGGCGAAGGCTTCATCGGAATGCCGGTTGGTGACGGGTGGTGCGAAGCTCACCCATGAACGAGCGATGGCCGAGCACGCCCGCGTCGAACTCGGCGCGCACCCGACGAAGGAAATAGAGGAGTTGCGGGGAGCGCAGGCGGCCCTCGACTTCGATGGCTCCGAACTCGTAGGTCTTCACGCCCTCGGGTCCTTCCTTCTCGCGAACGGCGCCCTTTCGAGCGGGCTTTACGGTCGCCTTCGTTCCCGCCGCGCGAACCGTGCCGGCGGCCTCGCCCGACTCGGCGTCACTCGCCGCGCTCGATTCGTCGGGGTCCGCCTTTTCCGCGCGCGCCGGAGCGGAGGAAGCTTCGTCCTTTTGAGCCTTCCGCGCGGCCGCGGGTGCGGCCTTTTTCCCGCGGGGCGCTGCTTCCGCGTTCGCTGCGAACGCGGGCACGCACAGAAAGACGGCAACGAGCCAAAGTCGAGGTAACCGCCGGCAGCCCACGACCTTTCAAAGTAGCCGGCTCCTCGGCGAAGGTCCATCCGGGTTCTCCGCTCCCGTGTTCCCACTTCTCCCCACCAAGCACCCCCTACAACGCCGATCGGTTTGACCGATCGGCGTTCTAGCCTCGTTTCGTAGGGGCGACTCGCGCCGCCCCTCCCCCGCCGAAGCACGAGGGCGGGAGAAGCGGCGGAAAGATGCGAAGACCGACCTTCTCCGCGGCATCGGCCGGAAACCTCGGCTTGGCGCGCAACTCGCGCCGAGAGCGAACCGAAGAGGGTGCCCGAGAACGCATTCCCCGATCAGAAAGCACTCACCATGACGACCCCCGTTTCGCCTGGCTACCCGACATTCCCTACCGACCTCGCCGCCGCCGAAGAAGAGGGAGTGCCGTACGCCTGGGCCGAGGCGGCTGGCTTCGATCCCTCGGCGGGCAGCGGCTACATCTCCAGCGGAGAGCTCCTCGCCTGGCTCGCGCTCACCACGGGGAACACCTACGACGACATGCGCTGGCATATGATGGGGACCGAGCAGCGGCGCGACCTCACCAAGATGCTCACGGAGCTGAAGTCGCTCCTGCAGGAGGTGAAGGAAAACGGGGAAGCCGCCGACGCCATTCACGCGAAGGCGCAAGAGCTCCTCGATCGCTTCGGCGCGAGCGCACACGGCCTGCTCGATCCGGGCACCCGCGCGCTGCTCGACGAAATCGTCGCCATCGATGCAGACGTGAAGCGTCGGCAAGCAGAGTATGAGGCCGAGCTCGAGAAAATCGCCCAGTCCGGCGGCCGCCGGATGGAGGCGCATGCCGTCAGCCCCCCCAGCCTCGCATCCGTCTACAGGCAGGCGTCCGAAAGCTGGATCACCCACCTCGACGGCAGCATCACGTCCCTCGGCACGTCCGACCAGCTCGCGCTCATCAAGATTCAAGAGCTCAACGGGCAGATCTCGCAAGCGACGCAGCTCGCTTCGAACATGATCGCCACGCACGATCAGACGCAGACCGCGACGATCCGGAACATCAAGGGGTGAAGCGGATCGCAACGCTCGTCGGTAGACTGACGAGCGCCCGCCGAGACGGGTTCGAACGACTGTTCGGCGCTCACGCGAGGTCCTGCCCGTTACAGCGGCCACGCGCGTCCCGGTCGAGCGCTCGCGCGCCGAAGACGGAGACGGCGCGCACGGGGAGCGAGCGCTCGAGAAGCTGCCGCTCGACGCCGTTTCGCCCAGGCTCGTGCCGGCGCGCCCCCGATGCCGACCTCGCGGAAAGGCAGCCCGTGGCTTTGGTCCTTGGCTGAATCTGGCGAGCTTCCGAGTCGGGCAAGGCCGATCCCTCCGGCGTCAGGCAGAAAATCTCGACCGAAAAGGGGGACCTGGCTCCTCGTCGAGAGTCCGTCCGGAGTCCTCCTCGGTTTTTTCAGTGCGAGCCCGTCGGGGGCGCAACTCGGGTCGCGAGCGGACCGAAGAGGGCCCCGTCACCACCGTTCCGCGCCCCATGGCGGTCCGGAACCCAATCAAGGAGCACCGACCATGACGAACCCCGTTTCGCCTTCCTATTCCAACTCGCCTGCCGACCTGCACGCCGAGGAGGAGGTGCCGTACGCCTGGACGAACACCGCCGGCTTCGATCCCTCCGCGGGCAGCGGCTACATCTCGAGCGGAGAGTTGCTCGCGTGGCTCTCTCTCACCACGGGGAATACGTACGACGACATGCGCTGGCACATGATGGGGACCGAAGGGCGGCGCGACCTCACCAAGATGCTGACGGAGCTGAAGGCGTTGCTACAGCGGGCGAAGGAAGATGGGGGAGTCGCCGGCGACGTCCACGCGAAGGCTCAGGCGATCCTCGACCAGTTCGGTGGGAGCGGTCGCGCCCTGCTCGATCCCGGAACCGAAAGCATGCTCAGCGACATCGTCGGCGTCGAGGAAGAGTCGCGCGCCGATGGCTACAAGCAGTCGTCCGAAAGCTGGATCACCCACCTCGACGGCAGCATCACGTCCCTCGGCACGTCCGACCAGCTCGCGCTCATCAAGATTCAAGAGCTCAACGGGCAGATCTCACAAGCGACGCAGCTCGCCTCGAACATGCTCGCCGCCCAGGATCAGACGCTGGACGCGACCATCATGAACATCAAGGCGTGACGGAAGCCGCAAGCGCTCGTCGGAAAAGGCAAACGATCATGAATACGGTTCAGACAGCCTACTCGGCGCCTCCGATCGGCCCGTGCTTGGAAACCCTCACGCCGCTCGGTCCGGACGGGGCGCTCTTGGCGCTCCTCGCCCAAAGCACGGCGGAGCGACGCAGTGCCGCGCGCGTCTCGGTCGAGCTCTCGTGCGAGGAGACGGAGCGGCTGCGCGCGGAGATCCAGCGTCAGATCGAAGAAGCGATGAAGGCCCAGGAGGATGCGGGGTTCTGGGGGAGCATCGCGGACTTCTTCGGCGTCGATGTCGCGAAGATCGCCCAGCTCGTCGCGGCGGTCGCCACGCTCGCCGCGACGGGCGGCGCCGCGACGCCCTTGCTCATCGCGGCGATCGCATGCACTGCCGGGGCCGAGGTCGCCAAGGAGCTCGGCGCGCCGGAGTCCGTGACCCTGGCGCTCTCGCTCGCGGCCGCCGCGACCGCGGCTTGCTCCGGCATGGCGGGCGGCACGGCGCTCAGCAGCGCCGGGCGCACCTTCGCCGACATCGCGAAGCTCGCGGACATCACGGCGGATGCCGCGCAGGTTGCGGCGCTCGGCGCCAACGGCGTCCAAGCGTATCACGTCCGCGAGCGTGATCGCGCGAACGCGGGCGCCGAGCACGCCTCGGATCGGCAAGAGATCGTGCGCCTCGCCATCGAGCGCGCGCTCAGTCAGCTCCGCGCGCTCACAAACGATGCCCAAAACGTGGCGAGCATCGGCGCGCGCCTGCAAGCCGAGCACGCCTACCGCGCGGAGTACACGATTCGGAACGTTGCGGAGGGCGTGTGATGTCGACCATCAACGGCCTTGGAACGGCGAGCGCGCACTACCCGACGGAGCCCTGGGGAGCCGAAGGAGCTCCTGCGGAGGAATCACCCAGCCAGTGCGATCCGTTCGCGTTCACCACTTCGGGCGCGGCGCTCGCGGCCCTGCTCATCGAGCACCAGGATTTCGCGCGCAAGCAGGCGAACGAAGCCTATGCGCAGGCGGAAAAGCAGCTCGAGATCCAGGCGGAGCGCGAGTATGCGGAGCGGCTCGAGGCCGCCGACCAAGCCTTCTTCGCCGCGTTGGCCACGTGTGGCCTCAAGATGGCGGGCGCAGCGTGCTCCATGGCGAGCACGTTCGAGGCGGACAGCGCGGCCGCCCTGGGGCGCGCGACGAGCCTCGAAGCGAAGTGCCTCGACGTGGGCGGCAATCTGCTCACCAGCGCCGCCAATCCCGTCGCGGAGGGTCTGTTCGGTCGCGGGCGCGATCGAGCCCTGGCGCGGGCCGAGCGCGCGAACGACGCCGGTGCCCAGGCCTCCATGCAGGCGAACCGTCACGAGAAGGCGATGGACGCCGCCACCTCGACGATCGAGCAGCTCCAGCAACACGCGCGCGCCTCCGTCGATGCCGAGCAGGCACGCGCGGCGGCCGTCCTCGCGAACTTCTGACCCACTGACCGAACCCGGACACGTGCCGAAGGACCGGGCGAATCGCTTCGGGAGGCTCGCTCCGGGCCGAGGGGCGGCCATCGGCCGCCCCTCCAGGGGTTGGGACCCCTCCAGGGTTGAAGCGGTGCGCCTCCTTTCAGAATTGGCGACCGTCCGCCCAAGGGGTTGGAGAGCGGCGCGAGCCGCCCCCGAAGGAGCCCCCCAAAGGCGCGGAAAGCGACGCGGGCCGCCCGCTTCTAGCAGGAACGAGGCCAGAAACGCGGGCGTTCCGGGTCCGACTCCGGTCGGGCGGGGGTCCGAGCTTGCACGACGGGTCCTGGTGGACTAGCTTCCGCGCCCCTCCCATGGCCTATGCAGTCATCCGCACGGGCGGAAAGCAGTATCGAGTCGCCGAAGGCGACGTGGTCCGGGTTGCCACCCTGGCCGGCGCGCCCGGCGAGAAGGTGACGTTCGACGAGGTGCTCGCGCTCGGAGGCGAGACGCCTCGCCTGGGGCAGCCGCTCGTCAGCGGCGCCGCCGTCGAAGGCGAGATCGTCGAGCACGGACGCGGCGAGAAGATCATCGTCTTCAAGTTCCGACGCCGCAAGCGCTCACGGCGCAAGGCCGGCCACCGCCAGGCGTTCACGGCGGTGCGCATCACGGGAGTGAAAGGCTGAACCATGGCACACAAAAAAGGCGGCGGCTCGACGCGCAACGGCCGTGGCTCCAATGCGCAGTATCGCGGCGTGAAGGTCTTCGGCGGGCAGTTCGTGCGCGCCGGCGGCATCCTGGTCCGGCAGGTGGGGCAGACCATCAACCCGGGCCGTAACGTCGGCGTGGGACGCGACTACACGCTGTTCGCGCTCGTCGACGGCGTCGTCAGCTACGAGCACGACAGCAAGACGAAGAAGCGCGTTTCCGTGTATCCGCCCAGCGCGGAGCCGGCGCTCGCGCAGGGTTGACGCTCATTTCGGGGGGAGGAGCGAGCCCGCTGAAGTACCGCGCGTTCGTCACCGACATCGACGGCACGTTGCTCGGCATCGGCGGCGGTATTGCGCCCCGTGACGTCGAAGCGATTCGTGAGCTCGAGCGGCGCGGGATCCCGGTGACGCTGTGCACGGGTCGGATGTACTCGGGCACGCGCTCGATCGCGCTGGAGCTCGGCTTGTGCGAGCCCGTGGCGTGCATCGACGGGAGCCACATCGTCGACGCGGGGACGCACCGCGAGCTGGCGACGGCGCCGCTCCCCCCGGAGGCGCTCGCGACCCTCTGCACGATGCTCGAGCGCACGGGGCCCACCGCGTTCGTGTTCGCGGGGGACCGCTTGTACTACGACGCGAGCGGGCACCCCTACCTTCCCTATCTCGCGACCTGGTCCGAGAACACCGTCGAGGTCGCGACGGTGCTCGACCCCCACCGCTTCGGGCTCGAGGAGAAGGTCGCGGCCTTGGTGGCGCTCGGGACCGAAGAGCAGATCGCGAGCGCGCACGAGGCGCTGCGCGAGCACCACGGCACCCTGCTCCAGAGCGCGTGCTTCGCGCTGCAGCGCCCCGAAGAAGGCGGCCTGTGGGGCATGATCGCCCGCGCCGCGCGCGTGGACAAAGGCACGGCCATCGAGTGGCTCGCGGCGCACTACGGCATCACGCCGGATGAAATCGTGGCCGTCGGGGACTGGCTCAACGACGTCCCGATGCTCGAGCGCGCTGGCTGCTCCTTCGCGATGGGACAAGCGCCGGACACGGTGAAGGCAGCGGCCGACCACGTCCTCTCCGCCGACGCGTGGACGGGCGGAGGCATCGCCGAAGCCGCCGAGCGCGCCGGGCTGATCTAGAACGCCGATCCGTGTGACTGATCGGCGTTCTAGCCTTGTTTTGGAGGGGCGGCTCGCGCCGCCCCGCCCCCCGCGGGCGCGCGGGCCGGCGCACGTTTCCGCCTATCTCGGCGCGGG
>CAYYWA010000314.1:0-6900 GCA_964475255.1 uncultured Sorangium sp.
CGGCACCCCCGCCCGCGGCACCCCCGGCGGCGCCGCCCGCGCCCCAGCCGCACGCGACACAGCCCTCGGGCGAGCGTGTGCCCGTCGCGGGCCGCACGCCGGAGAAGCCGTTGCAAGAGAGCCCGGAGCAAGCCGAGCGACGCGTACGCACGCCGCGTGAGGTGAGCGGGACGGTGATCGCGACGAAGACCGTCCGCATCCGCGGCTACGAGCAGCCGAACTTCGTCGCGCTGATCCGGACGAACAAGGGCAATCGTCGCGTCGCCATCGATCTCGGCCCGCGCCGTGACCTCGAGAAGATGGACATCGGTCGTGGTGAGACGTTGGCCGCGGTGGGTCCCGTGGTCCGTGTCGGCGACGAACAGATTCTGGTCGCCAGCCGAGCGCGGATTGGGGACCAGGTGATCGACGTGGATCGCTCGGGCCAAATCCGCGCGATGCGAGAGGTGCGGAGCAAGGCGCGGCCGCGGCAACCCGCTGCGCCTCCGGCGCCCGCCACCACTCCGGGCCAAGCCGCGCCCCCGCCGATGCAGAACGGGGAGCCCGCTCCGGCGCCCATGCACAACGGGCAGCCCGCGCCGGCTCCGATGCAGAACGGGCAGCCTCCTGCTCCCGCGCCCCAGGCTCCCCCGTACACGGGTCCGCACTGGAACGGCGCGGGCGCCGAGCCCGCGCAGCCCCAAGGGGCTCCGCCGCCGGAGCCCGGCGCGCCCGAAGGGACGGAGGGTCCCGTCGAACCCCCGTTCGACGAAACCGCACCGGAGTAGGGGCGCAGTGGTAACGGCCCTCGGTTTCTCCGGCCCCGTGCGCGTCCACGGCGGCCGGAGAAATCGAGCCGTGCGCCGCTTCAGGCGTGGCCCTCGAGAAAGACCTTCGCTTCCCGAAAGTCCACGAACACGGCGTCCCCGTCGTGGATGCCGAGCGCGTCGATCTCCGATTTGCGAAGTGTGGCCGTCATGGGCTCGCCGCTCGGGAGCTCGAGGAACACCTTCACGTAGGGACCAATGCGCCGGAGCCGCTCGACGCGAGCCAGGGAGATGCCCCGCGTGTTGACGGGCTTTTCCACGCGCACGTCGTGGGGGCGCACGAGGGCATGCACCGATGCACCATCCGGCGCACCCTCCGGGGCGCTGAGCTCGAGCGAGCCGACCGCAGCCCGCCCTTCGCGAACGGTGCCGCGGAGCACGCTGCCGCCACCGAGAAATGAGGCGACGAACGGCGTCGCCGGCGCGTCGTAGAGCTCGTGCGGGGCACCGCTCTGCTCCACGAGCCCCGCGTTCAAGAGCACGATGTGCTCGGAGAGCTCGAGCGCCTCTTCCTGATCGTGCGTGACCAGGATCGTCGTGACCCCCGAGCGCTCCTGGAATCCCAGCAACCACTCGCGGAGCTCCAGCCGGACGCGGGCATCCAAGGCCCCGAACGGTTCGTCGAGGAGCAGCACGTGGGGGTTCGTCGCGAGCGCGCGGGCCAGGGCGACGCGCTGGCGCTGTCCCCCCGAGAGCTGACTCGGGAACCGCTTTCCATAGCTGGCGAGCTGCACGAGCTCGAGGAGCTCCTCGACGCGGCCCTTGACCTCGGCGGGGGCGCGCTTTCGGACGCGCATGCCGAACGCCACATTTTCGAACACGTTCATGTGCCGAAACAGGGCGTAGTTCTGGAAGACGAAGCCGACGTTGCGCTGCCGCGGAGAGACCCGCGTCGAGTCTTGCCCGTTGATCCACACGGACCCCGCTTCGGGCTCTTCGAGCCCCGCGATGATCCGGAGGAGCGTCGATTTGCCCGAACCCGACGGACCGAGCAGGGTGGTGATGACGCCAGACTTCGCCTCGAAGCTCACGGTGGAGACGGCGGCAGGGCCGGATTGCCCGGAGAAACGCTTGGTGACGCCTTGGACGCGAACGGTCATGAGTGGACACTCCCGAGGGTTGGAACGACTTGCTGGGGCGCTTCCGAAGCGAGCCGGTTGGCGCGCAGACGCCCGGTCAACTCGGCCATCTTCTTCACGGCGAGGGTGAACAGAGCGAGCAGCGCGAGCAGGGACGCCATCGCGAAGGCGCCGACGAACGCGTATTCGTTGTAGAGGATCTCGACGTGCAGAGGCATGGTGTTCGTCTCTCCCCGGATGTGGCCGGAAACGACGGAGACGGCGCCGAACTCCCCCATCGCGCGCGCATTGCAGAGGATGACGCCGTAAAACAGGCCCCAGCGCACCTTGGGCAGCGTCACGTTCCACACGATTTGTGGCAGGCTCGCGCCGAGCGTGAGCGCGCTCTCCTCCTCCTGGCTGCCTTGCGCCTCCATCACCGCGATGACCTCGCGAGCAACCAGGGGGAAGGTGACGAAGGTCGTCGCGAGCACGATGCCCGGGACCGCGAAGATGATGTCGATGTCGTACTGGTCGAGGAACGGCGCGAACCAACCGCGGCTGCCGAAGAGCAGCACCAAGACGAGCCCGGAGATCACCGGAGAGACGCTGAAGGGCAAATCGATGAGCGTTATCAGGGTCGAGCGGCCGGCAAAGTCGTACTTGGTGACGAGCCACGCGGCGACGACTCCGAAGATCGTGTTGAGCGGCACCGCGATCAGCGCCGTGAGGAGGGTGAGGCGGATGGCGGCGAGCGCCTCCGATTCCACCAGCGCCTCCCAGTAGGCCCCGAACCCGCGCGAGAAGGCGGAGCCGAACACCGTGACGAGCGGTGCTACGAGAAAGAGCGCGACGAACAGGAGCGCCGTGACGATCAAGGCGCTGCGGGCCATCCTGCCCTCGGTGACGAGGCCGCTCCGGGGCCCCGCTTTCGCCGCTGCGCTTGCGCTCGGAAGGGGGCCGCTCATCGCTCGGCCCTCCCCGTCCAGCGCTGGATCGCGTTGACGCCGAAGAGGATCGCGAATGCCGCGAACAGCATCACGGAGGCGATCGCCGTCGCTTCCGCGTATTCGTATTGCTCGAGCTTCGTCACGATGAGGAGCGGCACGATCTCGGTGGCTCCCGGCATGTTCCCGGAGATGAAGACGACGGAGCCGTATTCACCGAGCGCGCGCGAGAAGGCGAGGGCGAACCCGGTGAGAGTCGCCGGGACGAGCGCGGGCAGGATCACGCGACGGAAGGTCTGAAGACGGGTGGCGCCGAGCACCGCGGCTGCCTCCTCGATGTCGCGCTCGAGATCGGCGAGCACCGGCTCCACCGTGCGCACGACGAAGGGGATCCCGATGAAGATGAGCGCGAAGACGATCCCGACCGGGGTGAACGCCACCTTCACACCGAGCTTCGCGAGGAACGCGCCGATCGGTCCGGTTTCGGCGTACAAGCTGGTCAGGCTGATTCCGGCCACCGCCGTGGGGAGCGCGAACGGCAGATCGATGAGGCTGTCGACCAGCCGCCTGCCGGGGAACTCGTAGCGCACGAGCACCCACGCGAGGAGCAGGCCGAACGGAACGTTCACGAGCGCCGCCACGAACGCTGCCCCGAAGCTCAAGCGGAAGGCGAGTAGCGCGCGCTCTTCGGTCACCATGCGGACGATGTCGCGAAGGCCCAAGCTGGATGCCTGGAGCACCAGCGCCGAGAGCGGCAAGAGGACGATCAGCCCGAGATAGAAGAGCGTGAACCCGAGGCTCGGCCCGAAGCCGGGGAGAACGCCGCGCCGCCGTAGCCCTCCGACGGTCAGGGTCGCGCTCATTGGGAGCTCCGAGCGGCCGCGTAGATGGCGTCGAACACACCGCCGTCCACGAAGTGCTTTCGTTGAGCCGCTTGCCATCCGCCGAACAGGTCGTCGACGCCGAAGAGCTCGACCTTCGGGAAATGCGCGGCGTGCTTCGCCAGCACGTCGGCGTCGCGGGGGCGGTAGTGGTTCTTCGCCGCGAGCTCCTGCGCTTCGGGGGTATAGAGGTATTCGAGGTACGCCTGGGCGACTTCGCGGGTTCCGTGCTTGTCGGCGTACTTGTCCACGACGGTCACGGGCGGCTCGGCCAGGATGCTGATGGGTGGCGCGACGAGGTCGACCTTGTCGGGTCCGAGCTCCTTGACGGCGAGGAGGGCCTCGTTTTCCCAGGCGAGCAGCACGTCTCCGATCCCGCGCTCGACGAACGTGGTCGTCGCGCCGCGCGCTCCCGAGTCCAGCACCGGAACATTTCGGTACAGGGCGGCGAGGAACTCACGAGCTTTCGCTTCGTCGGCACCGAGGCGCTTCACGGCGTAGCCCCAGGCCGCTAGATAGTTGTAGCGAGCGCCACCCGAGGTCTTCGGGTTGGGCGTGATCACCTTCACGTCCTTTCGAATCAGGTCGTTCCAGTCTCGGATGTTCTTCGGATTGCCCTTGCGCACCAAAAAGACGATGGTGGACGTGTAGGGGGCGCTTCGGTGCGGGAGGCGCGCTTGCCAATCCTTGGGGATCAGGCCGGCTTTGTGGTGCATCTGATCGATGTCGTAGGCGAGCGCCAGCGTCACCACGTCGGCTTCGAGGCCGTCGATCACGGCGCGCGCTTGTTTGCCCGCGCCGCCGTGCGACTGCTTGATCGTGACTTCCTGGCCCGTCTTCTCCTTCCAATGCTTGGCAAACAGCGAGTTGTACTCCGTATACAACTCCCGAGTCGGGTCGTAGGAGACGTTGAGCAGGGTTACGGGCTTCTTCGCGGGAGCGGCCGAGCTCGATGCCTCCGACACCGATTCTGGCGTGGAAGCCTCCGTTTTCTTGCAGCCGGAGAGACCGAGAAGAGCGAGAGTGTTTGCCAGGAAATAAAGGAGGACCGTGCGACGCGCATTCATGGTTGACTACCGTTCTTTCGAGTGGCGGGAAGCGTCGGAGACGACATCCGCCAGGACGAGGTGGGACAGCTCGCGGCGAGCGGCGTTGCTGGCCCGGGACAGGGCCAGCTCGGCCGCGCAGGGGCCGTGGCCACGGCACTCGGGGCAGCGGGTTTCCGACGCCAGGCAGGTGAGCGGAAACACGGGGCCGCTCAGGCACTCGACGACCTCGGCGATGCTGAGCTCGGCTGGATCGACCGCGAGCGCGTAGCCGCCGTCGCGCCCGCGCAGGGCTCGAACGATGCCCTGTTGGCGGAGCTCGACGAGGATCAGCGCCAGAAACTTGGGCGGCAGCCCCTCCCGTTTGGCGAGTTCGGCCACGGAGACAGTGCGCCCGGATCCCTGCGCCATCGAGGCGAGGGCCCGGATCCCGTACGTGGTGCGTCGTGTAAACACAGTCAGCCTATCGACTTAGTAGACTTTAGGTCGCACGCTGGCCGAAGGTCAACGGAAAAAGCGCTTGCCGCCCCGGGGGATGTTCGGTGCGCAGGAGCGCGAGATCGCGCTCAGAATGGATTTCGGGCTGACGCCGGGGGGGAGGGACGAGCCCGAAGCGGATGTTCAGCCGAGCTCGCGTTCGGCGCGCGGAGCGATAGCGACGCTATCGCGAGCATGACGGGCGCGGAGGCGGCGGAAAGACCGAGGGAGCTCAAAATCGAGACTCAGAAGGCGAGCTGGACGCGACTCACGAGCAGCGACTCTGCGGGGCGATTCCCCTCGGCATCGCCGCCACGGAAGGTCGTCCGCTCGTAGTTGACCTGCAAGCGGACCTTTGGCGCGAAGTACCAGTTGGCACCGATGGCCCACGCGCTCGCGCGTCGCGCGGCAGAAGCGGAATCCGCCAGGCCCTCGGAAAAGGTGTCGGAATCGAATCGGATCTCGGTGTAGCGACCGGCGAGCTCGAGAGCTCCGTAGCCGCCCTCTTCCGGGTCGAATGGATGGTCCGGGGACACTCCTTTGTACGAGGGCCTGCCGCCGATCGCGACGGAGCCGGTAACCTGGAAGGCTTGGTGCTCGAGCGTTTCGGTTGCGTCGCCGTTCGTGACGCGCTCGGAGACGTGGACGTACTCGCCGAGGAGGCCGAGCGGGCCTCCGTAGTAGTACGCCTGGGGCGACAGGATGGTGCGTTTGCCCGCAGCGGACGCGGTGCTCACGTACGAGAAGAAGGTACTTTGCCCGGGGGTTCGGTACTGAGGCAGCGGGCCTGACTGGTCACCGTAGTTTGCAGCGAAGCCGAGCCCGAGCTCCTTCAACGCATCGATGTCGAGCGGGCGAAAGGGATGCGCGAAGATACGGCCGACGTAGTCCTTCGAGTCGTTCGCATCGCTCTCGCCGCTCTGCCCGTTGGGCACGCCGTTGTACACGCCGACGGCCCAGTCGATCGCCCCGTCGAGCAGCGCCCCGTGGAGCTGAACGCCCACGTCGCGGTTTGGCACGAGTGCCGTCGGGAACGCGAGCTCCACGAGCGCAGGATCGGAAATGGCTTGAAGCCGCTCGAGGCCGACCGGCACCTTGCCCTTGCCGACGCGGAGCTGGACGGCATCGATGAAGTGGAAGTTCACGTACGCATCGAGCAGGCTCAGTCGACTCCCCGCGAAATCCGGCAGAATCCTGAGCTCGAAGTACTTGTACACCACCGCGTCGATCGAGGGACGCGCGCGCCGCACGAGAAAGGTGTTTCGATTGTCTCCGTCGGGGAAGAAGCGGGCATCCACGTGCACGAACCCACGGACGTCGAGCTTGTGCGCCCCATCCTCCGACGCGATCGAGAAGCGCTTCCACTTCTTGGGCGCGGGGGCCTCCGATGCTTCCGGCGGGGCGACGAAAGGAGGCGGTGCTGGCTCGGGCTCTTCCGCGATCGGGGGCGGTGCCGGGGCTAGCGCCGGCTCGGGCGCTTGCACGGGAGCGGGTTCCGACGGGACCGCGGGCAACGCGGGGCTCTCCGTCGGCTCGGGAGGAACCGGCGAGGACGGCTCGGCTGGCGGTGGGAGCTCGGACTCTGTCACGGGCGTCTGTGCGAAGAGAGGAAATGCAGTCGTAAAGGCGAACAACAACGCACTTCCCGAGAGGGAGCGAGTTTGCATGGGCGGTAGTAGCTATAG
>CAYYWA010000315.1:0-6892 GCA_964475255.1 uncultured Sorangium sp.
GCGTGGAGGCGGGGGAAGGCTCCGCGGCAGCGGCGTCGCGAGCTTCTCCGGGTCGAAACGCGTGCGGCACGCCTCGCTGCAAAAGTAGCGAAAGCGCTCGCCGAAAATCGCGACCCGCGCGGCGCGCAGCGGATCGGTCGGGGTCGCGCAGGTGGCGCACGGCACCGTGCCGGGGGCGCTCCGGCCGCGCCGAACGGTCGTGGTTTCTTCCGCTTGCGTCACGAACGCGTCGCGAGCACCCGCTCGACGATGGAGAGGCCTTCCTCGAGCTCCGCGTCGGTGACGACGAGCGGAGGCGAGAAGCGGAGGGCACACCCCCCGGCAACCGTGACCAGCACGCCCGCCTTCTGGAGCTCCGCGACGAGCGCTCGCGCGTCGAGCTCGGGCGCGAGAACGAGAGCCTGGAGCAGGCCGACGCCGCGGTGCCCCCGCACGATGCTCGGGAACTGCTTCGTCAGCCGCTCGAGGCCGGCGGCGAGCGTCGCCGCGCGAGCGCGCACGGTGGCGAGCAGGTCCTCGGACTCGAGCGTGTCGAGCACGGCGAGGGCCGCGGCGGAAGCCAGCGGATTGCCGCCGAAGGTCGAGCCGTGGCTGCCCGGAGGCAGCGCGCCCTCGAGGCGCCGCGTGCAGAGCATCGCGCCGATCGGCACGCCGCCGCCGAGGCCCTTCGCGAGCACCACGACGTCCGGGCGAACCTTCTCGTGCTCGACGGCGAGGAACGTCCCCGTGCGCCCGACGCCCGTCTGAATCTCGTCGGCGATCAAGAAACAACCGTGCTCGTTCGCGATCGCGGAGAGGCCCGGCAAGAAGCCAGGCGGCGGAGGCAGCACGCCGCCTTCCCCCTGCACCGGCTCGACGAGGATCGCCGCGACGTCCGGCCCGAGCGCGGCCCGCACCGCCTCGAGATCGCCGTAGGGAACGTGCGTCACGTTCGGCAGCGGACCGAAGCCCTCGCGGTATTTGTCCTGACCGGTCGCGGCGAGCGCGCCCAGCGTTCGGCCGTGGAAGGAGTTGTGGAAGGCGATCACGCGCAGGCGCTCGCGCTCGCCCCCGGCGAAGAAGTGGCGCCTGACGAGCTTGAGCGCCGCTTCGACGGCCTCGGCGCCCGAGTTCGCGAAGAAGGCGCGATCGAGCCCCGTGAGCGCGCACAGGCGCGCGGCGAGCCGCACGTTCGGCTCGTTGAAGAAGTAGTTCGAGACGTGGACGAGGCGCGCCGCCTGCTCCGAGACGGCCCGCACGAGCGCCGGGTGGCCATGCCCGAGCGCGCTCACCGCGATCCCGGCGTAAAAGTCGAGGTAGCGCCGGTCACTCGCGTCCCAGACGACGGCGCCCTGGCCGCGCACCAGCACGAGATCCGGCTGGCGGTAGTTCGGATAGAGAAAACGACGGCCGAGCTCGACGAGCGCGGCTTCCGACCCTGCTTCGAGATTCGTCACGGTGATTTCAGCTCGGTTGGCCGCCCCGGTTCGCTCGCCGCGGGATGCGGCGAGCGAAGTGCCCCCGCGGCGGGGTGCTCGAGGGCCGGTGAGCCGAGGAGGACGACCGCGGGCCTGGGCGGGGCGGGATATCAAACCACTTTGGCGATACAGTCGGTCACGTATTCGATGTTCTTGTCGTTCAACGCGGCCACGCAAACGCGCCCGCTGTCGACGATGTAGAGCCCGAACTCGGATCTTAGCTTCCGGACGCGCTCGGTGTCGATCCCCGAGTAGGAGAACATGCCCCGCTGCCGCTCGATGAACGAGAAGTCGCGCGCGACGCCCTTCTTCCCGAGCAGCTCGACGAACCGCGTCCGCATGTGCCGGATCCGCTCGCGCATCTCGGCGAGCTCCGCTTCCCAGTCCGCCCGCAGCCGCGCGTCGGAGAGGATCAGCGCCACCACCTGCGCCCCGTGCGAGCTCGGGTTCGAGTAGTTGGTGCGGATCACGCGCTTGAGCTGCGAGGTCACGCGCTTCGACTCTTCCGCGCTCGCCGTCACGATGCTGACCGCGCCGACGCGCTCGCGATAGAGCGAGAACGACTTCGAGAACGAGCTCGAGACCACGCACGGGATGCCCGCGCCCACGAGCGTCCGGAGGCCCACGGCGTCCTCGTCGACGGAAACGGCGAAGCCTTGATAGGCGAAATCCACGAACGGCACGAGCTCGCGCTCTTTCACGAGGCGCGCGACCTCGCGCCACTGCTCGGGATCGAGATCGACGCCCGTCGGGTTGTGGCAGGAGGCGTGCAGCAGCACGACCGCGCCGCGCGGCATCTCCGCGAGCGCGTTCCGCATGCCCTCGAAGTCGAGGCCGTGCGTCGCGGGGTCGTAGTAGGGGTACTCGCGGACGGTGAAGCCCGCGGTCTCGAACAGCGCTCGGTGGTTTTCCCAGCTCGGGCGCGACAGCCAGAGCTCGGCGCTCGGCAAGAAGCGCTTGAGGAAGTCCGCGCCGAGCTTCAGCCCACCCGTGCCGCCGGGCGCTTGCGCCGTGACGACGCGGCCGGCGGTGACGACCTCGGCGTCGCTGCCGAACAAGAGGCGCTGCACCTGCTCGCGGTACGCGGGGAGTCCGTCGATCGGCAGATAGCTCTTCGAGTCCTCCTTCTCGTACCAGAGCCGCTCCGCTTCTCGGACCACACGCAGCACGGGGACCTTGCCCGTCGCGTCCTGATACACGCCGACACCGAGGTTGACCTTGTTCGGGTTCTTGTCGGCGAGGAAGGCCTCGGTGAGGCCGAGAATGGGATCGGGCGGGGCGAGCGGAACGTCGGAAAACGGTGAAAATGCCATGGCTTGGTTGCATGCCGTCGAGCGCGGCTACGCCGCCGCGTACCGCGGCCGCGCCGCGCCGCCCACCCCGAGCGAAGGCCGACCGCTCGAAGGCGGGGAGCTCCCACTCGAGCCCCGCGCCGTCGCCAAGGCTCAACGCGTCACGCGCCCGCTCGCAAGTGCCCGAAATGCCGAGAACTTCAGCATCGCGCGCGCGGTCCGGCGGCGGCGCTCGGGCACCCGGCCCGCTCGAGCCGGGACGCTTTCCGGTACGGGGGGCAGCGAAGGTCGACCGGGGCGGTGCACCGTTCGCGGGGCCGCTTGCGTCGCGGGGCGCCGAAGCGCCGTCGCAGACTTCGGCCTTCCCCGACCGGCGGACGCTCGCGATCTTGGGTCGAGGGCCGCGCATGGGGATCCCCCCTTCCCCACGAGGAAGCGCCACAATCCGAGATCATATCGAGTTACGACATCGGATCTCGGGCACCAAGGCGTGATTCTGCTGGCCCCTCGCGTCTGTCGTGGGCTCGAGCGGAGCGCGAACTGTGGACGGCGAGTTGGCACTGCGAATGGAAGATTCCGGCAACGGCACCGTGACATCGTCCGAGAGAGCACCCGAGGCTCGTTTCGAGTGACTTCTGGGTCGCTGTAGGAGAAACTCGAGCCCCGATTTTGGCGGGGCTCTTTCGTTTCTTGCTGCTGAGCCGTTCCCCAAGACTCGCGGTACGTACGCGGGATGGGAGTTCCTCGCGAATGAACTGTCGCTTGCCTCGGCGAATTGTCGGTGTCTCCGTGCTCGCTGCCATTTTTCAAATGGGATGCACGGGGCAGATCCTCGGCGACGACGACGGGATGAGCGCGAGCCCCAATCTCCCCGCGGACGGAAGTGGTGGAGAGATGGCTACGGGGGGAAAGGGAGCTTCGGAGCCTGGGCCGAATGCTGGCAAGCCCGGTTCGGGTGGGTCGGGCAGCACGCCCGGTGGCGGTGGGCCGAGCGCCGGCGGAGACGACCCGGGCGAGGCCGGCGCTCCGGCGGCCGGCGGCTCGGGCCAGGGCGGCAGTGAAGACCCTCCCGGCTCGGGTGGGAGCGCCGCGCCGATCGACGGCGGCTTCAGTCGCCTCACGCGCGCCGAGTACGGAGCGACCGTGCGGAGCGCCCTCGGCATCCGGGTCAACGACTCGCTCGTTCCAGTCGACGGGCGCGTCGGGCCGTTCACCTCGAACGCCGCCGAGGCGCTGGACCCGGTGCATCCCTACCTGCTCGCTGCCGAGGAGCTCGCGTCCGAGGTCATTCCGGATGAGCTGCCTGCGTGCGACAGCGACGAGGTCGAGAGTTGTCTCGAGGATGAGTACCGCGCACCGATCGAGCGCCTCTATCGCCGGTCGCTCACGCGCGCCGAGATGACGGCGCTTTCGGACCTGTTCACGAACCTCGTCGAGGCGGGGGCGAGCGAGGTGGATGCGACCCGCGCGATGCTGGCGAGCGCGCTCGTGAGCCCCGATTTTCTCTATCGCTCCGCGTCCCTCCCGGGTGACACCGCGCGCGCGCGGCGGCTCGCCGAGCACCTGAGCTACGCGCTCTGGGACGCGCCGCCGGACGCGGACCTCGTCGCGGCCGTGGACGACGACGCAGGACCGCTCG
Source organism: uncultured Sorangium sp. (assembly GCA_964475255.1). Classification (GTDB taxonomy): domain Bacteria; phylum Myxococcota_A; class Polyangia; order Polyangiales; family Polyangiaceae; genus PMG-095. The sequence goes on from CAYYWA010000315.1 coordinate 4,389, forward strand.
GAGAGCGCCTCGCTGAAGAGGCGGCGCGCATGAGCCGCGATGCGCGCGCCGTGCCCGTGATCGCTCGCTTCCTCGCGCAGTGGCTTCGCGTCGACGTCGATCTCCGGCTCGAGGATCGGGCGTTCGCTTCGTCCCCACAGTTCCTCGAGCTGCTCGCGCTCGCCGAGGACGCGCTGACGAACGCCGTGCCGGTCTCGTCGCTGATTTCCGGTGAGCGAGGCTTCGTGCACGAGGACAACGCGTCGCTCTACGGCCTCGATTCCATCCCGGGCAGCTCCGAGGTGGCGGTCATCACGTGGCCCGCCGACTCCGGCCGGCGCGGCATCCTCGCCCAAGAGCTGTTCGCGGACGCGACGCGGCATCCGGACGCCACGCGACGGCCCATCTTCCGCGGCTTGCTCGTCCGGCGCTCGCTGCTCTGCGAGTCGATCCCACCGCCGCCCGCCGGGCTCTTGGAGTCCGTCGGCGAGGTCACGGACCGGCTCGCCGACGCGCGCTGCTCCTCGTGCCACACGCGCATCGATCCGGTGGGGCGAGCGTTCGCGGTGCTCGATGCGGACGCCGAGGACGGTCCGCTCACGGCCGAGCTCCTCGAGCACCCGGAGCTCGGCGGCACTTACGCGGATCTCGGCGAGCTGCTCACCGCCGTCGCCGGGAGTCGCGCCTTCGCTGAGTGCTTTGCGCGTCAGTGGCTCGGATTCTTCCTCGAGCACGCCCCGGAGCAGGCCGACGCCGCGTGGGTCGCCGAAGTGGCGGACCTCGTGCAAGCCGGAGCGAGCCTTCCGGAGCTGATCGAGCGCACCATCACGACGCTCGAGGCACGCTCCGCCGATGTCACTCCGTGGTGTGAGGGACCATGACGAATCCGAGCTCGAAAATGCGTTCCACCTCCACGCGGCGCCTGGTGTCCCGCCGCAGCTTCATCCGGGGGCTCCCGGCGAGCCTGGCGGGGCTCGCGCTGGTGTCGCCCTTCTGGTCGCGCCTCATCGGGCGCGCGGTGGCGCAGGAAGTGAGCCGGCAGCGTCTCATCGTCTGGTACACGGCCGATGGAACCGTTCCGGAGTGGTTTTGGCCGTCCAGCCCCGGGCCGCTCACGATCCGCTCGGATCGCACCAACGATCTCAGCGGTCGAGACTTCAACCGCGAGCTTCCCTCCGGGGATCGCCCGACCTTCCTCCTGCAGCCGCTCGCGAGCTACGCGGAGCGGATGCTGCTCGTGAAGGGCATCAGCAACCCGGGCGAGAACGATCACGCTCCGTGCGTCCAGAGCTGCCTCACGGGTGAAGCGGCGAGGAGCGGCAACACGGGCTCCTCGCCCTCCCTCGACATCCTGATGTCGGAGGTGCACGCGACCGCGCAGCATGCCGAGCCCGTGCTGCGCACCGGCGTGTATGGAAGCCGGGTCTCGTACAAGGGCACGCGCGACTTGAGCCGTCCGCGAGGACGGGGCTACGTCGAGCCCTCGTGGCAGCCGGTCTCGGACGCGCGGCGGGTGCTCGACGCGGTCGGCGGCTCCGCGACGGAGGAGGGGGAAGAGGCGCCCGACACGACGCTCAAGTCGGCGAGCCGCCTCGCGGTGCTCGGCTCCGTGCGCGAGCGCGTCGAGGCGCTGCGCTGCGCAGCGGGAACTCCGGCGGCCAGGCGTCTGGAAGCCTATGTGGAAGAGGTGGCGCGCCTCGAGCGGCTCGAAGGGGAGATGCGCCCGAGCTCGGGGGGCGGCGGCCCCCTCGTCGATCCGAGCAACCCGGCCTACGAGGACGCGCAGTCCGACATCGCGGGCCTCCCGGTGATCGCGCCGTTGATTCGCGATCTCACGGTCACCGCGCTCGCGCTCGACTATTCCCCGGCGGTGACCATCCAGTGGGGCGCCTCGGGCACGAACAACATCCAGAACGGCAAGCTCACGGACTACCGCTACGACTTCCTGCTCCCGGATCTCGAGTATCCGGGCGCGGGGGATCACGGGCTCGCCCATCCGGAAGACGGGGCCTTCCAGAACGCGGGACACCGCATCACCGTGGATGTCGCCACCCGCGATCGGATCCGCATCTACCGCTGGTTCTTCGGGCAGCTCGCGGAGCTTCTCGACCGGCTGAGCGACGTCCCGGACGGCTCGGGGTCGGTGCTCGACAACACGACCGTGCTCTGTGTGTCCGAGTTCGGCGGGCCGAACGCGAACAGCACCGCCGCTCAACACTCGCCGAAGAACCTGCCCTACGTGCTCATCGCCGGGGCCAACACCCCGTTCCGAACTGGCGAGTTCCTCTCCGTCGATCGCAACCACGGCGACTATCTGCTCACGCTCGCGCGCGGCTTCGGCAGCACCGAATCCGAGATGGGTATCGGCACGAGCACCATCGACGGCATCCTCAAGGCATAGGCCTCGATTTCGGGCTTCCTAGTCGGGGAAGGCCGATTCCTCGCGTCTTTCCGCCGCCTTCGCGCCCGGCGTGCTCGCGATAGCGCTGCTATCGCTGCGCGCGCCGAACGCGAATGCGTCAGGA
>CAYYWA010000316.1:0-6882 GCA_964475255.1 uncultured Sorangium sp.
CGCGAACGGTGGCGGCGCCGGTGAAGGACAATCAGGCTCCGCGGGCACTCCTAGCGGCGGCGCTCCGACTACCGGGGGTGCAGGCGGCGCCACTACGGGCGGCGCCACTGCGGGCGGTGCGGGCGGCAGCGGCGGAGATCCCGTCGCGGGAGCCGGCGGCGGCGACGCCGGGAGTGGAGGAGACATGACGGGAGGCGTCGGAGGCAGCGAAGCGATGCATTGGGTGGGAACGTGGGCCACCTCGCCGCAGCTCACCGAACAGAACAATCTTCCGCCGCAGCCGGGCCTCGCGAACAACACGCTTCGCCAGATCGTCTACGTGTCGATTGGCGGGAGCACGCTGCGTGTTCAGTTCTCGAACGCGTTCGGCACGAGCCCGGTGACGATCAATGCGGCGCACATCGCGCTCGCGACGAGCGGTAGCGGCATCGACCCGAGCACCGACGTCGCGCTGACGTTCGACGGCGAACCGTCGGTCACGATCCCTGCTGGTGAGGAGGTATTCTCGGACCCCTTCGAGTTCGCGCTGTTGGCGCAGACGAAGGTCGCCGTGACCACCCATTTCGGCGAGATGTCGAACACCGTCGTGACCGGTCACCCCGGCTCACGCACCACGTCCTATCTCCAGGCCGGCGGTGATGCCCTCAGCGCGGAGTCGATGCCTTCTGCCGCGATGACCGATCACTGGTACATCCTCACGGGCATCGACGTGATGGCGCCGACGACGAGCCGGGCCGTCGTGATCCTGGGCGACTCCATCACCGACGGCCGGGGCTCGACGACGAACGGCAACGATCGCTGGCCGGATGCGCTGTCGCGCCGCCTGCGCGAGAACTCTCCCACGGCGGGTGTGGCGGTGCTCAACATGGGCGTCGGTGGGAACGCCGTTCTGTCCGGCGGTCTGGGCCCGACGGCGCTCGCCCGGTTCGATCGCGACGTCCTCGAACAGCGCGGCGTGCGCTGGGTGATCGTGCTCGAGGGCGTCAACGACCTCGGCGCGGCGAACAGCGAGCAGGTCGCGGACCAGCTGATCGCCGCGTATCAGCAGTTCATCGACAAGGCGCACGGAAAGGATCTGCTCATCTACGGCGTCCCGATTCTGCCGTTCGGCAAGAACACCGACTACTACAACGCCACGCGGGAAGCCGCGCGCCAGAAAGTGAACGAGTGGATCCGGACGAGCGGCGAGTTCGACGCCGTCATCGACCTCGACGAGGCGGTCCGCGATCCCATGAATCCTCAGAACCTCCGAGAAGATCTCGACTTCCAGGACGACGGCCTGCACCTGAACCCCACCGGCCTGCAGCTGATGGCCGACTCCATCGACCTGTCGTTGTTCACGGAGTGAAGCGCAGGGCCGGCCGCCGGTCGTGAAAGCGGGCGACATCGTCGTCGTCTCGAGCCCCGATCTCGCGGCGGCCAAGCGCTACGCCGAGATGTGAAATGGCAGCGAGCGCCTAGCGACGGATCGCTCGGCGCTCGCTTTCGGAATGACCCGGATGGGGCGCGGGCTACTCGCGGATGAGCTCGCGGAACCGCGGGTCGAGCGTCAGATCCCGATCCCCGGGAACCTCGAACCACGGACCGAGGGGATCGACGGGCACCGAATCCGCCGGTCGCGGACAGTCCGGGCTCGTGCTGCCGAGCGGACGGGTCGCGCCGCGCAGGTTCAGCCCAGCGAGGCCGACGGCGAGCCCGTTCAGATCGTTCCGACCGTCGAGCACGGGGTCCGTGTTGATGAAGGCCGTAATCCGCACCTCCTCGTCGTTCGAGAGAGCCGCGCGGAGCTGCTCGAGGTGTGCGGGGTCGAGATCGAGCTGCGCGGTCGAGATCGCGCCATATGAAAGATCCGCGTGCTCGATCTGCCCGACGAACTCGTTCGTCAGGCGGCCCGGAATCGTCACGTGATAGAGCGTTTGCCCGGGCCACTCGACATCCGCGAGCCCCTCGGGCAAGTGATACGTGACTTCGAGCCCCGAGCCGAGGTCGCGCGAGAAGTCGCCGAGGCGGAGCGGCGGCGTCACCACGACGGTGGGCCCGGGCTCCGCTCGGAGCACGCGGCGAACCTGATCCCCGATCGGCATGTCGTCTGCCCAAGTGCGCCCCGTGGACGGCCACTGATCGATCGCCCCCGGGAAGGTGCTGTCGTCGATCAAGCAGCCGGGCTGGCCGCCCCAGGGATTGCGGCCGTTGTCGAACCCTTGGCAACTACACGTCGCAAGGTCCAGCGTTGCGTCGGGACCGCAGTCGATGACGTCGCGCCCCGGACAAGCTCGATCGAGCGCGTCGCCCGGGAGGGGCTCCTGGACGTCGGCACACCCGCACTGGCCCGACTCCAAGATGTAGTCCGCGTTGCAGTTCGGATACATGAGCTGGCACATCCTCCCGCGCAGCGCGTTGATGTCGAACGAGTCCGGCTGGAGGAGCTTCAAGCAAATCGGCCTCGGGGCGTCGTCGGGGCCGAACGGATTGCTCAAGCACTCCTGCTTGGCGCGCTCGATCGGATCCTCGCAGTTTCCGCCGAAGAAGCGCTCCCCGACGTGCTTGCACATACAATGATGGATCCGATCGGAGGTCGTGATCGGACGACCGCTCGAGAGGCCGAGGAGCATTTCGAGCCCGCTGTCGGCCGTGTAGTAGCCGGTGACGCCGTCTCTCATCTCGAAGCCAGGGCAGCGTTCGTTGCTGCCTCCACCGGCGTCGGTGCCTTGCTTCTTTTTCTCCTCTTCTCGCTTTTTGCAAGTGTCGTGCTCCGGCCGATCCTTGCAAAGCTCATCCAGCCGTTGCGCCTCTTCCTGGGCGGCTTCTTCGTGCAGGCCGGCCAAGTGTTGTATCTGCTCGCGGCGCACGTTCTTGTCGTGTTCCTCGATGAGCGGCGCGAGCCCGCCGGACAAGAAGGCCGTGATGCCTCCGAGGACCTTGTTGACCTGGCTCGTGAACGCGTAGCCCACCACTTGCGCGATTCCGCCGTAGATCGACTTCTCCCACGCGTACGCTTCGCGCGGCTCCGAGTTCCTGAGCGCTTCGGCCGTTCGCGAGAGAGAGGCCATGGATGCCGCCGTCCGGTCGATCTCGGCATCGAGCTCGGCGTTGATCGCGGCGAGCTGACGATCGAGCTCGGCCGCCCGCACTTCGACGGCCAGGAGCTGCTGCTCCAGCGTCGCGCGTCGCTCGAGCGCGGCGCACGCCGCGGCGTCCTTGGGTTGTGTGCAATCCAGGAGCTCGACGTCGATGAGGTCGCTCCCGGTGTCGAAGCCACCCCCCGAGGCACGTGGGTCTGTGCAGCCGCGGTCCATGTCGGCGACCGCCTCGTTCATGCACTGGACGAAAGCATTTTCTCCGGGTCCGGAGAACGGATTGAGCAGGTTCGACAGGCCGGCTTGCCCCTTGGCGCCGGTGATGCCTCCGCTGCAGTCGCCGAGGAGCGGGCTTTCGGAGCCCGCGAGTAGCGTGCCCGTCCGAACGAAATTCAAGAGCTCGCTGGCCTCGGAGCCACAGCGGTCGACGAGCTGCCCGAGCGCGTAGTGCAACACCTCGTTCCAGGCTTGTGCCGCGTGCTGTGGCGCCACTCCGAGCTTCCCGGCCAGGCCCTCGACGAGCTTCTTGTTCAGCGCGAGGGCCTCGACGAGGAGGTTCTGCAGAGCCCCGGCGGAGCCCGGTACGGAGGCATCGCACAGCAGGCCTACGATTTGGCGGTCGACCTCGTTGCGCCGCCGCAGGTCGCCTCCGTTCACCCCCAACCCGACGCTCACGTCGTCCGTCAGAGCGTTGAAGGTGAGGTGGAGCTCCAGGCTGCGGCACAACATTTGGAACGCTGGCTTTTCGCGCGCGTCGAAGAGAGCCGCGAGATCGGGATCGGGCTCCCGTGCCAGGAGATCACCGAGCGCGCTCATCTCGTCGTGTTCCAATCCCGCCATGTACTTGGGCGGCGAGCGCAGCGTCGACAAGAAGACGCGCTTCGTGGTGAACGTCTCGCCATCCGAGGAGGTTTCCTGGGCGCGCACGGCGATGCGGTAGTTCGCGCCGTGCGTGTAGCCTTGGATTTCGTCCTCGAGCAGGAAGGCCGGTGTCGTGCAGCGCATGGTGCCGAAGGCATCGGCTTCCCAGCGGCCCGTCTTGCGTGCCGAGCCGAGAAGCGTGCTCCCGCCGCCTTCGTCCTTGCGCCACACGAAGGCGGAGAGCTCGAGCCGCTCGCAGCGCGCCTGTGTGTCGACGGGGGGGGCTCGCGTAGGCAACGAAAGTGCCTCGGTCGTAGCGCTCGTGGTAGCCGCGGAGGTCGAGGCGGTAGGCATTCGAACAACCGGGGGCGTTGTACGAAGTCTCGGTGAGCACTTGCGCGCCGCCGAGCATGGTCGCGTCGGCCTGTACGGTGTCGCAGCTTTCGTTCGCGCCCAGAGCTGCGCCGGCATGGATGGCGCGGCTCGGGCGTGGGGGTTCGTTCGACTCACCGCAGGCCGGAAGGGCGCTGGTCGCGAGCAGCGCGAGCGCGAAAATCACACGCGCTCGTGGCGGCTCGTGCCTGCGCCTTCCGGCGAGGCCGCGGGTGAGGGGAGGAAGGTCGTTCGTCGGGTCCATGCCGATGCAATACCGACCCTCCGCACACGAAGATTGTACGTCCTTGCAGTTCGAGATTGGACGGCGTCACCCGACGGCGTATCGTTCGGCGACGAACATGCCGTCGCGGCGCTGGTCGATTGCGTGCTTCTCGGCGAGCGCTGCGCTCGTGTTCCCGTTGCTCACGACCCAACCGGCGGGCGCGTTCTGTCCAATGCGCACCTGCGTGCCGATCGAGTGCGGTCCGGACTCGGGCCTTCGCTGTCAGAACAGGAGCTGCGGCCGCGACGCAAAGGGGTGTGTCGCCGAGGGAGCACCGGTCTACTACGCGCTGCCGTGCTTGAGCTTCGCTGTCGCTGGCGGATCCGCCGCGCGCTCCGGGTTGAGCGATCAACGATTCTTGCGGATCGTCGAGCAGGCGTTCGAGCGCTGGTCCTCGGTGGAGTGCCCGGAGGGCGGCTCGCCGGGCTTCGTCGTGAGCTCGGCGGGCATCGTGGACACCCTCGGCGCTCACTTCTGCGACGCGGCTCCCGAGGTGAACCTGGGTGTTTGGAGCTTTCCGGAGCGGTGGCCCCATCCGCCGAGCAGCGTCGGGTTCACGACCACACGACTCGCGCGGGACGGGCGGATCCTCGATGCCGACGTCGAGCTCAACCGGGATTGGTTGAGCGGTCGCGCCGACGAGCTCACGGAGGTGCTGCTCACGGTCGCCACGCACGAGGCGGGGCACGTGCTCGGCATCGATCACTCGGAGGATTCGACGGCGCTCATGGCGGAGAGCTACGCGGATGGGCGCTCACGAGCCGCGGTCTCGGTCCCGATGACGTGGACGCGATCTGCGCGCTGTTTCCGCCGGCGCGCACGGCGGTCGAGTGTCCCGTGCCCGTCGTTCGCGACGAGGCGCTCGACCCCGTCGCGTGCGGGCACCTCACGGAAGAGTCGGGCTGCGCGCTCGTCGCACCCGGGCGGCGCTCTTCCGTGTCGGGGCTCGCGCTGTTCGCGCTCGTGCTCGCGCTTTGGGTGCGCGTTCGGCGGCGCGCGGTATGAATGCGCTCCGGCGCATGGATCCCCTCACCCACGGACTCCTCGGCCTCGCCATCGGCAGCCTGCGAAGGCCCGACCCGAATCGCCGGGCGGTGCTCCTCGGGTGTCTGTTCGCGGCGGGGCTGCCCGATCTCGACTATCTCTGGCCGGCGGCGGATCCGGTGCTCCACACGCTGCGCGCGCACCGCGGCGTGTCGCACTCACTGTTTTTCGCGCCGCTGGTGGCGCTCGGCGCGACGGGGCTCGCGAAGCTCTTCGTCCGTGACGCGCGCTGGCGCGCGGTTTACCCCTGGGCGCTCGCGGCGACCGTGCTCGCCCACCTCTTGGCCGACGCCTGGACCGGATGGGGAACGCGCCTGTTCCTCCCGTTCTCGAGCGAGCGCGTGACGCTCGACTGGATGATGGTGCTCGATCCGCTGTTCACCGCGCCGCTGCTCATCGGCGCGCTGTGGGGCATTCGCCGGCGCGCGCTCCTCCGAACGCCGCTGCTCGTGGGGCTCGCCGCGTCGTGCGTCTACTTGGTGACGCGCATCGCCGTCCAACGCACCATCGAGGGTGGCGTTCGAGACCACTATCCGAGCGCGGAGTCGATCCACGTCTTTCCTTCGTGGATTGGCCCCATGCGTTGGCGATACGTCGCCGTTGGCTCCGAGCACTACGCGGTGGGCGCCGCGCGACTCGGCTCCGCTCCCGAAGAGCAAGCGCGCCACCCACGAAGCGCGGCGACGCCGTCGAGCGCGCCCGCTCGCGCGAACCCCACCGTGCGGGAGGCGCTCGCGTGGGCGCGCTTTCCGCTTCTGCGTGAGGAGCCGGGGGCACGAGGTGGCGTGCACGTCGACATTGCCGACCTGCGCTATCACCTGAACGGCGAGCCCACCCTCCGTTTCCGCATCGATCTCGACGCGCAGGGCGCGGTGCTCGCGGCGACCCTCCATCGCGGAGGGAGCGCGCGGTCGCTCCTCGAGCGGTTTCGGAAAGAGTAAACGGGCCGCGCCGCAGATCTGCGAGCAGATCGAGCCGTTGGAAGAGCTCGCCTCGAGCGGTTTCGGAAAGAGTAAACGGGCCGCGCCCGCGGCTTTCGACGCACCGGGGGACCGGGGCTGCGCGTTGCGCGTCTTCTGTTGGCCGCTGCTCTCCCCAGGGGGCACGCGAATCGGTTTGCGGTGCCAAACACGGCAAATGGTCGCGATTCGGGGGCGGTTGATCCGCCCATTTGACGGCAAGTGGCCCCGAAAGAGCGGATCATCCGCCCGATTTGCCGCCATCAGCGGCGCGGAACGCGGC
>CAYYWA010000317.1:0-6838 GCA_964475255.1 uncultured Sorangium sp.
GATGAACGCGATGCACAAGACGACGTTGATCACGTTCATCACGATCGAAGAGACCATGTGAACGTGCGTCTTCCCGATGCCGTCGAAGAAGGCCTTGAACGAGAAGGTCATCGCCATCGAAGCGATGCCGAGGAGCCGCCAGCCGAGGTATGCGTGCGCCGCCTCCCGAACCTCGGGGACTTTGATGAGGACGCCGAGGACGTACGGGATCGAGAGATACCCGAGCACCGTGAACACGATCCCCGCGACGAGGGAGAACACCCAGGAGTTCGCGAGGACCGCGCCGGCGTCGAGCGACCGCCGCTCGGCGTACCGTCTTGCGGCGATGGCCTGAGTTCCCACCGAAATCGCGCTGAGCGACCCCCCGAAGAGCCAGAGCAAGATCAGCGAGGGGAGGAGGGCCGCCTGGGCGTTCGACGACTCGGGGCAGGGCAGCCACGAGAGGAAGATGATGTCGATTTCGTTGACGGCGCTCTGCGCGAGCATCGCGAGCACGGTGGGCATCGCGAGCCGCAGCACGGCACGGTGCGGTGAACCGGTGGTCACTGCACTCGCGCCGGACAAGCTTGGGGAAACTGCCATTACGTCGGCCGCCGGAGGTTTAGGGGGCATCGGCGGGCCGGGCAAGCACAGAACGTCGGGGCCTGGCTCGAGGGCCAGTCCGAAGCCGGCGTTTCCGGCGAGCGTCGCGCGCGGAACGCGCTCGTGACTAGCGCAGCGCGAGGCGCGGCGAGTCGAGTGCGCGCAGCAGCGCCTCCGCGGCGACGGGCGCGTCTTTCGCCGTCGCAACCTCCCGAACGAGCTCCAGGGCGCGGTCGTGATTGCCGACGGCGCGCTCGATGCGCGCGAGCATCAGACGCGCTTCCGGACTCGGATCGAGCTCGGCGCGTCGGCGAGCGGCGCGGAGCGCCTCTCCCCACGATCCGTTGCGAACGAGCGCCTCGCAGAGCGCGGCGTGGATTTCGGGGCTCCGCTCGTGTTTCTTCGCTGCTTTTCGCAGCACGGAGAGCGCCCGCAGGCGCTGGCCCTTGCGTTGCAGCCGTTCGGCCCGGGCGAGCAGGGTGGCGATCTCCGGGTCCGGAGCGTCGCGCGCGTCGGGTGATGCCTTCGCCGTGGCCGACGAGCCGTCGCTGGCCTCGGCGTGCTCGGCGAAGGCCTCGGAGTGCGGCGCGTCCCGCGACTCGTCGAGCGCTCGGGCGACGGGAGCCGGGTCGACGGCGGGCTCGGCGACGACGCGCTGCTGAACACCCGTGGGGTAGAGCGGCGCTTGCGGCCCCGCGGGCTCGATCCTCGGAGCCGCGTTCGCGGCCAGCGCGGTTGGCGTCGAATTATCCGTGGGGAGTGATTTCGTGCCGATGCCGATCGCGGCGACGAGCGCGGCGACGGCGGCCGCGACGGCAAAGCGTCGCGATACGCGGCGCTCTCGGGCGCGGCGCGTGACGAGCGCCTCGAGCGCCTCGGCGAACGCCCGCATGCTCGGTCGCGCTTCCGGAGCCGGGTCCAGAGCGCGCTCGAGCAGGCGATCGAGCGCTCTCGGGATCCCCGCGTTCGGCGCGCGCACGCTCGCGCGTTCGGGGGCGTGCGTCGCCTTTTCGGCGAGCAGCGCGAGCGCCCCCTCCGCCGAAAACGGACACGTGCCCGTGACGAGCTCGTAGAGGACGCTCGCGACCCCGTAGACGTCGGCGCGCTCGTCCGCGAGCCCGCTCGCCTGCTCCGGCGCCATGTACTCGGGCGTACCGATGAGCGCGACCATGTCGCGCGGCGCGCTGGGCTCCGGCTCGGCTTCGGCCTTCGCCACGCCGAAGTCCAACACCTTGAGCACCCCCGACGTGGTGACGAAGAGGTTCGCGGGCTTCACGTCGCGGTGCACGACGCCCGCGCGGTGCGCCGCCTCGAGCGCTCGGCAGGCGCGGAGCGCGTACTCGATCGCGACGGGGCTCGGCAGTCGCCCCAGGCGCTCGAGCAGCCGATCGAGCGACTCCCCGGCGAGGAGCTCCATCGCGTAGAAGGGCCGCCCGTCGCTGCAAACCCCGTAGTCGTAGATGCGAACCAGGTTCTCGTGGGAAAGCTGCGCGAGTGCCCGGGCCTCCGCGCGGAACCGGCTCTGCGCGGCGGCGCTCATCGAGTCGGCCTGCAGCACCTTGAGCGCCACGGTGCGACCGAGATCGAGGTGCACCGCGGCGTGCACGATGCCCATCGAGCCGCTCCCGATTTGCTCGATGAGCCGGTAGCGCGTCCCGGGAAGCAGCGTCGGATCGTTGACCTCGGGCGGCTCGGGCGAGGGCCGCACGACCTCGGCAACGACTCCTCGGCTCGCGGCGAGCCGGCGCGCGAACTCGGCGCGGCTGCGCGCTGGCTCGGCCGGGTAGAGCCGCCGCATCAAGTCGGAGATGCGACCGCGCACGCTCCGATCCCCGTCGGCGAGGCTCGGCGCGCGCTTCAACAGCGCGACGATGTCCTGAACGGCCGCGCGCGCCGACGGATAGCGGTCCTCGATGCGATTGGCGGTCAAGCGCGCGATCAGGGCGTCGAGCTCGGGAGGCGCATCGAGCATGCGCGCGAGCGGCGGCAACAGCCGCTTGCCCGCCGAGACGAGCGCCATGTGCTCCTCCGCGCCGCCCGACATAAAGCGACGCCCGGCCAACAGCTCCCAGAGCACCACCCCGAACGCGTAGAGATCGGCGGGAACGCCGCCCGGAACGTTCTTGGCGACCTCGGGCGCGACGTAGCCCGGCTTCGCGAAGACGACCCCGGAGATCGTATGGCAACGCCGGTTTTGCCCGCGCGCCGTCCCGAAGTCGATGAGCTTGACGTCACCGCCGTAGCCCACCATCACGTTTTGCGGGCTGAGGTCGCGGTGCACGATGTCGAGCGGTCGCCCCTCGGGGTCCGTCCGCTCGTGAACGTGCGTGAGCGCTTCGCCGAGGCAGAGACCCACGGCCATCGCCTCGGGCCACGTGATGCGCACGCCGAGCTGCGCGGCTCGACCGCGCACCTCGCTCAAGTTGCGCCCCTCGACGTACTCGACGACCACGTACGGGCGCCCGGCAGCATCGGTCGTCGCCTCGAGGATCTGAGCGACCCCCGGGTGCTGGAGCTGTGCCTGGATGCGGGCCTCGTCCAGGAAGCGCGCGTTGAACGATCGGTCATCCGCGTGATCGGGCCGGATGATCTTGATGATGACGGGTCGCTCCGCTCCTTCGATGCTTCCCCCGGCCGTCGCCAGATAGACCTCGCCCATCCCGCCCCGAGCGATGCGCGCCAGCAACGTGAAGCGCTCGAATCGCCGCGGCAACGCATCGTTGGCGCCCCTGGCCGATGCGGTCGCGGCGTCGTTCAGGCCTTGCTTCGCCTTCCTATGCGGCTCGGAGCCCTGCATCCCCGTATCGTCGCCAAGGTGGGATAATGTGGGCAAGAAAACGGGAATCGTCGCTTCGAGCCGGAATGACCGCCGACGTGAGTGGGTTGAGCGGGCTAACGGTCGGACTACACTCGCGCCGGGCAAGAATGCTGAGCTGGGCACCGCGGATCCAACGCCTCGCACTACGCCTTCTAGGCGTTTGTCTGGCTTGGGCCTTCGTGGTGACGGCGCGGCCCGCGGCAGCCGCCGTCCTTTCCGTCCCGATGTGCAGCCCCTTCGGGGAGACCATCGCCGCACCGCCCAGCGGAAGGGCGGTTCGCGAAACGGAGCTTCGCGCCCCGTGCGATCCGCAGAGCGAGCTCGCGGTGCATGACGAAGCTCCCGGGCGAACGCCGGAGCGAACCACGGAACCCGACGTGACGCCGCGGCTCCCGCCGGTCGTTTACCGCCTGCCGCCCGTTCCCCTGGATGGCGAACGGCTCGTCTCGATCGAGCACGGCGAAGGCCGCGCGGGCTTCCGACGCGGCATCGAACGACCCCCGCGCGGCGCCTGAGCAGCCGACCTGGCTGCTGCTTTCGAGCAGTGAGCACGAGGCGGCCGGGCAAATTGTCGCCCGGGATTGCCTCGCAGTCGTCTCGTCCCCGCTTCGTGGGGTACGGTGCGCCGCCCGGACCGGAACGAATGATTGGCCCCGGTCCCGGTAGAGGGCGCGAGCGAGCTTTTTTCCGATCACTTCAAGAGAATTTCAGGAGAGTCATCCTCATGAACAAAGGAACCGCCATTGTCGGCTTCTTTATGAGCTTCTTGGCCGGCATGTTTTTGATGTGGGGCCTCGAGCGCAATCGGGGTCCGGAGATCGCAGCCGAGAGCGCCGCCGGCGGCGCGCTGGATCACAGCGCCGCGGCCGTCCCCGTGACGGGCAAGGACCCGCAATGGGGCAACGCCGACGCGCCGGTAACCATCGTCGAGATCAGCGACTTTCAGTGCCCGTTCTGCGCCCGCGTGAACCCGACGATCAAGCAGATCAAGGACACGTACGGGCCGGACAAGGTGCGCGTCGTCTGGAAGCACAACCCGCTGCCCTTCCACAAGGAAGCCCGGCCGGCGCACGAGGCCGCCGCCGCGGTGTTCGAGCTCGGTGGCAACGACGCCTTCTGGAAGTTCCACGATCTCGCCTTCGCCAACGCCCGGAACCTGACCGAAGAGAACTTCGAGAAGTGGGCCGTCGAGGCGGGCGTGGACCGCGCCAAGTTCAAGGAGGCGTACAGCTCCAAGAAGTACGCGGCGAAGGTCGACGAGGACATCGCGCTCGCGCAGAAGATCGGCGCCACGGGCACCCCGGCGTTCCGCATCAACGGCGTGAGCGTGAGCGGGGCGCAGCCCTTCAACAAGTTCAAGGACGTGATCGACGAGCAGCTCGCCGAGGCGAAGAAGCTCGTCGCGAGCGGCACCAAGCCCGCCGACGTCTACGTCGCGCTCACCAACAAGAACCACAAGGACAAGCCGGCGCCGAAGCGCCCCGAGCGCGACGCCGAGGACGACAAGACGGTCTGGAAGGTTCCGGTGCTCCCCGACGACCCGGTGCGCGGACCGAAGGACGCCCTCGTCACCATCATCATCTTCTCGGACTTCCAGTGCCCGTTCTGCAAGCGCGTCGAGGACACGCTCAAGCAGGTCACGGACACCTACGGCAAGGACGTGCGCATCGTGTGGAAGGACAACGCGTTGCCGTTCCACAACCGGGCGCGTCCGACCGCGATCCTCGCGCGGGTGGCGTACAAGCAGAAGGGCGACAAGGGCTTCTGGCAGGCCCACGACGCGCTCTTCGCGTCGGCCCCGAAGCTCGAGGATGACGACCTCAAGGCCATCTCGGAGAAGATCGGGATCTCCTGGAACGAGGTCAAGCAGGCGATCCAGACGAACAAGTACGGCGACAAGATCGATCAGAGCATGGACATCGCGGCCGATTTCCAGGCCCGCGGCACGCCGCACTTCTTCATCAACGGGATTCGCCTGAGCGGCGCGCAGCCCTTCGACAAGTTCAAGACCGTCATCGACGAGCAGCTCACCAAGGCCAAGGGCCTCGTCGAGAAGGGCGTCGCGCGCGCCAAGATCTACGAAGAGGTGACGAAGAACGGCAAAGAGCCGCCGCCCCCGGAGCGCAAGGAGATCGCCAAGCCCGGCGCCGATAGCCCCTACAAGGGCGGCGCGAACGCCAAGGTCGTGATCCAGGAGTTCTCCGAGTTCCAGTGCCCCTTCTGCAAGCGCGTCACGGGAACCCTGAAGGCG
Source organism: uncultured Sorangium sp. (assembly GCA_964475255.1). Classification (GTDB taxonomy): domain Bacteria; phylum Myxococcota_A; class Polyangia; order Polyangiales; family Polyangiaceae; genus PMG-095. Next base: position 5,652 of record CAYYWA010000317.1, read on the forward strand.
CTCGAGAAGGAGTACGGCAACCGGGTAAAGATCGTGTGGCGGCACCTGCCCCTCGCGTTCCACAAGGACGCCGCGCTCGCCGCCGAGGCGGCCCAGGAGGCGTTCGCCCAGAAGGGCAACAACGCGTTCTGGCAGTTCCACGACAAGCTGTTCGAGGCGCAGGGGACCCCCGGCGGCCTCGAGCGCCCGAACCTCGAGAAGATCGCGCAGCAGGTCGGCCTCGACATGAACAAGTTCAAGGCCGCGCTCGACTCGCGCAAGCACAAGGACAAGGTGGAAGCCGATGCGAAGATCGCGAGCCAGGCCGGCATCAACGGCACCCCGGCGTTCGTGATCAACGGCTACTACCTGAGCGGCGCCCAGCCCTTGCCGGCGTTCAAGAAGCTCATCAACAAGGCGCTGAAAGAATCGGGCGGCTGAGCCGGCCAGAGCCCGAACACCCCGAAACGGCCCGTCCTCGCCTCTCGCGAGGGCGGGCCGCGGTCTTTTGTGGCCAGTCTTCTTTGATGGCTACCGCTGCTTCCACGGCGCGGCGCCGCGCGCGCGGATCGCGGCGATCGCCTCCTCGAGCAGTTGATCGGTGCGCAGGCAGGGCATGCAGTCGTCCTGCTTCTTGGGACCGCAGCCGGTCCTGACCTGCCAGGCCTCGAGCTGGGCGAGGCTGCGCTCGTCCCCGTCGTCCTTGGCGCGCGCGAGGAGGCCGCGCGCCTGCTCGCAGCTCTTTGCGGTGCGCAGATCGGCGGCGAGCTTCAGCGCCGGCGAGGCTTGCTCGCGGAACTTCTTGGTCCGAAGCCAGCGACCGGCGCGGAAACGCACCGCCTCGGGCACCATCGGCTCGGCAGCGAGATCCCAGATGACCTCCGCGCCGCGCTCCCCCATCGCGCCATCGAGGAGCGCGAACGCAGCGTTCGTGGCGGCGGCCTTCTGCGCGGCGTCGAACAACACGTGCGCCAGGCGCAGATCGTTCTTCGCCTCCGGATCGAGCTCGAGGGCCCGGCGCACCAGGGGCACCGCGGCCGCGAAATCGCCCGAGCGGGCCGCGGAGAGCGCCGACGTGATCAGCGTTTCGGCCTCTCCCGCGGGCTGCACGGACGGAGCCGTGCCGCTCGACGTCACCGCCGGCAACGGCGCGACGGGCGGCGCGACGGCGCGCGAGGGCGCCGCCTGCGGGGGAGCGACGGTGGAGG
>CAYYWA010000318.1:0-6800 GCA_964475255.1 uncultured Sorangium sp.
AGCTCGTCAGGATGCAGTTGGGCAGGCGGTTACTTACGAACGGACGTAGGTCAGCTTGCTCGCGTACGTGGAGGCTGCGACGCTCCCGACTGGATGCGAGGTCAATGGTGTCTGACGGTGTCGAGATGGGGTCCAAAGTAGCCGACGAGGACAACGGCTTCGCCCTCGATGCGCTCTGCGCGGAAGTATATCCTCGCACCGTTGCCGCCGGTCAGCTTCGTATGGAGTGACCAGCGCTCCCCGAGCGCAAAGCCTTCAGGCGCGCGGAACTCCCGTTGTTGGCCGTAGGTGCCGTGATTGAGCGTTGCCTCTGACTCGACGCTGAACGTGACCGCCACAGGCGCGTAGGCGCCAGTGGTCCATGTACGAGCCCCCTCGTCGAGGGCGCGCAGGTGTCGAACGAGCTGCCGGAAGACCGGCTCACTGCCCGTCAGCTTGCTGATAGGCGTTCGAGCGTCGTCTCCGAGACGCAACCGCGGGAATAAGTGCGTGACCCGAGCAATAAGCTCAGCGCCGTTCCGGACAGCTTGATCGAGGCGTTTACCGATCCGGCCCCCTGCTTCGGTAACTTCCTCCGCCGATGTGAAGGTCTCGACCTCCACGTGTTCATCGCGCTGACCGTCGTCGTCTATGTAGACGACATCTACGGTGATCACGCCGCCGTCCGGGCGCGTATCCGTCGTCAGCGCAACGACAATCCCATCCGTCAGGGCGGCGAGCCCGAGCCCGAATACCTGTTGCCCAGCAACGCAAGCCTCGACTGCGCGCTGGCCCTCAGCAGCGGAAAATAGGCCACCGTTGCCGTCGATGTAGGGCTGCTTATCGAGGCGTCTGGCGATGAAACGGCCGGCGTCTATCGACGTCTCCCGATCGAAACACCACGAGCGAAGACCACGTCCGTCACGGAGGTTGCGGTCAGGCGCGTCGCGAACGGAGCGCAGCACCTGCGCGGCGCCAAGTTGATCGAGCGCCTTCAGCGTCTGCGCCAGCGCCGCGATGCGCGCAGCAGGGGAGTGCGTCGAGCACGGCACGAGGGTGCTCTCGTCAAGGATCGGTTCCACTCGAATCACCTACAAGAGTTGCGCGAGTGCCTGGTCGAACTGGTCGAAGAAGCCCTCGGGCCACGAATCGAGTTTCCCGTCGGCATCGAGCTTCGGCGACGTCGGGGCGAACGAGCCGTCGCTGTTGCCAAAGAAGTGCACCGCAACGTCGTCGTGCTTGATAGCCTTCGTCTTCGCTGCCAGACGAACCCCGTTGAGCACGTGATCGGCGTGAGTCTCGACGATCACCTGCACGCCACTCGCAGCGACCTTGGCGAGCAAGGTTCCGATGTCCTGCTGCGCCTTGGGGTGGAGATGGACTTCAGGGTTCTCTATTACGAGTACGTCGCCCTCCTTCGCGGCGAGTATCCCGACCAGGATCGGGAAGAGCTGGGTCAGCCCGAAGCCGACGTTCTGGGGACGCTGAAAGTCGGAACGGTAGTCGGACTTGAGTTGCAGGCTCACCGCGCTCGCACCGTCGATCGGCACCACCCGCAGATCACAGCGCGGGAAGAACTCCTGCATGCGCGCCTTAAGCTGGTGAAGGAGGGTCGGTGGCTGACCCTCGATGCAGAGCGCCGCGCACACGGCTTCGTCCTTGCGCCAGTGCAGGAGGCCTGCTGCCAGCTCGCCCCGCGCGCCGACGTGTCTGTGGCCATGCTCGTCACGAAGCGGCAGCAGCTCGCGAGGACCGGTGCGCTCAGCCGTGATCCAGGAGAGTCGACGCAGCGTGGAGACCACGCTCGATCCCTCGGCTTGCGCTGCCGGGAGCAACCAGCGTACGGGGTCGATCAGCGGCACTTCCTGACCATCACGCTGTACGCTCTCCAACTCCACCGAGAGGGCTCGCCGGTCCGACGCCTTGAAGGCCCACTGCAGGCGCTCCGTGCTCGTGGCCGCACCGAAGACGAAGCGGTCACGCGCGTTCTGATTCAGCACATCTGCAGCGCTTCCCAGCGCAAGCTCGGGGCCTTCGAGCAGCAGGGTGCGACCCCACTCGCGCTCCGACAGTGTCTGGGCCAGCAGCACGAGCGACTGGATCACCGAGGACTTCCCTCCACCGTTCACGCCGGAGAGCAGCGTGAGTGGGCGCAGCTCGAGGTCGAGTTGCTGAAAACACTTGAAGCTCGCGATGTGCAGACTACTCAGCATCGAACACCTCCTTCATCATCGCGGCGGCGATCTCGAAGCGCTTGCGGACCTCCTTCGGCGTGTTCGGGCCGTAGGTGACGGCGCGCTCGAACTCTCGGTCATCCAATCGCTTGATGAACGCCTGACGAAGTGAATCGGCCTTGGCCGCAACAGTTGGCTCGTCGCGCGTCGCCAGCTCTGCCATCATGACGTCGAAGATTGACGCGTTGATTATGCTGCGCCGCTGGTCCGGCTCTCGATGCTTTCGGAAGGCATGCTTGCCGAACACCGCGAAGTTGTTCTTGAGCCCCAGTTGGAACTTCGAGCGGAGCACCTGCTTCTCCGCGTCCGACAACTTCTCTAGTTCCTTAAGGCCGCGCGCCAGCCAGTCGTCCATGTCGCCCTTGTAGCTGTCGAGCGGCAAGAGCGAGAATGAACAGAAGCGGTTCACGAACTCGCGGTCCTGCATCTTCTTTGTATCGAGGCTGCCGCCGGTGGCGTTGCGAAACAGCTCGGTGGCGGCTTCTTCCTTCAGAAACTGCGTTGCCGGACCGTTGTAGATCGCGTTGCGCATCTGCTGTCGGGTCAGCACCTCACCGCCGTTGACGCGCTCGAAGATGTCGAGACGTGCGCGCTCAGGCACCTTGTGGTCGATGATGTAGAAGCGGAGCTGGCAGTCCTCGACGCGGTTCTGCAGTCGGGGCTCGAGCTCGTCGAACTTCTTTCCGTGGAGATCCCTCCGATCGTCGAGATCGAGCGTCAGATCACCATCGATAAAGCGTTTTAGCGTTGTCACTCGCTGCCGGCCGTCGACGACGATGAGCCGACCGTTGGCGTCCTCGGCCACGTAGAAGACCGGGAGTGGGATGCGCATCAAGATCGATTCAATAAGGCGGCTTTGCTTCTTCTCGTCCCACACGAAGTCGCGCTGAAAGTCAGGATCGAGCACGAAGCGTCCCTGCTTGATGCGGCGCACGACATCCACAGCGGTGCGTGGCTCGTCGCGGATCGCCAACTCATCGATGGGATAGTCGCCCCAGCCGCCAGGAGTCGGCTGCTCGACGCCTTCGAGCAGCGAAGGCTGCTCGGATGCCGGCGCTTCGGTATGGGTCGGTTCGGTCATGACGAAGTCTCCATCTTCCGTCGATCTATTGCGCTGTCTGTGTAGGCAAAGTCCCGGGCCATTTCGCGCCCTTCTCGAAGACATGCTCGCGATGCCACGGCAGGTAGTTGCGGTGCCCGTCGGTGATGCCACGCACGCGCAGGGGCCGGTCGAGGCCGAGCACAGCGCGAGCGTCCGCTGCGAGCGCGTCATTCACGAGGATCGCGCCGTCGTCCTGCACCGTGATGAAGCCCTGGTCGAAGGCGGCGTCGAGGTGCGGCGCGAGCAGGAAGCCGTTGTAGACGTCGAGGCGCTCGGCGTCGGTTTCGCAGTCGGCCCAGGGCTTGATGTGGCTCGCGCGCAGGAGCGCGGGGATGGCTAGGCCGGTGACAGCACAACGCCCCTCCCAGAGGTCGAGGAGGCCGTCCCGGAACAGGTTCTGCCCGACTCGCTGGACGACGAGGCGCTCAGCCTCCGTGGTCTTCGGGAGAGCGGCGACCTTTTCCTCGAACGTGTGGAGCAGCTCGTTCGGCAGCGCCTTCGAGAGCTGGAATGCGCGTCGGAGGAGCCGATGCAGCGCGGGCACGTCGGGGACCGTGCGCCCGCCAGCGGCGCCCTTCGGCATGGGGGCGGCCATCGGCGTGCCGTAGTCGCCGAGCGCCCGAGCGACGTTCTGCTGCGAGAACGCGGCGAGGAAGACGGCGTCGCCGAAGGCTCCGAGCCACACGCGCAGCGGGCACTGGGTGCTCGCAACGACGAGCCAGTTGCCTTCGGGCTCGAGCGCCTGGTCGAAGCCGTTGTCCGTGGCAGCCTTCTCGAGGCGCGAGACGAGGATGGGCGAGAGCGCGGTCGTCATAGGCTACGCTCCTGCGACCGCGTAGGATTCGGCAGACGTCGTCTGCCGAATTGGCCAACAGGCCGTTGGCCGAACGCCTCAGCGCCGCGCGTATAAGCCGCGCATATCGAAATGCGCGCGCTCATATCCCGCGCATTCCCGCTCATTTCTTCTTCCCCTTTGGGGCACGCTTCCTCGGTGCTCGCTGGGGCCCCTCCCACACGTAGCGGGCTCCTCGGCGCTCGCCTTCGAGACGAAGCTCGGGGTGCTCGGTTGCCAGGCGTCGGAGCAGGCGGCTTGCTTGGTCAGCCGAGATCTTGCACAGCTCGGCCGCCTCGCGACGCGTGATCTGCCCGTGCTCCTGTGCGTACTGAAGCACCATCTGCTCCTGCTGCGCGGGCTCGAAGCCGCGCACCCGCACGTAGCCCGCGCGGTCGCCGAGCACCCGGTACATCGCCGCCGACAGGTGGTACGCGCGCCCTCGGCCTTCACCGCGCGCTTCCACGATGCCCGCGTCGACTATGCGTGCAAGGACACTGCGGGCTCGCTCAGCATGGGATTGAAGCGCAACAGCAGCCTCTTCAACGGTCAGACTTCGGGCCTCACCGATCGCGCGCACGGCGAGAAGATCGGGCAGCGACCACTCGCGTCCCGCGCGGCCTTCGCTGACGAGCCAGCGCACGAACGCGAGGTTCGCCGAGCTGCCCGGCAGCGTGACGGAGACCGAGGCGGTGGTGACGTCGTAGCGTGGCAACGCCCTGCCGTAGCGGAGCTGACCGAAGAAGATGGTGTCGACGCCACGACCGGTGCGTTCGACGATGCCCGCGCGCTTGAAGGCGTCGGCCAGCGTCGGGTTGCGCGGTCTTGGCGGTGTCGCGAGCAGGTTGTCGACGCGCACGCCCTCGGGAAGCCCACCGGGGCTCGCGAGCGCGATACCCTCGTCGGTCCACTGCACATGCACCGCACCGAGTGCTGTGTAGTCGCGGTGCGTGAGCGCATTGGCCAGCGCCTCGCGGAACGACTCCTCAGAGAAGTCGGGAACCTCGGTGCGGAAGAGATCGACCAGCTCCGACGAGCGGTTGCGTGCGCGGAACTTCTCGGTGAGCAACTCGAACGAGCGGAGGATCGGCAGCCGGAGGATCTCGTTCTCGAGGACTGAGCGGCCCTCCAACACTTGCCACGCGATCTCGTGCGTCGGCAGCAGCGTTCGAAGCGCCTCTTCACGGCCGAAGAGGAGCAGCGCTACGCGGCGGATGCCTGGGCCGGTGGGTTGGGGCTCGATGCCTCCGAGCGCACGGACCAGTTCCTCGTCGGAGAGTCGGAGTAGCGCCGCATCACCACGTCCACCACTTTCGCGTGCGAGGCGTCGGAAACGCTCGATCTCGATCGGATCGAGGTCGTTCCACGTCGCGCCGGGAACGACGGCGGTCGACGGGTCCTGCGAGAGCCCGTGCGCGGCTGTCTCGTAGATGAAGAACGGCACGCAAGCGGGCTTGCCGTCGCCGCCGAGCGCGCGACGCAGGTAGCGACCGCTGGCCGTTGCGGTCTGGATCACCGGCTTGGGCACACGCAGCACGAGGATCGGCAGCCCCTCGTGCTGCTCGATCTCGGCCTGCACGCCCAGGGCGGGCCGCGTGCAGTTGGAGACGAGTGCTTCGATGCGGCACGGATCGGTCGTCGTGCCGTGACGAGGGCGCGCACCGACGACGCGGCCATCGTCGTGAACACCCACGAGCAGCGTGCCGCCACCGCCGTTGGCGAGGCAAACGACGGTCTCGACCAGCTCCGTGTCGTTGACGTCGCTTTTGAACTCGACGTCGAGAGTCTCTCCTTCGGCGATGAGGTCTGCGATGGTCATAGCTCACGCCCCAGGAGTCGAGCCTCGGCGGGCACTTTCAGGCGGGGTGAGCCGGGTCTGGTACGAGGTGCCTGTGCGCATGGCCTCGGCCAGCGCATCGTAGACCTCGAGGATGAGGCGCTTGGTGCGGTACTCACCGTGGGTGGCCTCGTCCTTGCGCTTCACGATGGGGAAAGTGTCCATCACGTAGGCGGTATCGTCGCGGGAGAGCCCGTAGAGGTGGAAGAATGCGGCGTCGAGTTCGGCGCGGAGCAGCGCACGGCGCTCGGGGTTCCACCGGAACGGAGCGCCCTCGATGTCGAGTTGCTCGGCGACCTGCGTCATGTCGTTCGCGGTGGCGACGAGTTCGGCGACGCGCGGGGCGATCCACGCGGAGATGGTCTGCTCACGATCCCAGGCGCACGGTTCTTCGAAGCGGTTGGGTTGCGGGACAGGTAGCTGGCGTACGTAGAAGTAGCTGAGGTTCGTGCCGCTCAGTTTCTGTCGAATCTGGAAATCGAGCACGAACGAACTGAGGCACGCGAGCAGACAGTGTTCATGTGCAGTCGCCGAGAGAACGAATTGTAGCGAGTGGCTCACCGCGATCCGCGGAACTGGTACGGGCACCATCGTCCGCTCGTTCGTCGCGCTCGTGAGATTGCTGAACACGAGGAACCACTCGGGCAGCTCTGGGTCGAGCAAGCTCTCGCGCACCCAGTATTGCGGGATTGCGAGGCGCGCCGGGTCGGCCTTGTCCTCGTCGGTCAGGTAGCGCGGCTGGTTCTGGCGCTGCGGGGCCGACTCGCTCTTCACCACGTCGGCGGCGCGGTGGTCGTAGAAGGTCGTCATCATGCC
>CAYYWA010000319.1:0-6782 GCA_964475255.1 uncultured Sorangium sp.
ACACCGGGATCGGGCCCGTGCACACCGGGATCGGGCCCGTGCGCACCGGGATCCGGGCTCCTGAACGCTCGGATCAGCATCGTGAACGCCGAAATCGTGCATCGTGAACAGGCAGCCCGGGGAGCGGGGTGCTGCGGGCACTCGGCTCTGAGACTGAGGGCTCCGAAGGGAACCACCTGGATGGCGACGCTTGTCGATATTCGCCCAATCAAGTGAGCGTTGGTCAGTGCCTTTCCCTTCCCCACTGAGGGTCAGGTCGTCACGCTGGCGTCGTCAGGCTCGAAGCGGTCTCGCGTGTCGTCCGCGTCTCCCCTGTGCGGCTGCCGTCCGCCCCACGCGTCGTCCGCGTCTTCTCGCGCGCGGCCGCCACCGGTGAGCACCACGCGCATGCGAAGCGGTTCCTTGGCGCTGGCAGGCTGCGGGACCTTGGTTCCCTGCGCATCCTCCTCGTGCCCGCGCCACTCATTCGGAGGCGCGCGCTCTGGAATGGCCTCCGCTCCCGCGGGTTCGTGGAATTGGCTTCCAGGTACCAACTTGGCGGTTGCGCTCCTGGAAAATGCAGGGGGAGCCAAACCGCCAAAGCTCCCGTGCCTCCCGGACGGATCCGGCTCATTCGACACCTCACGCACCTCGAGCCAGCGTTGGTGGACTGGCCAGCGGTCACCACCTCCTGGAGCGGCTCCCCCCAACACGGGCCCGTCACCTCACCGAATGGCTCCCACCCCGCCTCACGACCACAGCCGTCAATCGATCTGACTCATCCGATGATTGTGGGGTGCCGGATCCAATCGTGAGCACGTCAGGGTGCCGGATCCAATCGTGAGCCCGTCATGATCACGGGCCCCCACCTCGCCGAATGGCCCCGCCTCACGACCACAGTCCGTCAATTGATCTGACTCATCCTCGCCTTCTCCCGCTCCCGCTCTTTGCGCTTCGCCCGAAAATGCGCGAGCGAGTACAAAGCCGCGGGTAGGACGAGCATGGCCGTGAGTTGGGTGGAGAGCTCGCCGACGCCGGCGGCTAGGCCGAAGCTGCGGACGGCGCCGTTGACGCTGAGGAGGAGGGCGGCGTAGCCGGAGAGGGTGGTGAGGGAGCAGGCGACGACGGCTCCGCCGGTTTCGACGAAGGCGCGCTCGATGCCGGCGTCGCCCTCGATTTGGCGACGCTTCATGACGTTGATGGCGTAGTCGGCGCCGATGCCGATGGCGATGGGGAGGGCGACGAAGTTGAGGAAGTTGAGCTTGGTGTCGGTGAGATAGAGAACGCCGACGAGCCAGCCGACACCGAGTGCCAGGGTGCCGAGGGCCATCCAACCTTCGGAACGACCGCGGAAGGCGAAGAGGATGACGAGGGTGGTGCCGAGGAAGGCGGCGAGCACGACGCGCGGGGCGGCGTCGCTGATGGCGAGGAGCATGTCGGAGAAGACCACGGCGTCGCCGGTGCCGCGCACGATGCTGCCGTCGGGGAGCTTGACCTCGCGGAAGCTGTTGGCCCACTGCATGAGGTACTCGGCGTCGTAGAGGCTCCTTCCGGGAGTGGGGGCGACGTAGACGATGTTGCCGACGGTGCCGTCCTTTTCCTGGAAAGGGCGCTTGGCGAGCTCGGGCAAATCGGCGATGCCGAGCGGCGCGAGCGTCGTGGGGATGTACGGCGTGAGCTCTTCCCACTCGGCGTCCGAGATGAACCCCCGCTTGCGCGCGCGCTCGAGCCGATCGCGAATCTCGGTGAGGAGCTCGATTTTGCGCTCCTGCTCGCTCGGCAGGAGCGAGAACACACTCACGATCTTGCCGAACGGCTTCTGACCCTCGGGGGCGGCCTCGCGACGGCGCTCGAGCTCCTTCACGAGCGGCTCGACCTGCTCGAGGCGATCGACGACGATCGCCCGCCCGCTCTGGTTCAAGCGGCCGACGATGGGGTTCACGCGGCCGGCGAGCTTGCCGGCAGAGGTCGGGCTGAGCTCGTCGTTTCGGATCTTGCGCAGGTCGTACTCCATCGGATCGCCGGTGAAGTACAGCGTGGTGCACACCGCGGCGCAGACGGCCGAGAGCAGACCGATCGAGGCGATCAACACCGGATAGCGCCGCGCGAGCGCCACGAACGGCCGCGCGTAGTTGCCGCTCAACCGATCGCGCCAGTCTTTACCGCCTTTGAACGGCCGCACCCGCTCGGCGAGCACGAGCAACGCGGGCAGCACCGTGTACGTCGCGATCCAGCAGAGCAGCATCCCGGCGCCGCCGATCACGCCGAAGTGGCGGAACCCGCGGAAGTCCGTGAGCATGAGCGCGCCGTACGACACCATCGCGACGCCCACGACCGCGAGCGTCGCGCCGTGCGTGTCGAGCGACGCCGTGCGCAGCGCGTCGGGCAACTCGCGCCCTTCGTCGCGCCGCGCCTCGAGGTAGCGCGCCATGTAGATGACCATGGCGTTCATCCCGTTGCCGGCGATGATGCTGACGAGGAACCCCGTGGCCGTATTGAGGTGCCCAATCGCGAGCTCCGCGAACCCGAACGACCACAGGCACCCGACGCCGATCGAGAGCCCGAGCGCCACCAGCACGCGCAGGCGCAAGAAGAACAGGTACACGATCAAGAGCACGAAGCAGATCCCCGCGGCGCCGATGCTCACGAGGTCGCCGCTCACGGCGCGGTACTGTTCGGCGCTCGTGATCAGGCTCCCGGTGAAGTTGAAGCGGAAGCTCGGATCCACCTCGTGGTACCGCCCCGCCTCGATGAGCTCCGTGATCTTCTGCGTGAGCTCGAACGCCCGCTGATCCATCGACCCGAGGCTCGTGCGCACCAGGATCGCGGCGAGCTTGCCCTCTTCACCGATGTAGTACCCATCCGCCCCGGCCTGGGGCCCGCGCGCTTCTTCGATCTTGCTCTTGAAGCGCTCGCGCATCGCTTCGACGGTGAGCTCTTCGGGCACCTCGTTCTCGAGGTTCGTGCCCAGCTCCTTGCTGACCTCGAAGTCCCAGCGTTCGAGCACCGCGTCGTGCAGCACCTGCAGGTCGCCGAGGTCCGCATACAGGTGCTTGTGCTGCTCGAAGAAGCGCAGCGCCTCGCGCGGCCCGTCGTCCACGTCCGTCACGAGCTCGGGCGGCAGCGCGCGCAGCTTCGGTGAGAGCTCGTCCACCCAGCGTTTGAGCAGCGCGGTGTCGTTCGCCTCGGCGACGACGATCAGCGTCGAGGCCGAGGGCAGCCGATCGGCGAGCTTTCGGAGCTCGATGACGCTCGGCTTGTCGTCCGGCAAGAGCTCCCCGAACCCCGTCCGGAGCTCGAGCTGGCTCGCCAGCAAGCCCGCGGGCACAAGGCTCAGCAGCGCCACGAGCAGGAGACGCACGGGGTGGCGGAGCTGCAGGGTCGTGAGCCAGAGCAGAATCGGTTGAAGCGGGCTTTTCATCGCGCTCCCGCGTCGTACCTCAAGCGCGGGCCCAGCTCTAGGTTGGTCGTCGCTTCGAGGGCTCGGAGTCCTCCCGGGGAGGCGGTGCGGCTTCGGCATGATCTGCTCGGCGCGGCCAAAAATGGCTCGCACACTGCCCGTTGCAGCGCGCGCGCCACCCCGGCGCGAGCTGCGCGCCGAGCTCGGAGTCCCGCGCGTCCCGCTCGGTGTGCCGCGGAAAAGAGCCGCGCGCACCAGCGTCCGCTCGCGTCCCGCTCGGTGTTCCGCGGAAAAGAGCCGCGCGCACCAGCGTCCGCTCGCGTCTCGACGCGTCGTTCTCGGTGCCGTGTCCAGGCAAAGCGGCGCCCGGCGTGAGCTCGTCGGGGTCGTACACACGCTTCGGACTGGAACGCGTCGAACCCGAGCTCCGCCCAGCTACACTGGCGCCATGAAGCTCCTCCACCGCCCCGATCTGTACGCCTGGTCGCGGTTCGACGAAGCGCGCAACATCGACTTTCACAGCGTGTTGTGGGTGCGTGAGGGCGGCAACGTCGTCATCGATCCGCTCCCGCTGAGCGCGCACGAGCAGGCGCGTCTCGCGTCCCTCGGCGGCGTCCGCCACCTCCTCATCACCAACTCCGATCACGTCCGCGCCGCGCGCGCCGTTGCCGACGCCACCGGGGCACGCCTCTACGGTCCCGTCGCCGAACGCGACCGCTTCCCGATCCCGTGCGACGCCTGGCTCGCCGACGGCGACGAGCCCGTCCCCGGCCTCACCGTGCACGCCCTCTCCGGCTCCAAGACCCCCGGCGAGCTCGCCTTCGTCCTCGAGCGCTCGACCCTCATCACCGGCGATCTCATCCGTGCCCACGCCGGCGGCCGCCTCACCCTTCTGCCCGACGCAAAGCTCACCGATCGCGCTGCTGCCCTCCAATCCGTCAAGCGCCTCGCCGCCCTCCCCGAAATCGACGCCGTCCTCGTCGGCGACGGATGGCCCGTGTTCCGGCAGGGCAAGGCAATCCTGACGGAGCTCGTGCAGGAGCTGGAGCGAGCGGAGTCGGAGTGAGCGAAAGTGGAGTGAGCGAAAGTGGAGTGAGCGAAAGTGGAGTGAGCGAAAGTGGAGTGAGCGAAAGTGGAGTGAGGGAGGGCGGCAAACCGCGCGCTGCGACGCCCAAAACCGATCGGCCGCGATTCATTCCCTCGGTGCGCGCGGCAACACCAGCGGGCCGAGGTCCGGCGGCGTAAAGGCGACTCGAGCCGCGGGCGCCATCAGAACCTCCCGCGACCAGAAGCGAAAGAGGAGCGCCCGGTCGCCCAGGGGCCCGCTCAGCAGCTCCGCCAGGCGAGCCTCCAGGCTGCGATTCGCATCGCTCGCGCTCAGGAACTGATCGAGCAGCCGCACGTACGCGACCGTGATCGTCTCGTGGTATCCGCGCGTCTCGGTGTTCGGGGTCCCGTGGCGCTCGTTCAGCGCCAAAATCCCGGCGCGCAACCGCTCGAGCGCCTCCTCCGCCCCATAGCGGTGCACGTGCCAGAGCCCACCGCGAGGTGAGCCTCATGCGTCCACTCTTCTCGCGGGATCGTGCCAGCGACGAAACGCGCGACCGTTTCATCGAGCCGGAGTTCAGACACTCGCCCACGGTAGCACCAAAAGCCCGCTCGAAGCCCGGAGCGCACCGTTCGAGCGGGCGGACCGAACGATACGTCACGAACGGCAGCAGGAAAGCAATCGAATCCCGGATTGCACCCCCCGTGCACTCGAGCCGACGGGCCGCCGCTCGCGGCATCGGTACGGGACGAGCCAGTGCCTTTCCCGATTCCGGAGGAATCCAAAATCGAGGCGCGGAGCGATGAGCCCGCCGCGAGCTCCGGAGAAATCCAAAAATCGAGGCCAGAGCCATGAACCCGCCGCGGTGTTCTTTGCGTGCGCATCCCGACTGCGGAGAAAGCCGGTAATCGACGCTCAAAGCTCGACGCTCTCCGGCACTCCCTCGCGAAGGAACGCGCTGAGCGCGCTCGTCGACATGACGTGATCGATGGTGTCGATCTGGCCCGCGCGTGCGGTGACGAGGTGGATCGCGAAGAAGTGGGCGCGGCCATCGTCCGCTGCGCGATCGCCGGCTGCGCGATAGAAGGCGAGGGCGGATTGGCCGTTCGCTTCGAGCGGGCGCGCGCGGAACACGGCGGTGCGCAGCGAGGCGCAGAAGCGGCCCTCGAAGAAGCGCGCGAGCGCCGCGCGCCCCGAGAACCACGCGGGCACGGGCGGCATCGAGAACGTCGCCTCCTCGTGGAGCAGCGCGACCACGGCTTCGAGGTCGCCGCTCTCCCACGCGCTGAGGTAGCGCTGCAAGAGCGCGCGATCGACGGGCTCCGCCGCGTCCGGAGACCAGCGCGCGCGCGGACCGACACGGGCCTCGAGCGCCGTGCGCGCGCGGTGCAGCGCGCTGTTCACGGCCGACACGGAGCTCTCGAGCGTCGTCGCGGTCTCCTCCGCCGTGAGGCCCACCACGTCGCGCAAGAGCAGCACCGCGCGTTGCGGCGGCGTCAGCACCTGCAGCGCCGCGACGAACGCCAGCGCCACGCTCTCCTTCGCGCTGTACTGCGCCGCCGGATCCTGCGCCACGAGCCACGCAGACGGAATCGGCTCGAGCCACTCCGTCTCGGGCGTCCGCTCCGGCGGCGGAACGTCCGGCGCGTGCGGCGGCCCGAGCTCCGGACCGCGCGCGCGTCGCGGCCGTTTCGCGAGCTCGTCGAGGCACACGTTCGTGGCGATGCGGTACAACCACGGGCGCACCAGCGACGGATCCTCGAGCGTGCTCTGCGAGCGAAACGCGCGCGTCAGCGTCTCCTGCACCATGTCGTCCGCGTCGCACGCGGAGCCGAGCATTCGATAACAGTGGAGCCGCAGCCGCGCCCGGTGCGGCTCCACCTGTTTCTCGAAGTCGATCATGCTGCTGCTCGCACCTCGGCCAGCATGCGGCGCACGCTCGGCCGCGTCAGCATCCGAGAGCGCCATGCCGCCGCGTGGCGGTACGGGCTGAGGTCCAACCCGCAATCGTCGAGGATGGCTGCCTGGGGGATCAACGCGAAGTCGGCGATCGTCAACGTCCCGCAAAGGTACTCGCGCCCTTCGAGGCACGCATCCAGCACGCGCGCCACCACCTCGAACTCCGCTGTTCCCTGCTTCACCAGCGCCTCGTCCGGCGGACCGAGCCCGCCGAGCTTCTTCACCACCCGCTCGATCACCACCTTCCGCACCGCCGGCCCGAAATGCGCGTTCTGCCACGACAACGACCGCTCTACCTCCGCGCGCTACCGCCACCCCCGCGGCGCCCAAAAACCCCCCCCCCCCCCCCCCCCCCGAGAACCCCAAAAACCCGAAGACCACCCCCTACCCCCAAAA
>CAYYWA010000320.1:0-6753 GCA_964475255.1 uncultured Sorangium sp.
ATCCACCACTGATATCGCTCATCTCCGGTGTGTGTCTCCGTTGGGGACGGTACACGACGTGTCCTGGCACCGCTACCCCTTGCCAAGTTCCGGGGGCGTGAACACCTTGGCGTGCGTGCTGGTCCGATAGCTCCTCCGAGCGTCGGTCACGGCCTTTCGGGTACTCGGAGCCGACGGCTTTCGCCGTCGTCCGCTCGTGCCCTGTCGTGGAGGATCGCAATGCTCACGCACTGGAATGATTTCGGTAGTTTGGGTTTTCACCGACGGCGGAGCCCTGGCCTCGCCTTCGACGTGTTCGACGGGCTCCGGCGCGACATGGAACGGCTCTTTGCGGCCTACGGGCGCGCCGAGACCACACCGTTTCGGCCGCGCTTCTCCCTCGAGGACACCGGTGAAGCGCTCGTCGTGCGGGCAGAGGTTCCGGGCCTCGAGCAGAAGGATCTCGAGCTCTCCCTCGAGGCGGACACGGTCACGCTGAAAGGAGAGCGCAAGGAGGTCGTGCCCGAGGGCTATACGCCGCGCCGCCGCGAGTGCCTTTCGTATCGATTCACGCGCACGCTGCCCCTGCCCACGAAGGTCGACGTCGAGAAGGCGGAGGCCGTGCTGGCGCACGGCGTCCTGACGCTCACGCTGCCCAAGGTGAAGGAAGCGCAGCCGCGCAGGATCCCGGTCCGCACCGGATCGAGCGAACAGTGATGTGGAGGAACCAATGAGCGAACAGAACACTGCCGTCGAGACGGCCGAGGCCACGCCGCGCGGTCCCACGCGTCGTGCGACGCCGCCCGTCGATGTCTTCGAGAACGACGAGGGCTTCCTGATCGTGGCCGACCTGCCCGGCGTCTCCCCGGAGGCGCTCGAGGTGGAGTTCGAGCCGCCGGAGCTCCGCGTGAGCGGTCGCGCCCCCGGCCCTGACGGAGACGAGGTCGTCTACGAACGCCGCTTCGAGCTCGGCGCCTCGCTGGACGCGAGCTCGATCTCGGCCGAGCTCACCAACGGGGTGCTGCGGATCGAGATCAAGAAGAGCGCGGCGTTGCGCCCGCGGCGCATCGACGTCCGCGCGGCGTGAGCCAGGGCTCCGCGTCCGATCCGCCCGACGAAATGCATCGACCCCGCCGGACGGGAACCGGCGGGGTCGATGAGCACCGAGCGCGGGCTCGGGCGCTTCAGGCGACGGTGACCTCTTTGCAGAGGTACACGTCCTGAATCGCGTGGAGCAGCTTCGCGCCCTCGTCCATCGGGCGCTGGAACGCCTTACGTCCGCTGATGAGACCCATGCCGCCCGCGCGCTTGTTGATCACCGCGGTCGCGACCGCCTCGGCGAAGTCGTTCTTGCCCGATGCGCCGCCGCTGTTGATCAGGCCCGCGCGACCCATGAAGCAGTTGGCGACCTGGTACCGGCAGAGATCGATCGGGTGAGGCGAGGTGAGCTCGGTGTAGATGCGCTCGTCGAGCTTGCCGTACGACGACTCACCGGTGTTCAGCGCCTTGTAGCCGCCGTTCACCTCCGGGAGCTTCTGCTTGATGATGTCGGCGTTCAGCGTCACGCCGAGGTGATTCGCCTGCCCGGTGAGATCCGCCGACACGTGGTGGTCGACGCCGCCCACCTTGAACGCCTTGTTGCGCAGGTAGCACCAGAGGATCGTCGCCATCCCGAGCTCGTGAGCCTGCTGGAACAGCTGGCCCACCTCGACGATCTCTCGCGTGGCGTCCGCGGAGCCGAAGTACACGGTGGCGCCGACGGCGACCGCGCCCATGTCCCACGCCTGCTTGATCGTGCCCCACGTGATCTGCTCCGCCTTGTTCGGATAGGTGAGCAGCTCGTTGTGGTTGAACTTCACGATGAAGGGGATCTTGTGGGCGTACTTGCGCGCCACGCTGCCCAGCACGCCGAACGTGCTCGCCACCGCGTTGCAGCCGCCCTCGATCGCGAGCTTCACGATGTTTTCCGGGTCGAAGTACGCCGGGTTCTTGGCGAACGAGGCGCCGGCCGAGTGCTCGATGCCCTGATCCACCGGGAGGATCGAGAGATAGCCGGTGCCCGCGAGGCGACCCGAGCCGAACAACGACTGCAGGTTGCGCAGCGTCTGCGGGTTGCGGTCGGAAAGGGCGAAGACGCGGTCGATGAAGTCGGGGCCCGGCAGGTGGAGCCGTTCGCGGGCGATGGTCTTGCTCTGGTGCTCGAGCAGGTCCTTCGCCTTGTCTCCGAGGAGCGTCTGGATTTGCTTGAAGTCGGGTGTGTCGCTCATGAACTGACTCTCCGTTTTGCGAAACCGGCGCCTCGCCCGTCGGTGGGGCGGCCGCGAAGCGCGCGGAGCATACTCGCTCTCGCCTGAAAGGCGAGTGCGACACTGTTTCGGCTCGTTGCGTTCTCCCGGACGGGAGCTCGGTCCTGGACGTCCGGTTGAATCAGCGTGATACGGGCGGGATTCGAGCCGCGGCGGCACGCGGTCGGGTCCCGAAGGCCCACAAGCAAGAATGCGTCCAGCCCGTTTTCCGCACGGGGGCGCGCTATCCTCTCGCCCCGTCTCTCGCCCGCCCAGGCCGCCTCTCGACTGCAAGGAGGCGCGATCCCTCATGAATTCGAGTCCGACTCCGCTCGCCAAAGTCATCGATCACGCGCTGCTCCGTCCGGAGCTCGATACGCCTGCGCTCGAGGCGGGGTGTCGCCTCGCCGCCGAGCTCGGCGTGGCGAGTGTCTGCATCGTGCCCCACTTCGTCGCGCGCGCTCGGGAGCTCCTCGCCGGGAGCGGCGTGCTCACCGGAACCACCGTTGGTTTCCCGCACGGCACGCAGAGCACCGCTGCCAAGCTCGCCGAAGCCGAAGACGCGCTCGCCAACGGCGCCGAGGAGCTCGACATGGTCGTGAACGTCGGGCGCGTGCTGAGTCTCGACGCGGCGTACGTTCGTGCCGAAATCGCGAGCATCCTCGACGCGGCGCACGCGCGCGCCGTTCCGGTCAAGGTGATTTTCGAGACGTGCTATCTCGAGGAGCGCCACAAGCGAGCGCTGGCCGAGCTCTGTGCCGAGCTCGGTGCCGACTGGGTGAAGACCTCGACGGGCTTCGGCCCCGCCGGCGCCAGTCTGGCCGACGTTCGCCTGCTCCGGAGGGCCGTGCCCGCATCCGTCGGGGTGAAAGCGTCAGGCGGCATCCGCACCCTCGAACAGGTGCTCGAGCTCTTACCCTACGTGACCCGTATCGGAACGAGCCACACGCGCGCGATCCTGGAGGCGCACCGCCGGGAGCCGGTGCCCGGGGGTTGATGCAGCGCGCGTCGGCCGGGGCGCCGGAGATGTCGCTCTGGCCTTTGTCGCGCGACCGGTCCGGTGCAGGATTCCGCCGTGCCGAGCGCGAACGCCCCCCTGCTCCGCGAGCGCGTCGAGCGCCTTGCCGCGCGGTCGGGCGAGATCGGTCGTGGCCCGCTCGCCGTACGACGCGAGATCGCGCGCGAGCTCGGCGCGCTGCGGACCGTCTATCGAAGCAACTCGGCAGCCTTCTCGGCCGACCTCGTCCGCATGCTGAAGAGCGTATCGGCGGCGCTCGCCGAGCCGGTGGATCGCAGCGTGCTCGATCGCGCCCTCAAAGACACGTTCGGGTACGACGCGTTTCGGCCCGGGCAGCTCCCCATCATCGAGGCCGTGCTCCAGGGCCGTGACTGCCTCGGCATCATGCCGACCGGCGCGGGCAAATCGCTCACCTACCAGCTGCCCGCCCACGTCCTCGGGCGCCTCACCCTCGTCATCTCTCCGCTCATCGCCCTCATGAAGGATCAGGTGGACGCGCTGAACGAGCTCGGCATGCCCGCCACCTTCCTCAACTCGTCGCTCTCCCTGGAAGAGCGGCGCGATCGCATTCAGCGCCTCAAGAACGGCGAGTTCGACATCGTGTATGCGGCGCCCGAAGGGCTCGAGGCCTCCGTCGGTCGCATCGTTTCGGAGCTCGACATCGGCCTCATCGCCGTGGACGAAGCCCACTGCATCAGCCAGTGGGGACACGATTTTCGCCCGGCGTATCGCAACCTCCTCGGCATCAAGCGCAAGTTCCCGAAGACCCCCGTTCTGGCGCTCACGGCCACCGCCACGCCCGAGGTCACCCTCGACATCGTCGAACAGCTCGGCATGCGCTCGCCCGACATCTTCCGGGGCTCGTTTTATCGGAAGAATCTCCGCATCACGGCGATCGCGAAGGGTGAGGTCCCGTATTCGACCCGCGAGGCCATTCGGGCCTTCGTCGAGCACCGACGGGGCCAGGCCGGCATCGTCTATTGCTTGTCACGGCGCTCGACGGAATCCGTCGCGGATTCGTTGCGCAGCGCCGGTCTCCGCGCTGCCCACTATCACGCCGGGATGGAGCCCGCCGAGCGCGCTCGCGTGCAGGACGCGTTCCGGGTGGGCGACCTCGACGTGGTCGTCGCGACCATCGCGTTCGGCATGGGCATCGACAAGCCCGACGTCCGCTTCGTCGTGCACTACGACCTGCCGCGCTCCGTCGAGGGCTACTATCAAGAGATCGGGCGCGCCGGTCGCGACGGTCTGCCGAGCGACTGCGTCCTCTTCTACTCCTGGGCCGACGTGAAGGCGTACGAGCGCCTCGCCAGCCAAAACGAGGACCCTGAGGCGGCCACGCGTCTCGTGGCGCAGGCTCGCGAGGTCTTCCGCCTTGCCGAAGCCGACGGCTGCCGCCATCAAAATCTCGTCGGCTACTTCGAGGAGCGCATCGCGCCCTGTGGGGAGTCCTGCGATCACTGCAGCGATACCGGCGTTCGGAGGATCTCCACCGCGCGGCGGTCGCGCTCGGGACGGAAAGAGCGCTCCGCGCCCGAGCAGCGGGCCGCGTCGTTGTCGGGGCTCGACGCCTCCGCGGAGGACTTGCTCTCCCGCTTGAAGCAGGAGCGTCGGCGCATCGCGGACGCGCTCCGCGTGCCCGCCTACGTGGTGTTCACCGACGCCACCTTGATCGAGATGGCCGCGCGCCGTCCTTCGAGCCATGCCGAGCTCCTCACCGTCAGCGGTGTCGGGCAGCGCAAGCTCGCGAGCTATGGCGACCGCTTCTTGGCCGTTCTCAGGGGAGAATGACGATGGAGCTCCGCTCTCGGACCTCTCGGCTGCGCGCGCTCCTCGCGCGTCCCGGCGCCGTGCTCATGCCCTGTTGCTTCGACGCGCTCTCGGCGCGGCTCGTCGAGCTCGCCGGGTTCGAGCTCACGTTCATGAGCGGCTTCGGCGTCTCGGCGGCGCGCATTGGCGCGCCCGATACGGGGCTGATCTCCTACGGAGAAATGCTCGATCAAGGGCGCAACGTGTGCGCGGCGGTGGAGCTGCCCGTGATCGGCGACGCCGACACGGGCTACGGCAACGCCCTGAACGTCCAGCGCACCGTCCGCGGTTATGCCCAGGCCGGCTTTGCGGGGGTGATGATCGAAGATCAGATCGCCCCCAAGCGGTGCGGTCATACCGAGGGCAAGCAAGTCGTCGATCGCGGTGAGGCCGTGATGCGGATCCGCGCGGCGGTCGAGGCCCGCGACGCGGGGGCGGACATCGTGATCGTGGCGCGCACGGACGCGCGCGCCACGCACGGCCTCGACGAGGCGCTGTGGCGTGCTCAGGCGTTCGCCGACCTCGGTGCGGACGTCGTTTTCGTCGAGGCGCTCCTCGACCGGGACGAGATGTGGAAGGCCTGCCGCGCCGTCAATCGCCCCCTGCTCGCGAACATGCTCGAGGGGGGCAAGACACCCGTGCTCGCCCCCGCCGAGCTCGAGGCGATCGGCTTCAAGCTCGTGGCCTATCCGCTCACGTTGCTCTCGTCGGCCATCGCCGCCATGCGCGACGCGCTGCTGGCGCTTTCGGAGGGAAGAACGCCGGAACGGATGCTCGAGTTCGCGGAGCTGCGGCGCGTGCTTGGGTTCGACGAGTACGACGAGCGGGCGCGAAGGCTCGGGGGCTGACCGAGGCGCGGGGCGCCTCACTCGCGACTCACCCAACGAGCTTCTGAATTTAGTAGGGTCCTGATACGACCGCCTGATACCCGTCAGGGGCCGGCGAACGCTCGAGACGCGCGTGCGTCGATCAGTTGCAGCGCGTGTCTCCTGCCAGCTGCGTGTTCAGGAAGCTGTCCATGAAGTCGAACCCGCAGTTCGGACCGTTCGGGCCTTGCGCGGCGCCCCAGGTATTGCAGACGAAGTCGAACTCCTCGGGGGCCATGGAGTGGCAGCTGGCACAGGTTTGTCCCATGCCGGTCTTGATCTCCGTCGTGCCCCGCTCCTGGATGGTGACCTCTCCTTGAGCGCCGAGCTGGAGGACGAAGAACTCCCAGTCCCTGGTCTCGGGCGAGAAGCCCGCCCGACGCTTGACCATCGCTTCGGTCGGCAGGTGCTGGATCACCGTGCCGACGGGATAGGTGCCGGTCCCGCTCTCGGCGACGGCGAGGGCCTCGTCGAGGTGTCCGAGGAGGTTCGTGATGCGGAAGCCGAGGACCTGGTCCCAATCGGCGATGCACGTGAAGTCCTCGGGCTTCATGTCGATGTCTTCGTCGCCAGCGCTTCCGCTGCTGCCTGCGGTGCCGCCGTCTGCGCCGCCCGAACCGGCGCCGCCGAGCGTTCCGCCCATGCCGCCGTCACTCGGTCCGGTGCCAGCAGTGCCGCCTGCACCCGCGTCGGTGCCCGCCGTGCCCGCAGCGCCGCCGCCGGCACTTCCAGCGGTGCCGCCGCCGCTCGTGCCAGCGTCGCTTCCGCCCGCATCGCCGCCGACGCCGCCGCCGCT
>CAYYWA010000321.1:0-6729 GCA_964475255.1 uncultured Sorangium sp.
CGCGTCGCGGGTGCTTCGGCGAAGCGAGGGCGGCGATGAGCGCCACGGTGGGCGATTCGTCCGAGAGAACGGCGATGCGCGTCGCGGGTGCTTCGGCGAAGCGAGGGCGGCGATGAGCGCCACGGTGGGCGACTCGGCGGCTGCGACGGTTTACGTGGCGGTTCCCGTCGACGACGCCTTCGACGTCTTCACGAACGAGATCGATCTCTGGTGGCGCCGTGGCCGGCGCTTCCGCATCTCCGGAAAGCGCCCGGGGCGCATCGTGTTCGAACCGCGCCTCGGCGGGCGCCTCTTCGAGACCGCCGAGCTCGCCTCCGGAGCACGCGTCTTCGAGGTCGGCACCGTCGTCGAGTGGGATCCGCCGCGTCGGCTCGCGCTCGAGTGGCGCGGCGTCAACTTCAAGCCGCACGAAAAGACGATCGTCGAGGTGACCTTCACCCCCTCTGGTGACGGCACCTTCGTGCGCGTCGAACACCGCGGCTGGAGCGCGCTCTCCCCCGAGCATCCCGCGCGCCACGGCCTCGTCGGCGCCGCGTTCGCGCGCAGGATCGGCCTGTGGTGGGGCGGTCTCCTGAGCTCGCTGCGCGAGCACGTGCTCACGCGCTCCGCGCCGACGCCGGAGGACGCCGGCGAGAGCTAGAGCGATGAGCGGCTAGGAACGCGCCGAAATACACGGAAACCAGCGTCCAACCGGCGGGCCGCGGGGGGAGGCCCCCGGCGGAAGTCACTTTGGCGGCGAGGGCGGCGCGCGCCGACCCTGCGAGAAATTCCCTGAACGCCGATCAATCAAACGGATCGGCGTTCTGGTTCGACCTCGCATGCTTCGTGCGCAACTGGTCACGAGGCCGTGCCGAGCCGTTGGGGCATGAACCTCGATGTCCTCCCCATCCGGATTCGAAGGTCCGCCGTCGTCGCGCTCGTCTCGAGCCTCGGGGCGAGTGGGTGCAGCTACACGTTGACGAGCACCAGCACTCGCGAAACCGCGGCGCCCCCTACGAAGCACATCCGCCTCACTCGACCCGATGCGAGCCCACTCGCCGCGAGCTGGAAGCAGGACGGCCATCGCCTGCACGGCGAGCTCGCGTTCACCGAGGTGTGCCAGACCGAAACCGTCCATGTCACGCATCGCGAACGGGTCGAGGAAACGCGGCCGAATCCGACGTACACGACGACGGGGTACGTCGTGGGCAGCGCGTTTCTTGCGACGGGTATCGGCTTCTTGCTGGCTTCCGCGAACGAAGACGAGACGGTGCACTGCGGCGTGAACGGGGAGGTGAGGCACGGTACCCGATGTGGAAGTCTCGCCGGTTCCTTTCGAGACTTGGGACTCGCCGGTCTCGCGATCGGCGGTGGACTCCTCATCGGCAGCGTGCTGCACGCGCGAAGCACACCCACGGTGACGACGACCGCGCTGCCCGCCGAGCGTCGCGTTGTGGTCGCGCCCACCGTTCACGCCTGTGGCGACCCATCGGAGCTCGAAGGCATCGTGGTTTCGGCCGAGCTCTCCGACGGCGGCACGTGGTCCGGCACCGTCGACGCGCGGGGCTCGGTCGCCATCGAGCTCAGCTCGAGCCTCACCCTACACGGCGACCACTCCGCGCGCTTCACCGTCACCTCCGTCCCGGAGCACGCCCCCAAGCTCGTGAAGGCAGGAACGCCCCTCGGCGAGCTCGCGCTGTCTCCAGTGCGCTAAATCCATACAGCTCAGCCTGGTGACGGGTACCTCTCGGATGACCCTCCGACAGACCGGCTTCACCGAGCGTGGTCTGCGCGACGCGGTGAAGCAGGGGTGGGCGACCTGTTTCGACACGCTGACCGAGTAGCTCACCGCCGAGCGCGAAATCCTGTGCCCCGAGCCCGTCCCGAGTAGGTCTCATCCAGAGAGACTCGATGCACCACCCCAAACGGGCGCCCATTCGCAAGCTCATCCGAACCCTCTTCGAGGAGCGGTCTCGCGCCTCCGAGCGGAAGGACCTCGAGCATCGATGACGCCCATTGCCGGCCACGCCGTCGCGTTCGAGCGCGAGTCGCCGCTCGTTCCTCCCGGCGTTGGTGCTCTCCACGCC
This sequence comes from uncultured Sorangium sp., assembly GCA_964475255.1. Classification (GTDB taxonomy): domain Bacteria; phylum Myxococcota_A; class Polyangia; order Polyangiales; family Polyangiaceae; genus PMG-095. Next base: position 2,067 of record CAYYWA010000321.1, read on the forward strand.
ACTTGCAAGGCGGGCTTCGACCAGGCGCCCCAGCACTTCCCTGGGACATGCTTGACCTTCACGTGCTCGGCCGCGGTGCATCGCCGTCACGTGAGGCCTCAATCCCATGCACGGCTCCGGCGTCGCCCCGTGGTTCCGCGGCACCCGCGTCCAGAGACTCGAGGGCCGCTGGCGAATGATCGGCTTGGGTCCGCCTCTGCCACCCGAGACGGCCACATGAGAGCACGCCGTGAGGCATGCGAGCACCACTTCGCGCGCCAGGGCTTGCCACGACCGTTCGCCAGCGGCTTCCCCAGCACGTCTCCTTTCCCAACGATTCCGCCACCGGCGCAGCGACGATGCACGCCGAGCCGTAGTGCTGAATGCGGCGTCCGTTCCGCCGGTGTGCAGCGACGATGCGCGCCGAGCCCTGACGTGGGCGGGGCGCGGCCGCGCCTCGGCGCAGGAGCACCTCGTCGTGCGGCGCCCCTCGCCCCGCCGTGATCCGTCCTGTCCGCCCCACGTTTTCATCGTCGTGAGCAACAACTCCCGGTCGCACGAGCCGCGCGCCGGACGCCACGATCCAGTCGATGTAGCGAGTCGAGAGCCCCGTTCCCGCCTCGGTCGCCTTTCCAGCACCATGCAGCATCGAGTTTGACATCCGCCCAATCAAGCGAGCCTGGGCCGAAGGGCCCGCAGCCACCAGAGCATCCGGCTCTCCGTGGTCACTTCACTCCCTCGGTCCGCACTCCTTCGCGCTCGGAGTGAGCTCGGCAGGCAGGCACGGTCTCCCGTGAGCCTGCTCGAGCTCCGCGCGATCCCGTGACCCGCAACTCCCCGGCCGTGCGAGGCGTCAGTTGCCCGCGCACCGAACGTCACGTCGCGCGAGGTCGCCCTCCGCCCCATCGAGCGAGTGTGGGCCAAGGGCCCGCGGCCTTCGCGACTCTCGCTCCGTGGTCATTTCACGCCCTGAGCCACCCGCCGCGGGGTGTGCTCGGCTGGACACGACCGGACGTGGTGAGCCTGCACAAGGTCCGCCCAATCAAGTTGCGGCATCGGAGACGTGGCGGCGCGCATCAGCTCGTCGACCCGGGCGAGATCGGGGTGAAGCTGATCCGCTTTCCGGGACACCTACCGGAACCAGTAAGCTCCCAAAGTCCGGAACATGGCGAAGCACCGAAAGCAGTACACGGAACAGTTCAAGCGGGACGCGGTTCGCATGATGCGCAACCGAGGGCGAGAGGACCGTCGCGCAAGTGGCGGACGACTTGGGGGTGACAGCGAACCAGCTTCATCGCTGGGCCTCGAAGTATGAGCACGCGGAGGCCGCGAAGCGCAACGAGAAGGGCGAGACGCTGGAGGAAGAGAACCGCCGGTTGCGCAAGGAGAACGAGCGGCTCCGGATGGAGAAGGCCATCTTAAAAAAGCCGCGACCTTCTTCGCGAAGGACGACGAGTAGACGTCTACCGCTTCATCCTCGCGGAGAAGGCCTCCTTCGACGTTCGCCTGATGTGCGCCGTGCTCGAGGTGTCGCCCAGCGCCTACTACGACTGGGAAAAGGAACAGGAGTCGGCTCACGAGCGCCGAGACGAGGCGTTCCTGACGCTCGTTCGCCAGATCTTTGCTGCGTCCCGAGCGCGCTACGGAGCGCCACGCGTGCACCAAGAGCTCGCAAAGAACGGCGTTCGCGTGAGTCGCAAGCGGGTCGCTCGGCTGATGCGCGAGGCGGGCCTTCGTGCGAAGAGCGCCCGAAAGTACAAGGCGACCACCGATTCGAAGCACGCGCTGCGCGTCGCGCCGAACCTATTGGAGCGGCGCTTCACCGTGGCCCGACCCGACGCCGTCTGGGTGAGCGACATTACGTACATTTGGACGCGAGAGGGCTGGATGTACCTCGCCGTCGTCATCGACCTCTTTTCGCGCAAGGTCGTCGGCTGGAGCCTGGGGAAACGAATGACGGTGGACCTCGTCTGCGCGGCGCTCGACGCCGCCGTTCGTCTTCGCAGGCCTCGTCGCTGCCTTGTGTTTCACAGCGACCGCGGCAGCCAGTACGCGAGCGCCGCGTTTCGACGGCGGCTTTGGCGCTACGGCATGCGTCAGAGCATGAGCCGCAAGGGCGACTGCTGGGACAATGCGGTCGCCGAGAGCTTCTTCGCGACGCTGAAAAAGGAGCTCGTCCGCGACGTGCCGTTCGAGAGCCGAGCTCAGGCTCGTGCCGAGGTCTTCGAGTACATCGAGGTTTTCTACAATCGTCGTCGAGCTCACTCGCTGCTCGGCTACGTAAGTCCTACGTCATTCGAAGCTTGCGAAGAAAATCCTGACGTCGCATAGTTCTTACAAACTCGTCCGGGAAAACGGATCAACTCCACTGCTGCCTGAGCGAGCGACGCGACGTCCTCGCTCGATTCACCCATCCCGGGTGCTTGTCCGAGATCCGCGCTGCAGCCCAGGGCTACCAGGGGCAGGGCGCAGAGCGCCATTGAAAATGGTGCGCGTTGCAATCGTCGTCATGGAATCGTCCTTCCACTCGGTTGGCGCAAGCAGACCGGGCCTCGGTCGAGTCGGGCACCGCGCGACGAGCAACCCGCGTGCCAGGCGGCGAAGCCCCGGAGGGCTCCCATCGATAGACGGATCGACGACGGGATGCAGTCAGCGGTAGCACCACGAATTGTGGTGCGCTCTCGGCTTTTGCAAACGCAACCCCGATTCCAGCGGAGTCGCGGCGTCGGGTGAGTGCCGCGTGCTGCGTGCGTGCGCGTGCGCACCCAGCACGCCTCCCGCGAGGGGAGCGCGCATCGAAGGGAATGTGAGCGGAAGTTGAGCAGAACTTGAGCGCAAGCCGTTTTCGGCCACTCGCTAGGTGTCAAGACACCGCGAATCGGTTGCGGAGATGCCGCGGGAGGTTGCGCATCGCGGAGTCGGCGTATATTCCGAGTACTGCAGCGTCGATTTCGCTGCATCGCGATTGACGATGACGGACGATGCCACTCTCGATCTCGAGTTGGAGGGCCCCTCGGAGCCACCGTCGCACGAGCAGTGTCGAAGCCAACGAGTCGAGATCCCCCATCTCGTTCTGCTTTGGTACTGGCGCGATCCATCGCGCGTTGGCGAAGTGGCGGCCGTTCCGTGCTGCTCGGTGCTCGGGCGCGCGCCGGCGGAGGGGCGCCCAGTATCGTGGGTGCGGCAGCGCCCCGGGTGCAACGAGCCGCGCCCTCTCCTCGACGACCGCAGGCTCTCCCGGTTGCAGCTCGAGCTCCGCCCGAGCGCAGACGCGGTCGTTGTCCTGAATCGCGGGCGACGCGAGCTGCTCGTCGATGGAGTTCCAATGCGGCAGGCGAGCGCGCGCCGAGGTGCGGTCCTCACGGTGAAGGACGTCGCGGTCTTGATGCTCGAGTGGCGGGAAAGGCCACTGCCGCCTGGCAGGTACCTGCCAGCAGTTCAGATGTCGTTCGAGTTCGGGAAGCCAGACGCCGCCGGGATCATCGGCGAGTGTCCGGTAACCTGGCGTCTGCGCGAGCAGCTGGCCGAGGCTGCCAGGGCCGGGGAACACACGCTCATTTATGGAGAGACCGGGACGGGCAAGGAGCTCGCCGCGCGATCCATTCATTTGCTGTCCGAGCGCTGCGACGGGGCGCTCGTGAGCCGGAACGCCGCGACGATTCCCGAGAGCTTGTTCGACGCCGAGCTCTTCGGAAACGCGAAGAACTACCCGAACGCCGGCATGCCGGAGCGCGTGGGGCTGGTCGGCGAGGCGCACGGGGGCACGCTGATCCTCGACGAGGTGGGCGAGCTGACCGAAGAACGACAAGCGCATCTGCTGCGCGTGCTCGATGCCGGGGGCGAGTACCAGCGTCTGGGCGAAAGCCGGGCACGCCGATCCGACTTTCGCATGGTCGCGCTGACGAACCGGCCCCTCGGGTGTTTGAAGCACGATTTTTTGGCGCGCTTCGCGGTGCGCATCGAAATGCCCAGGCTGCGGGATCGTCGCGCCGACATCCCCCTCGCGGTGCGAGCCCTGTGGTCCGACTGGTTTCGGTCGCGGCCCGCGGATCTCGAGCGCTTCACGGCCAGCTCGGGCTGCGACGGCCCGCTCCTCGAGCCCCGGCTCGTCGAGCTGCTCGCGGGCCATGCCTATCCCGAAAACTATCGTGAGCTCCGGCGCCTGTTTCGGCTGGCGGTGTTCACGAGCGACGCTGGGTACGTAGGCGCCACGCGCGCCCTGTTGGCAGAAATGGAACCCAAGGGCGGTCCCAGGGAGCTGGATCGCCAGCGCGTCGAGGCCGCTCTGGAGCGCCATCGCGGGCGGCCCACCGATGCGGCGAGAGAGCTCGGGCTCAAGAACCGTTTCGCGCTCTACCGGGCCATGCAGCGACTCGGCGTTCAGCACCTCGGGCACGAATGAGGGGCGACGCAGAAAGGCGCGCGGCCGCGCTCGCCGCGCGCTATCAGCCCATCGTCGGCTTCGACTACCACCTGCTCGGGCGGCTCGGGTCGGGGGGAATGGGCGTCGTGTTCGAGGCGGTTCACGCGGCGACGGGCAGACGCGTTGCGATCAAGCTGCCCGCGATTTCGGGTGAGGCTCGGTGTGGCACGCGGGTACGCGAACGCTTCGTGCGCGAAGCGCGGGCGCTCGCTCGGCTGCGGAGCGACTGCATCGTTCGGATCTTCGAGTCCGGCGTCGGTC
>CAYYWA010000322.1:0-6714 GCA_964475255.1 uncultured Sorangium sp.
GCAGGTCGACCGCAACCTGCGTAGGGGCCGCGTACCAGAGCCCCTCGCGCTGGACGACGCCTTCGAACACAGCGTCATCCAGCGCCTCGGCGAGCACCACGTTGGCACCCGCGTCGGCGGGACGAAGCGCGAGGCTCGTCGCGGCGGCGGTCATGTCGGAGACCCAGAGCGTCGCGAGCCGAGGTGGAGCGAGCGGTGCGAGTGTCGCGGCCGCGAGGCTTCCGGTGATCGCGTACGGCGTGTCGACCTTGGCCAGTCTAGCCTTCAGTGCTGAGAGCCCCCTCGGCTCGAGGAACGTTTGGAGCCGGCCGCGCGCGTCGAGCGGCGCCTCTTGGGCCCAGCGTCGAAGGAGTGCGGGCCAGTCCACGCTCTCGATGCGGCCGCGACCCGTGCGCTTGATGAGCGCTTCGGAGTCGAGGAACGAGAGCACGCGCGAGACGTAACCCGCGTCGATCTTCGTCAACGCCGCCAACTCGCGAACGCCGGGTGGTGACTTCAGCTCGATGAGGGCGCGAACGACGCGGCCCGCCTTGGGACCACGCAGCGAGCGCGCAGGTCGCTCCTCGCGATTGGGATCTTCGGCGGCGCCTTGTGTCTCGATGAAGAGCCCCGGCTTGGGCAGGACGATGCGCGTGTTGCCGGTCAGGTCGAGGTAGCTGACGTTGCTCTCGCGCAGGCGCGCGCGTGTGCTCTCGGTGAGGTAGGGAGCCATCACCAGAAGCGTCGCAGCGCGCTTCTCGAACTTCCCGACGAGCGCGGTCACGTCCTTGGGAGCGAGGCGGGAGCGGGGTTCGAGCGCGAGCTCACCCGTCCGGCGGTCTGGGGCAGTGACCCGGGCCGCTGTGCCGCCGTCCATGGCTGCGACGCTCCAGCCGGGTGGAAGTCGGCGCTGGAGCCCTCTTAGCCCCTCCCGGACGAGATTGTTGTTCGCATCGGCCATGTTGCGCGTCTCGCGCAACACCATAAATCCAGGCAACAGATCGCGCAAGTTGTCCAGATCAGCATGTTGCACGATGTGCGCAACATGCCAAGTATAGGCAACCTGCGCTTCGTCAGGCACGAGCTGAGGCCGGGGGGGTGCCCTCAGGAGCCCGGAGGCCACTCGCCGAGCAGGCGCCACCCGCGCTCGCCAGGACCCATTTCGAATGCGACAAGGCACCCTGGGTAGGGTCCCTTGTTGAGACCGAGGCAGGACACGCCCGCGACCTTCGCGTCGAGGCGCATGTGGTGTTGTCCGAAGAAGCACACGCGGGGAAGCGTCTTCGCGAGCAGCTCGTCGAGCCCCGCAGCCTCGCTGACGAAGTCCTTACCCATCGTCCTCGACTTCGAACGTTGGCTCGACGCCGTGGAGCCAACGCTTTTGCCTTCCGAGCCGCTGGCGGCGGCAATCCGGTACTACAAGACTCACCGCGACGCGCTCTTTCGCTTCGTCGATGATCCGCTCGTCCCGATCGACAACTCTCCCACGGAGCGGGTCTTCCAGAGCGTCGCCAAGCTACGACTCAACATGCTTTTCGCCGGCAGCACCGAAGGCGCACACCGCGCCTGCGTCCTGCTGGGCATCGTTGCCACCTGCCGCGCTCAGGGTATCCCCGTGCAGGCCTATCTCACCTGGGCTTTCGAGCGCCTCGGTACCCACCGCGATCTCTTCGACCTGCCGCTCGAAGCTCTCACTCCCGCAGCGTTCAAGAAAACCCTCGGCTGAGCCCCATGCACATCGGCCGCCCCGGCGCATCCCGGCGTCGCTGATCGGTCACGCTGCAGCATCTGCACCAGAGCGCTGACTCGCGCACCGGGCCGGTAGTGCCTGGGAACCTTTCGACGACGCAGCGCCCCGAGCCGAACACGCGAAGCGCCGAGCCGTGCTGATATCCGCTCGCTCAGGGCGGCGGATCGGTGTCGAGGCCCTGGTACGGCAGAGAGAGCTCTTGCCACAGAGGGCGCATGTCGAGACCGGCGAGCTGGGGGTTGATTTTGAGGATGCGCTCTTGGTCTCTGAGCCAGGCGATGACATCGGCGCGGCCCTGCTGGGTGCGCGCGAGGGCGCGCAGGGTCCTGTTGCGAAACTGCGGGATGGGCTCGTCGAGCGTCGCGCGGATCCGGTCGAGCACCATCTGGTGAAACTGGGCGGCGAGCTCCGGCGGAAGCTCCGGCTCCGACTTCGATTGGCCCACCTTAGCCTTCGTGCGCCCGCGCACGGCCTGCTCCACGTCTTCGCGGGCTTCGAGGGTGCGCTCGAGGGCGGCGCCGAGCAGGGTTTCGAGGCGCTGCTGAACCGCTTCCAGGCGCTGCCGCGAGTTGACGCGAGCGAGGAGCCCGCTCTTCGAGAGCTCGAGGGTCGCGAGCAAGATGTCCGCGTCGCTCACCCAGCGGTAGGTCCCGTCGCCATCCGCGACGAACTCCCGCTCCAAAACCTCGAGGACGCGCGCGCGATCCCGAATGCGATAGTGCTGCGTCACGAGCTGGAGCGGCGCGCCGCGCGTGCTCGCGCGCTGCAGCGGGGGGGCGGCGCGTAGCTGGAGGAGGGCGGCGATGCGCGCCACCGGCAGCGTCGCCGCGCGCCGCTTCCACGCTGGCGCGTCGGAGAGCGGCGGCAGCTCGCGACCGAGCTCCGCGGCGAGCTGCAGGATCGGCTCGGTGACGGGCGCGGGCACGTGGGCAATACCACCCTCCAGGGTGATCGTGCCCGCCTGGTCTCTGCAAACCCAGCCGATCACCAGATCGCCGAGCCCCAGTTGACGGGTCCCAAGACGCTCCTCGATCGCCAGGCGTTCCGAGCGCAGGACGTCGAGCACCTCGAGGCGTTCGTCCAGGTGGATCCGTTCGACGCGGAAGACGGAGAACCAGCCCTGCTTGAGGCTCTCGAGCGCCGCGCGCACCTCCGGACGGAGCGCCTCGGCCTCAGGCGAGCACTCGAAGCGTTCGAGCGCGACCGTTCCGTCCGCCGCACGGAGCCCGAACATCGCATACGCTATGAGCAGGTGCTCCTCGTTCGGGTCGAGCTCGCCGGCCTCTTGCCCGGCGGACTCCAGAGAATCCTCGAGCTCTTGCAGCGCGCGTTCGAGCAGGTCCTCCCGCGTGACGACCTCCATCAGCGCCGCTCTGAGCTCGACCAGCGGCGAGGCGTCTTCTCCGCGCGCGTACGGCTCCGGGTGCGGCAGGAGCTCCGGGCGATCGGGGACACCAGCGAGGAAGACGATGCCACGGCGCTCTCCGGCATACGCGTCGCGGACGTAGTCGAGCCAATAGCGCTCCGACAAACCGAACTTGAAGTAGTGCGCCAGAATCTGCTCCGGATCTTTGCGGCTCGCGTCCGCTCCGTTCTTCCGGCGCTTTCGCGTCTTGTCTTTCTTGCCGGACTTGCTCCCGCTTTTCGGCGCCGACGGGGCCGCGGGAGTTTGCTGGCGGGCGACGACCCGTGCGCAGTGGTCGCGCCACTCTTCGACGCTCGCCGTGAGCAGGTACGGCGAATCGGCGATGTAGAACGCATCTTCGAAGCCGAGCACCCGCATGAGCCCGAAATCGCCGGCTCGTAGCCCCGGATCCAAGAGCCGCACGGAGAACGCGGAGCCACCGCGCACGGGCTCGAGCTCGGCGTGCTCCTCGTCGGCGGCCAGGACGCGATAGAGATCGAAGCGCGCGTCGCTCAGGCTCTGAGCCATGCGCTGCAGGCGCGCGCGCGATGGATCGCGGAGCAGCAGGCGCGCGAGCACCGAATACGGCGTTTCACCGGCAACCCCCTGCGGCACCGAGCCCCCCGTCAGCTGCGCCGCAAACGAGTCGTAGACGGGGCTCACCGGCGGGCCGCCGGGCATGTAGTGCTCTTCGACAGCGTCGTAGAAGCGCGCGAGCCGATCGAACTGGGGCGCATTCAGCAGCTCGAACGCCGCCCGCGTGATCGCGAGATAATGAGCGAAGAACTCCTCCACGCCGGCGGGTATCGGCGGTTCGTCCTCCGTCTCGAGATACTCGCGCAACGCTTCCTCGGCCGCGTCGCGAGGAAGGAGCTCGTCGAGGGAGAGCATGCGTCCGAGCTGGGCGGCGATGGGAGCGTAGCTGATGACCGACGCCATGCGCGGACGCTATGCGCGGAACCCTCGGGGAACAAGGCCTCGCCGCGCCCCTCCCCCTCTCTCTGGCGGCGGCGTAGACGGCGCGCTTCGCGCGGGTCTCAAGCGCCTCGCGCCCCGCCTGGAGCTCGGGCGAGCCCGAGAACGACGCGGCAAGCGTCGCCCCCCGGCGCTTCGCGTTCCCTGGTTCGAGTGGAGCGGACCGAAAGAAGCCGGGCTACGCCCGAACCCCCGGCGCTTCGCGGCCCGTTTCCCGGACGTATTCGGCGTAGCCGCCGCCGTACTGGTGGATGCCGTCGGGGCCGATTTCGATGACGCGGTTGGACAGGGCGCGGAGGAAGTGCCGGTCGTGGGAGACGAAGAGCAGGGTGCCGTCGTAGTCGGCGAGCGCCTCGATGAGCATCTCCTTGGTTTCGATGTCGAGGTGATTGGTGGGCTCGTCGAGCACGAGGAAGTTCGGCGGGTCGTAGAGCATCTGCGCGAGCACGAGGCGCGCTTTTTCTCCGCCCGAGAGGAAGCGGCAGGCTTTTTCGACGTCGTCGCCGGAGAAGCCGAACACGCCGGCGAGGGTGCGGAGGGAGCCGACGGAGGCCGTGGGGAAGCGATGCGTCAGCGTTTCCCAGACCGTGCTCGCGCCGTCGAGCAGCTCCATGGAGTGCTGCGCGAAGTAGCCGAGCTTCACGCTGGCGCCGAGAGCGACGCGGCCGCTGTCGGGCTCGGTGGCGCCGGCGATCAGCTTGAGCAGCGTCGATTTTCCGGCGCCGTTCACGCCCATCACGCACCAGCGCTCGCGCCGCCGAACGAGGTAGTCGAAGTCGCTGTAGATCGTGCGCGCGCCGTAGGCCTTGCTCACGCCCTCGAGCTTCACCACGTCTTCGCCGGAGCGCGGCGCCTCGGGGAAGTCGAAGCGGAGCTTTTTGCGCTGTTTCGGGGGCTCCACGCGCTCGATCTTCTCGAGCTTCTTCACGCGCGACTGGACCTGCGCGGCGTGGCTCGCGCGCGCCTTGAAGCGCGCGATGAACGCCTCCTCCTTGGCCAGCATCGCTTGCTGCCGTTCGTACTGGCTCTCGGCCTGCGCGTCGAGCAGCGCGCGTTGGCTCACGTAAAAGTCGTAGTCGCCGGAGAACACGGTGAGGCTGCCCGAGTCGATCTCGACGATCTTGGAGACGATGCGGTTCATGAACTCGCGATCGTGCGACGTCATGATCAGGGCGCCTTCGAAGCGCTTCAAGAAGCCCTCGAGCCACAGGATGGACTCGATGTCGAGGTGATTGGTGGGCTCGTCGAGCAAGAGCGCGTCGGGCTGCATCAGCAAAATGCGCGCGAGCGCGACGCGCATCTTCCACCCGCCGGACAGCGCGCCGACGTCCCCCTCCACCATTTCGGGGGTGAAGCCGAGGCCCGCCAGGATTTCGCGCGCGCGGGCGTCGAGCGCGTAGCCGCCGAGCTCCTCGAACCGCGACTGCGCCTCGCCGAATGCTTCGACGAGCCGTTCCATCTCGTCGGCCCGCGCGGGATCGGCGAGCGCCACTTCGAGCTCCGCGAGACGCGCCGCGGCCTCCGAAACCGCGCCCGCCCCGGCCAGCGTCGCCGCGATGACGCTCATCCCCTGCATCTCACCGACCTCCTGGCTGAAGTAGCCGACGCTCGTGCCGCGATCGACGACCACCTGGCCGCCATCGGGGCTCTCCTCGCCGACGATCATGCGAAAGATGGTCGACTTGCCCGAGCCGTTCGGCCCGATCAGCCCCACCTTCTCGCCCCGAAACACGGCGCACGAGGCATCCATCAACAGAGCCTGACGCCCGTGGCGCTTGTCGACGCTATCCAGCCGGATCACGCGCCGAGGGCTAGCACGCCTGCCGCAGTCCGGGGCGCGGACGGTCGTCGAGCGGGCCGACGGCGAGGGTCGCCGAAGCGCGCTTCGCGCGAGGCGGGTCGGATCGGGCAGCGCGCGAAGCCCGTTTCGCCCGCGCGTGAGAGGGGTCGAGGCCCGACAAGGAGGCGCGGCGACGCGCTCGTCTGCGAAAACGAACGGCGACCCCGAACCCGATGCCCTCCGTGCACGCTGTTCGCGAAATGCCCCCCGTGCACACCGGAGCGTTCACTCGCCGACGCCTGCCTCGCTCCGCTCCAACCCCTCACTGCGCGAAGTTCGACGAACGACGGCTTGCCGCGCGTGCGCGCAGCGCGCCGAGCTCTCCGCTCGCATCGCGCACACGGGAGAATCGGCCGCCCCTTCGCGTAACTTTCGGCGCCACATCGAGCCGCGAGCTCTCGAAGCGGCTTTCCTCCACGGATCAGCCGAGTATGCTGCGCCGATGGCCATGACCAAGACGCAATCGGGTCTCGAGTACGAAGACGTCGCTCCGGGCGAGGGCGCCGCCGCCAAAGCCGGAAACACGTGCGTGATGCACTACAGCGGCTGGCTCTGGGAGCAGGGCAACAAGGGCGCCAAATTCGACAGCTCCCTCGATCGCGGCAGGCCCTTCTCCTTCCAGCTCGGCGTGGGCCAGGTCATCCGCGGCTGGGACGAAGGCGTGGCCGGCATGAAAGTCGGCGGCAAGCGCACCCTCCTCATCCCCCCCGATCTCGGCTACGGCGCCCGCGGCGCCGGCGGCGTCATCCCCCCCCCCGCCACCCA
>CAYYWA010000323.1:0-3290 GCA_964475255.1 uncultured Sorangium sp.
GCTGGCGCGGGTGCGCGCGCTCCTCGCGGCGGCGAAGATCCCGGCGCTGCTGCGGCTCGTGCGCCGCTATGAGGCGGCCCGCGAGCCGCTCGTCGTCTTCAGCGACCATCTCGCGCCCATCCGAGCGCTGTCGCGGCGCCGCGGCTGGGCCGTGATCACGGGCGCGACATCCCCGCAGCGGAGGACGCGCATCGAGGAGGCCTTTCAGCGTGGCGCGCTCATCGGTGTCGCGTGCACGATTCGGGCCGCCGGCGTAGCCATCTCGCTCACGCGGGCGGCGCATGCGGTCTTCGTGGACCAGGCGTGGACGCCAGCGGCGAACGCGCAGGCAGAGCACCGCATCCGACGCATCGGCCAGCGGCGACCCTGCACGGTCCGCGTGCTCGTAGCCCATCACGCGGTCGATGAGCACGTCGCCTGGGTGCTCGACAGGAAGCTCGCGCTGATCGCCGCCACGATCGGCGCGGCGAGCTCCCGGCCGGGCTTCGAAGAGCGGAAGAGCCGGGCGGCGCGGGTTGACGTCGTGGCAGGAGCACGGACATGAACGAGGCCCTCGTCTCGCGCTCCCTGCTCATCGTGAACCCCGCGGCCGCGGTGCCGATCCCGGAGCAGCAGCGCCCGCAGGTGGATACGGCGTTCACGTTGGCCCAGGAGCTCGCGCGCGAGGTCACGGAGCTCGAGGATGCGCTCGGGGCCGCCGATGATGGCGACCTGCCGGGCCATCAGGCGCGGCTGCGGGCGGCGATCGACCAGGCCCTCGAGCTCGCCCCGGCCCTCGAGGACCTCCTCAGCGAGGTGGAGCAGCTTGCGGAGGAGGAGGCCTATCAGGCCGAGCTGCGCGCCCGCATCGCCGCGCTCAGCGAGGTGGCGACTGCACCGCCTGGCCCCCGCCCGGGCGCTGGCCTGCTGGCCGGGCAGGCCAATTCGGTCCAGATCCCGTACCTCGACATGTCGGGCGAGGAGCCAGTCTGGCGCATCGCCTTCCCGGACCGCCCGCCTGTCGACATCCAGGCCGAGCTGCAGGGCGGCAAGCTGCGGCTGACCGAGCTGGAAGAGGGGGGCTGGGTGGCCGCCTCGCCGGACAACCGGCGGAGCCGCGACGAGTCCACCTGGCGCCCTGTCTTCACGCGCCACTTCGTCACCAACGCCAGCTCGCCGCGGTGGGTGATCCGCGAGCGGGAGGCTGGGCGAACCTTGCGGCAGGCGCTCATCAAGGCGGGGCTGGTGGAGGAGGTCCGGGCGCCGGTCGAGCTCCCCTCGTACGCGCTCCCCGACGCCCGACCCGGCGATGCGGAGAAGCGCGATCAGGCTTACACAGGCCTCTCGCCTGAGCTGCAGGCGTACTTCGCTCGGCTCGCCGAGTCCAACGCCCGCGATGACGGTCGCGGCCACGGCCCGGGCGGGCTGGCTGGCGATGCGAGCTCGGCGGGCGGGGAGCCGCCGGTCCTCGACGGCGTGCTCTACTGCGAGTCTGCCGAGCCCGCTTTCCCAGAACCTACGAGGACGTGCACGTCCATCGGGTGTGGCATCGAAGCGGCGATGTTCCGCGACACGCGGCCGTACTACCTCCGGCCGACGGCGAAGGCTGACTGGAACACGCTGCGGTGGCTGGAGGAGGGGTGCCCGGGCAAGGTGTGGGTCGGATACCACCGCTCGGAGTCGACCTTCCAGCACCTGCTCCGGGAGACCGGCGAGGCCCTCGAGGACACGTTCAAGAACCCGATCGTCGCTGGCGCGCTGACCGTCCTCGCGGTGCCAGCTGCGATCGGTGCGCTCGCCTCCATGTCCCTGCCGACTTGGGCCGGCGCCGCTGCCCAGCAGTCCCTGACGGGGGTCGCCCAGAACACCGGCCTGGATGCGCTCATGGCGACGCTCAGCCCTGCTGCGACGCAGGCGCTCCAGGCGTACGTCGTGGAGCAGGGCGTCGACGGGCGCGAGCTCAGCCGCGATCTCGCGCGGATGATCGTCTCCGGATGGCTGGTACCTGGCTTCGGCCCGATCGCCAGTCTCCTGCTCCCGCAGCAGGCGAACCGCGCGCTCCAGAAGCTCACGGCCGAGGCCTTCTACACGGTTCCAGGCTTCGGCGCTCTCGTCGCCCATGCCGAGACGAACCGCGCGCGGCGGAAGGAGCTGCGCGAGCTCTTCGCGGCCCGGCGCGCGCGGCTCTTTCACGAGTACCGGCTGGACCTGGTGATCGACGTGGTTCAGGGGGTCATGCGCGTCATCGAGGTGATCCTGAGCGCGACCGGCGTCGGGCTCATCCTCGCCGGTGCGCTCGAGGCGCTGAACTACGCGCTCTCCGCCTACGACGCGGCCATGCAGGCGCAGATCATAGCGGACCAGTTCCAGCTCGCGAAGCGGGCCCTCGAAGAACAGCGCGGCGACCCCACCCGCCTGATCACCATGCGCGAGGTCAACCGCCAGCTCGAGGCCGAGCTCGCCGCCCTCGAGGCCGAGCTCGCGTTCAACCCGCCCGCGGTGAGCGCGGGCGAGGTTCCGTTCGGGTCGCCCGTGATGCCCGTGGCCCCGCCTTCGGAGCGATCGCCCGAGGCAGGTCCCTCGACCGGCAAGGCGCTCGCCGTCGCAGCCCTGCTGGGCGCCATCGGCCTCGCCTACGCAGCCCGCCGCCGATAGCAGCGGTCCGCGGCAGCGCTCGCCGGCGGCGCCTACGGGTCCATTGCAGCGCGCGTGCGAGTACGAAGCCTCACCAAGGTAGTGCCCACCGAAGCGATGATGCCATTTTGATGTGGGGATTGGCCTCGGGCGACTACCCCACCGCCCCGAGCTGGCCCACTGCCTCGAGGACCGGCCGCACCGCTGGCGGCGGCGCAACGCAGATCGTGCGAAACGCGTCCACGAAAGGGAGCCATCGTAGACGACGGCCGCTGGAGTCCGCTCCGGCGGCCGTTTCCCTTTCCGCCTCGACCTTCGCATTTGCAATCATGTCAAAGGGTTGGCGATACTCCACCGCCAGCTCGCCGTTCGCCCAGGTCGAGTTCGATAGCACGCAATCCAGCAACTTGCGCTTTTCCTCGGCGATCTGCCTAAGGAACAGCTCTGGCGCCTCTTGCGCGAGTTCGATAATCCGGACGCCGTTCGTCAGGTAGAGCTCGTTGGCCCACTGGTGCTCCTCGATCGCGGCGAGCCGGACCCGCTGCGCGCGTTGAAGTTGCTGCGCCACATCGCGACGACCGCGGAGGCGCTCCTGCAGGCGCGCGAGGCATCGAGCAGTCGCGACGGCGTCGCCGGGAGCCTTTCCGAGACCGCCGTGGTGACGCAGTAACTCACGC
>CAYYWA010000323.1:3300-6647 GCA_964475255.1 uncultured Sorangium sp.
CATACCCCCGACGCCGTTGCGCAGGCAGCCCTCGTGGGCCGCCTGGGGCCCCTCCACCGCGGCGAGCAGCTCGCGCGGCTCGACGCGGACCTTGTCCGCCTTCCGGTCGTAGAGCTCGGTCGTGATGCGGCCGTCGAGACGGTCCTCGTACAGGGTGTCGAGCCGCCTCGACAGGCGTGCGACTCGGGCCTCGAGCCGCTTGATCGCCTCGTCGCGGAAGCGGCGCTCCTCCACGTGGCTCTCGCGCAGGGCCTGGACGATCCACTCCGCGATCTCCGGGTCGAAGTGGAGGGCTTCGATCGCGCGCAGGAAGTGCTGCTCGAGGACCTCCTGCCGGACCCACTTCTCGGGGCACTTGCCGCGCGCGCCGGAGCAGTGGTAGTAGATGTAGCGCTCCTTCTTGATCTCGCCGACGAGCGCGCAGCCGCAGTGGCCGCACTTGACGAGGCCGCTGTACGGGAAGGATCGCCCCGGCTGCGTGGGGCAGTTGTAGCGTCCGTCCATGCGATCCTGCACCTGCCGCCACAGCTCGACGCTGATGAGCGGCTGGTAGGTGCCCTGGTACGTCTTGCCGTTCCAGTCGAAGCTGCCCGTGTAGATGCGGTTCCGCAGGACCTTGTGGATCTGGCTCTTCGGGATCGGCTTGCGGCTCTTGCCGTAGACGAGGCCAGCGAACCTGGCTGCCTCGGTCAGCGTCTTCAGCGAGTAGCGGCCGGTGGCGTACCACTCGAAGAGCTTCACGACCCGTGGGGCCTGCTCCGGGTCGGGCTCGATGGTCTTGCGGCCGTCCGCGCCGACGACGTTCCGGTAGCCCAGGGGCGCCCGCGATGGCCAGAGCCCCTGCGCGGCCTTCTCGGTCATCCCCTTGCGGACCTCCTCGCTCAAGTTGTCGATGTAGTTCTTCGCCATCAGCACCTTGATGCCGTGAATGAACTTCTCCGACGAGCGCGAGTCGGCGGAGTGGACGACGCCCTCCTTCACGAAGTGGATCTCCAGGTCCAGCTCGTCGAGCGTGACCCAGTCCTTCAGGTTGCGGTAGAGGCGGTCGGTCTTCTCGACGATGACGATCCGGCACGAGCTCTTGCGCAGGTAGGTGACCATGGCGCTGAACCCGGAGCGGCCGGCCTGCTTGGCCGTCTCGACGTCGATGAACTCCTGCAGGATCTCGAGCTGCGACGCTGCCGCGTAACGCCGGAGGAGCTTCTGCTGTGCCGGGATCGAGAAGCCTTCCTTCTCCTGCTCCTTTGAGCTGACGCGAGCGTACAGAACTGCCGCGCGGCGCTCGTCGTCTCCGCTTCTGCGCGGCCTACGTCTCGCTGGCGGCATCGCCCTTGTCCTGCGACTTCCACGTCTCGAGGATGCGGAAGTACGATAGCACATTGCTCCGCATCTCGCGGGCAGCCCAGTCGGAAGGTGAGGGCAAGGCGAGGGGCTCCTCGTCTCGCGAGTTCGACTTCGACTGGTCCAGTCGTTCGACGGCGCCCATCTCACTCACGCTCGCTCGTTGCGGCTGGAAGCGCTCGGCTTCCTGCCCTTGGCTCGCTTCGCGCCGCGCTTCGCTGCGGCCGGCGGCTGCTTCGAGCCTCGCTTCGCCGAGCCAGCGGACTGCTTGCCGCTGGACTTCTCCG
Source organism: uncultured Sorangium sp. (assembly GCA_964475255.1). Lineage (GTDB taxonomy): Bacteria > Myxococcota_A > Polyangia > Polyangiales > Polyangiaceae > PMG-095. Next base: position 4,929 of record CAYYWA010000323.1, read on the forward strand.
CCTTGGATGGCGGGTCCTTCGCGCGCTTCGGCGCCGTTGCCCACCACTTCGGCTCGGGGATGGCCGCCGCGGCGGCGGTCCCTAGGGCGGCCCAGTCCTCGCTCAGGGGCTCGGCGCACCAGCGCGCGTTGCGCAGGTAGCGCTCGAGGTGGTCGGGGTGGTTGCGGGACAGGGCGGCCGCGACCGAGCGGCGGAGGCGCGGCCACACCGCCGCGGCCCAGGCCTCGAGGTTGCCGGCGAGCTGCTCGGCCTCTGGGCCGTCCTTGCCGAGGTCCGGCGAGTAGAACCCCGGGACTGGATCGACCTGGAACATCGCGACGCACGCGAGCACGAACGCGGGCGCCGGCGTGGGGGCGTCCTCGTCCTCGAGGCGAGCCCGCACGCGATCGACGATCCACGCCCGCCGACGATCGCGGATGCGCCGCTTGGAGGCCTCGAGGCGCTCGGCGTCGCTCTGCGCGCCTTTCTCGTTCGACCTGGCCTTGGCGGCTGCGGCGGGCTTGGCGGTGGGAAGCGCGCCGTACGGGCGAACCCAGACCTCCTGCACGCCGGCATCCTCGACGACGAGCGCGCGCACGGCGCCTTTCGCTTTTCCCTTGAGGTTCTCGACATGCCAGCTTTCGACGGCGCCCGGGCCGAGGTCCTTTGTGCGTAGCGTGCTCTGCTGCCCGCGGACCACGAGCAGGTCAGGGTTCTCGGCGCGCGCCTCTGCGATCTCGGCGCGCGCGTGTGCGGCGAGCTTCTTCGCCCAGCACGCCCCGTCGCGGCACCGCGCGGCGGCGACCCGTCGGTCCGCCGTGCTACCCTGCTCTCCCCGCTCTGCAGGGGATTGAAACTCGAAGAGCCCCGGCGATCGAACCGAGGTCCTCGGACACGTCGTGCACGGGCCCGCCTCGGGGACCAGCGTCGCGTCTGCGAGGTCCCACGGCGCCTTGCCGAGGATGTGGGTCTCGCGTGCGACCAGGGCTTCAATCTGCCAGCGGTGGCTGATGTAATGAAGCCTGCCGTCCTCGAGCAGCGCCTCGAGCCGATCCGGATCGATCAGCGCGAGCTGCTCGATCCAGTCGATCGGCCATGCGCTCATCTCGAGGCCGGAGTCCTGCAGCGACTCGCGTAAGGCCTGTGGCAACCGCGCGAGCTGCGCGCGCCGCGCCACCCACCGCGGGGAGCGGCCGAGCGCCTCGGCGACCTTCGCCAGCGTCCAGCCCGGCCGCTCGAGCAGCTTCGCGACCGCGGCGGCCTGGCGCATCGGGTCGGGCGCCTCGTGCTGCTCGTTGTCGGCCGTCATGAGCGCGAGGGCGTCCTCGTCGGAGAGGTCCTCGACGAAGCAGCGGAGCTGGATGCCGAGCAGCTTCGCCGCGACGCGCCGCCGGTGGCCGATGACGACCTCCCACCGATCGCCCTTGGGCCGGACGAGGGCCGGCTGCAGTTGGCCCTTCGCCCGCATCGACGCGGCCAGGCCGCGACACGACTCCTCGCTCAGGACCTTGTCGTTGTCCGGGTGCGGGTCGATCGCATTCGGGTCGATGAGCGCGAGCTCGACGCGCTCGGTGGTTAGCGTGGGCATGACGCCTCCTCTCAGGTTGCCTGCTGCCGGACGGAACGGACGCGAGCGCTACTCGGGCGGCCCCCGCGACCCGCTGGCACCCGCGGCGTGCGCGATGGCGGCCGCGCTGGAGATCGCCTGGACCAGCTCGCCGAGCGCGACCGGCCCGCTCC
>CAYYWA010000324.1:0-6646 GCA_964475255.1 uncultured Sorangium sp.
CGTGGTGCGTGTCAGACTGGGGGGGGCGGGGCTGGGTGGGGGGGTCCCCCACGGTTTGGGCGCTCTACGCTCGCCCGCGGCTCGTCCCGGCGGCGACGCCACCGGGGATCAGGTGGGCGAGCCGCAAAGGTTCCGGGATGTGGCCGTGCAGCGTCGTGGACTCGACGAGCGCCCGCGCGGCGTTCGCCGTGAGACCGACGCGCTGAATCCAGCCGCGCTGAGCGGCGCCGCGCAGGCCGCTCGGTCGCGCCCGGGAGCGCGCGCTCGCCGGGAGCTCGAGGAGCTCGACCGGGCCCGCCGCCTCGATCAAGCGCCACTTGCGGTCCGCGCCGCGAAGCCTCGGGCGCCCGGACGCCTCGGTGCCGAACAGCGCGCGGCGAATGCTGGCGAAATCGGGGCGACGCCGCATCACGATCAGCACCGGGACGCCGAGCGTCGCGGACAGCGCCTGGACATCGACGACATTGAACCCGCCCACCGCGATCCCCTGGAGGAGCACCGCGCGGACGTGCTCGCGAAACTGGCTCGTCGTGACGAGCTCGATCATGCGCTCGGTCGAGTCCGTTCCGTCGCGACGAATGCGACCGCTGACCACGCCGTCGAGCCGCGTGCCGGCGCACACCGCGCCGACCAGGAGCACGCGTCCCCGGTGAGCGCGCTCGAACGGGCCGTCGTCGAACCCGATGACGTTCACGGGGTTTTAGCCCAGCGCGTCACGCGGCTCGAGAAATCCGTGAAGCCGATGCGCTCGCAGAAGGCGCGCAGCTCGGGGCGCGCACCCACGTACTCGAGCTCGTCGAGCGACTCGGTGATCGGGGCATCCGTGCGCAACGTCGCGAGCCGTTTATAGAGGAGCGCCTCGTCCCGTCGTGCAGCGAGCGTGGCGGCGAGCCGCTCGGCGCCGCGCACGAGGTTCGGCGGCCAGTCGCGCGCGGCCGCGGGGATCGCCTCGAGCGACTCGAACACCCCGAGCACGCGGGCCGCGGACTTCTCGCCCCATCCAGGCAGCCCGGGATAGCCGTCCGCGGTGTCGCCGACGAGCGCGAGCCAATCGGGAATGGAGCCCGGTGAGACGCCGAATTTCCCCTCGACGGCGGCTTCGTCGTACACCTTTCGCCGGAGGCGATCGAGCATCACCACGCGGTCGCCGCGCACGCACTGAGCGAGGTCCTTGTCCGGTGAGGCGATGATCACCTGTTCGGCATCGGCGGCGTAGCGCGCCGCGCCCGTCGCGAGCGCGTCGTCGGCCTCGAACTCCACCATCGGCCACACCACCATGCCGAGTGCCCGAATGCCCTCCTCGACGAGCGGAAACTGCGAGAGCAGATCTTCGGGGACCCCGATCTCCGTTTTGTATCCGTCGTAGAGCTCGTTGCGAAACGAGCGAATCACGTGATCGGTCGCGCACGCGACGTGCGTCGCGCCTTCCAGCTGCGTCAGCCGGAGCAAGGTCGAGAGGACGCCACGCGTCGCCCCGACCTCGGCGCCGTCCGTTCCGAACGCCTTCGGTGCCCCGAAGTACGCACGAAAGAGCTCGTAGGTGGCATCGACCAGATGTACGCGCGGGCGAGGCATCGCCCTAGCCTACAAACGGATAGGAGGCGGGACCCACTAGATTGCTCGCCGAACTTTTCACTTTGCGCGTCGTCGAAGGCGAGTCATACTCCGAGCGCTATGTGGACCGCGTCTCTCCGTCTGCGCTGATACCAGCAGCGCTGCAGAGCCTCGGCCTCCGCGAGCCCCGCGGTTGGCGTGCCCCGTTGCGCTGCTTTCCACTCACTCCCTCGTCCCGGGAGGCTGGAATGCGTGTGCATCGGAGTCGCGCGTGAAGAAGCCACGGAGCGGTTCCCTGCGCGGCGAGCTCGCGAAGGCGCACGCCATTCCGGTCTCCTCCAGTCGTCGTTTGCCCAGGAGACCTGGCATGCCTGCTCGTCATCCATCCACTATCCAATCCTCTGCACTTCCGGGGCGCACCGCCGTCATCGTCGCAGTTCGCAATCCCGATGAGCCCGAATCCAAGGTTCGAACCTCGCTCGAAGAGCTCACACGCCTGCTCGCGGGCCTCGGAGTCTCCGTCGTCCGCACGCTCGTCCAGAAACGCCCGCACCGGGGTGCCCCTGGCTATCTCGGAGAAGGCAAGCTCCGGGAGCTCGCCGCGCTCACGGGCGGTCCGGGTGAGCTTCCACGAGGCCCCACCCCCCCGCGCCGACCGGAGACCATCGAACGGCGCCGGGAAGCGGAGCTGGTCGTCATCGACGACGAGCTCCGGCCCGGCCAGCAACGCAACCTCGAGCTGGCCACGGGCGTTCCCGTCCTCGATCGAACCAAGGTCATCTTGCACGTGTTCGAACGGCGCGCGCGCACCCGCCTGGCGAAGCTCGAGGTCGAGCTCGCCCGCCTCGCGTACGAGCTCCCTCGCGTGCGCGACGATAGCTCGCTCGGCGATCGCGAAGGCGGCGGCGGTCGTGCGGCGCGCGGGCACACCAATGTCGAGCTCGAAAAGCAGCGGATCCGCGAGCGCATGGCGAGCATCCGCCGCGAGCTCGAGCGGCTCACGGTCGGCGCGCAGGTCAGGCGGCGACGACGCGCGGACATCTTCCACGTCGCGCTCGTCGGCTACACCAACGCCGGGAAGTCGTCGCTGATGCGCCTCCTCACGGGCAGCGACGTCCTGATCGAAGACGAGCTGTTCGCCACGCTCGACACCACGGTCCGCAAGCTCGTGCCGCCGACGAATCCGCCTATCGTCCTCTCCGACACGGTGGGCTTCATCGAACGGCTGCCGCACGATCTGGTCGCGTCGTTCCGGTCCACGCTGGACGAAGCGCTCGAGGCCTGGCTCCTCCTCCTCGTCGTCGATGCTTCCGACCCTGCGTTTCGCGAGCAGCTCCGTGTCACGCGCGCGGTGCTCGCCGAGATCGGAGCGTCGAACGCCCCCACCTGGGTCCTGATGAACAAGGCGGATCGTCTCGATCCCGACGCGCGCCGGGCCCTCGCCGAGGAGTTTCCCGAGGCGATTCAGGTCTCGGCGCTCCGGCGCGAGGACGGCCGCGCGTTGCGCGAGCGCATCGTCGCGTTCTTCGACGAGTTCCTGGTCACCCGGACGGTGGAGCTCCCTCACGACCGGGCGCACGTGCTCGCCGAGGTCCGGGAACACCTCAAGGTGCTCGAGGAGACGTACGGCGACGGGATCGCGCTCACCGCCCGCGGCACGCCGGAGGTGTTCTCACGGCTCGAGAGACAGGCACGAAGCGCCCCCGCTCGCGACGATCCGAGCCCCTGACCACGAACGCTCAGGAGTCCTCGAGAGCCGTCCGGACGCAACCGCGGTCGGGCGGAGGCGCGGGCCTTCGAAAACGGCGGGGTGCGCGGAAGCGAGCTCCGTGCACCTCGCCGGAACGGGGCGCCTCTTGCGGTGGCCACGGACCGACACCAGAGTCTCGCCATGACGGACGCACCCCGGAGCCCGCTCGCCACGCCAGAGCCGTGGGATCTGGTCCACCAGGCCTACGTCGAAGAGCACTGGGAGCTGTTCTCGGGGCTCGCTCGGGAAGCGCTCCGCCTCGTACCGCTCACGGAGCATTCGGACGTGCTCGACGTCGCCGCAGGCCCGGGCACGCTCACGCTCCAAGCCGCGCCACGAGCGCGGCGCGTGGTTGCCGTCGACTTCTCGACACGGATGCTCGAAGAGCTGAATCGTCGTGCGCGCGAAGGCCGGCTCGCGAACATCGAGACGATCGTGGCGGACGGGCAGGCGCTCCCTCTTCCGAACGCGGCGTTCGACGCGGCGTTTTCGATGTTCGGGTTGATCTTCTTTCCCGATCGGCTCCAAGGCTTTCGGGAGCTTTTGCGGGTGCTCCGCCCGGGCGGGCGCGCCGTGGTCTCGAGCTGGCGTCCTTTCGACCAAGTCCCGGAATACGCGCTCCCCTTTCGGGTGCTCGTGGAGAAAATGCCGGAGCTCCCCTTCGGGCGCACGAAGCCGCCGCTCGGCGAGCCTGAAGAGGTGCTCGCGGAGATGCAGCAGGCAGGCTTCGACGCGATCGACGTCCATCCCGTCTCGCACGTCTCCGTGGCCCCGAGCCCGGAAGCACACTGGGCGTCGATGGAGCGCTCGAACGTGCACTTGGTTCTCTTGCGGCGGCGCGTCGGCGAGGCGCGCTGGAAAGAGCTCTCCGACGAGATCTTGGCCCGCCTGGTCGAGACGTTTGGTCCGGGTGAGGTTCGCGTGGAGCTAAAAGCCCTGCTCGGCACCGGAATCCGCTCCTCGGCCTAGGTTTCGAGTTTGCTGGTCGGGGAAGGTCGAAATCCGGGTTTCGCTTCGGCGAGAGCAGAGCAACGTTGCGTCGCCCGCGAGCGCGCTCGTCGAGCGCACCATGACGCGACTCGGACTCCGACCCGCACCTCGTGGACTCGTGATCTACCGTCGAGGGCGCGTCCGTGCTCCTCGATTGTTCTTGTCCGTCATGAAGAAAGAATCACTATGTCGTTATCGACCGCGCCGCCGAGCTCGAGTTCTCGTATGCGGCAGACATGCGCGGCCGACGAGGAGGCACGACATGGAGCGGCAAGAAATCCGCGAGGGCATGAAGGTACGGAGCTCGAACGGCAAAGATCTGGGGCAAGTTACCGCACTTTCCGATCAGTCGTTCATGATCGAGAAAGGCTGGCTGTTCCCGAAAGAATACGTCGCGAGCTACAGCCTGATTTCCTCGATCCGCGAGGGTGAGATTTGGCTGTCGATGAGCGACGATCAGCTTCGCGAGGCCGCGGCGACGGCCGAGCGCGGTGCGATTCCGGCGGGAGCCGCCGGGCTCGACCGTGAGCGGCGCGGCGAGCGGCTCGAGGGCGAGCGGCTCGAAGGGAAACGGCTCGAGGCCGAGCGGCTCGAGGGCGAGCGGCTGGAAGCGCAACGGCCCGAAGGGCAACGGGTCGAAAGCGAGCGCTACGAAGGAGAGCGCATCGAAACGCGGGGCGAAGGCAAGGAGAAGGAAGGGCTCGGCGAGAAGCTGCGCGAGAAGCTCCAGGGTCACCGGGAAGAGCGCGAGCACAAGCACGAGGAGCGCCGTGAGCTCCGTGAGGAGCGCCGCGAGGAGCGCGAGGGCGTATCGACGGCCCCCATGGCCGCAGGAAGCGCGGTCGAAGAGCATCGGGTCCCGCTCTCCGAGGAGGAAATCACCCTGGAGAAGCATCGCCGTGAAGCCGGCGAGGTGGAGATCCACAAGCACGTGGTGACCGAGCACAAGGAGTTCACGGTGCCGGTCATGCACGAGGAGGTCCGCGTCGAGCGCGTCGACGCGCCTCCTGGGACGCAGCCCGGGGCCGGCGCCTTTCAGGAAAGCACGGTGACGGTTCCCATCGTCGAAGAAGAGGTGGAGATCCACAAACGTCCGGTCGTCCGCGAGGAGATTCGGGTAACCAAGACGCCTCACGAGGAGAAGGAGCGCGTCGAAGCCGACATCCGCAAAGAGAAGGCGGAAGTGCGCAAGGAGGATCTGCCTGCGTCGCAGCGCCCCTCCTCCCCGCCCTCCAGCCATCTCCATCGCTGAGCCCAGCATTCGGCCTTCCCACTCGGGGAGGCCGAGCTCACGCTGAGTCAACGCTCCTGCCGCATGCGAGTGCGGGGCCCGCGCGCCACGTCGGCGCTCGGGCCCCGAGCTCGGCTCGGACCGTCACGGCAGGGCACGCCTTCGGTGCGTGCCCGGCGTGGGCTCAGGAGATCAAGTAGAGCGCCAACGCGATCCCCGTCGCGCTCACGACGAAGGCGAGAGCGAGGGTCAGCGCGGGCTCGAAGCGAACGCGGGGACGCTCATCGGGGCCGAGCGAGCGCACGAAGAGCACGAACTTGTAGCTCGCGAGCAGCGTGAAGAAGCCCCCGAACAGCGCGAGCACGGTGCCCATGGCCGGCCCCACCCCGGACGGATGCGAGTCCGGAGGCGTCAGCTCGAGCACTCGAACGATCAGGCTGAAGCGCGCCACGACGAATCCGAGCGCGATCAACGTGATGCCGGTTCGCACCCACGCGAGCAACGTGCGTTCGCCCGCGAAGTAAACGCGTGGATCCGGTCGCAAGTCGGTCACCTCGGCGGAGCCTGTCCCGAGAGCCTACGTCATGCGGGAGCGCTCGACCGCTCCCTGTGGCGATCCGCCTCGGACGCGACACCTTTTTGTTGCGCGCGGATGGCGCTCGTTCGTGCACATCCCAGCGAGCAGTCACGGTTAAGTTTTCTACGAATTCACACATTCGGCAGCCGCGTGCGAGACCGCCCCTTGCTTGCCCGGTTCGGACATCGATGATAGCCCGTCCGCCACGATGACTCGGTTTCGGGGTCTGAAGCTCGGGTTTCTCGCATTCACGACCCTGATCGCGGCGAGTGCCGTCACCGCGTGCACCGGAGACGTCACCCCCGGGGAGGCCTGGATGGCGGGCGCCTCTGGCGGTCCTTCGGGCGGCAACTCGGGGACGAGCACGGGCGCGCCGGGCGGCTCCAGCGCGGGCGGTGCGCCCAGCGGCGGAACCGCGGGACTCAGCGGCGCCGGGGGCGCGGTCGGAACCTCCGCGGGGGGCGCACAGAGCTCCGGAGGCGCTTCCGGCGCGGGATGGGTGGCCGGTGCGGGTGCGGCAGGAGCGGCTGGGTCGGGCGCGATG
>CAYYWA010000325.1:0-6626 GCA_964475255.1 uncultured Sorangium sp.
GACAAAGGGGGCCGGGGGGCGTAGAGACGCTGCCGTTGCGTAACCCTGACGCGTGCGTTAGGGTGAGGCTTACAGCGGTGACCTCGCGCGTTAAGCATCTCATGGTGTTCCCAGGTGGACCCACCGATCCCTCGCGGAAGGGCAAGGGAGAGGAGTCTCTTGCGCGGACGCCGGGGGACGCGCGGGAGGGAACTGCGACCGCCCAGGGCGAGGGGAGCGCGAAGGACGATGAGGAGTCCGCCGTGTTCTTGCAGGTGGGGGATCTCGCGAAGGCGACCGGAAAGACGGTGCGCGCGATCCACCTCTATGAGGAGCTGGGCCTGCTGAGGGCGCACGAGCGCTCGAAGGGGCGGTACCGGCTGTTCACGGAAGAGGCCCTCGTACGGGTGCGCTGGATCGCCAAGCTCCAGAACCTGGGGCTCTCGCTCTCGGAGATTCAGGAGCTCGTGCGAGAGCAGGAGGCGTCCGGCTCGGCGGTGTTCGCGGCGACGCGCCTTCGCGAGCTCTACCGGGCGAAGCTCGAGGCGACGCGGACGAAAATCGCCGAGCTTCGAGGGCTGGAGGCGGAGCTGGAGGAGAGCCTCGCGTTTCTTTCGGGCTGCAACACGGCGTGTGAGCCGGCACTGCCCGTCCACTCCTGCCCCACTTGTGAACGACATCCCGAACGTCCGAATGCGCCGGAGCTCGTGGTCGGCGCGCACGTGAGCTCATGACGAATCTCAAGGTCCCCATCTACATGGACTATCACGCGACGACTCCCGTGGACCCGCGGGTGCTCGACGCGATGCTTCCCTATTTCACGGATCATTTCGGCAACGCGGCGAGCCGCACGCATGCGTTCGGTTGGCGCGCCGAGGCGGTGGTGGAGGACGCACGAGACACGATCGCCCGCCTCATCAACGCCGAGTCGGGCAAGGAGATCGTGTTCACGTCGGGCGCGACGGAGAGCGACAACCTCGCCATCAAGGGCGTCGCCGAGTACTACCAGTCGAAGGGCAATCACATCGTGACCACCACGATCGAGCACAAGGCCGTGCTCGACTCGTGCAAGCGCCTTGAAAAGGCGGGGTACACGGTGACGTACGTTCCGGCTGGCAAGGACGGGATCGTGGATCCCGAGGCCATTCGGAACGCGCTCACGGACAAGACGATCCTCGTCAGCGTGATGCTGGCGAACAACGAGGTGGGCACGATCCAGCCCATCGCCGACATCGGCAAGATCACGCGCGAGCGCGGCATTCTCTTCCACGTGGACGCGGTGCAGGGCGCCGGCCGTACGCCGTTCGACGTGCGGGCCATGAACGTCGATTTGGCCTCGTTGTCCGCGCACAAGATCTACGGCCCGAAGGGCATCGGCGCGCTCTACGTGCGTCGCTCGCGGCCGCGCGTGCGGCTCGTGGCGCAGATGGACGGCGGCGGGCACGAGCGGGGAAACCGCTCCGGGACGCTGAACGTGCCCGGCATCGTCGGGTTCGCCAAGGCCTGCGAGCTCCTCCTCCGCGAGGGCGCCGACGAGGCGGAACGGCTGCGCGGCCTCCGCGAGCGGCTCTGGCGAAAGCTCTCGTCCGAGCTCGACGAGGTGGTCCTGAATGGTCATCCGGAGCGTCGGCTGCCCGGGAACTTGAACGTGTCGTTCGCCTTCGTGGAAGGCGAAGGGCTGATGATGGCCATCAAGGACGTGGCCGTCTCGAGCGGCTCCGCCTGCACGAGCGCGAGCCTCGAGCCCTCGTACGTGCTCCGTTCCATGGGCCTCGACGAGGACCTCGCGCACTCGTCGATCCGCTTCGGCCTCGGCCGCTTCAACACCGAGGCCGAGGTCGACTACGTGGGCCAGCTCGTGGTCGAGAAGGTTCGCAAGCTGCGCGACATGTCGCCCCTCTGGGAGATGCATCAGCAGGGGATCGACATCAAATCCATCCAGTGGGTTGCCCACTGATCAAGCGGGAATTCAGCACTTTTCGAAACCGGGAACAGCATGGCCTACAGTGAAAAAGTGATTGAGCACTACGAAAACCCGAAGAACGTGGGGACGCTCGACCAGAACGATCCCTCGGTCGGCACGGGGCTCGTCGGTGCGCCCGCGTGCGGCGACGTGATGCGCCTCCAGATCAAGGTGAACGAGGCGGGCGTGATCGAGGATGCTCGCTTCAAGACCTTCGGGTGCGGCTCGGCGATTGCTTCCTCGTCCCTCGCGACCGAGTGGATCAAGGGCAAGACGGTGGACGAGGCCGCGACCATCAAGAACAGCCAGATCGCGGAGGAGCTGAGCCTTCCGCCGGTGAAGATCCACTGCTCCGTGCTGGCCGAGGACGCGATCAAGAGCGCGATCGAGGATTACCGGCGCAAGCGCAGCGCCGCACAGGGGAACTCATGACCGACGCTTCGCCCGGAATCGAACCCTCCAAGGCGGCCACGCCGTCCATGGCGCCTCCCAGCCGGCGGACCGTGACGATCACGCCGGAGGCGGCGCGCTATGCGCGGGAGAAGCTCGAAGAGCGGGGCACCCCCGAGGCCGCGGTGCGGCTCGGGATCAAGGGCGGGGGCTGCTCGGGGTTCTCCTACGTAATTCAGTTCGAGGACGGGGAGCCCCGCGAGCGGGACTCCGTGTTCGAGGCGGAAGGCGTGCGCTTCGTCGTGGACAAGAAGAGCCTCGTCTATCTGGCGGGCGCGGTCCTCGACTACGAACGCACCGTGATGTTCCAGGGGTTCAAGTTCCGGAACCCGAACGAGGCCTCGAGCTGCGGCTGCGGGCACTCGTTCACCGTGAAGTGACCGATCCGTTCACAATCCTCGGCATCGAGCCGCGCTTTCGCCTCGACCTCGAACGCGTCGGCGCGCGCCATCGCGAGCTCTCGCGCGCGCTGCACCCCGATCGCTACGTGGACCGCCCGGCGAATGAACGGCGCCTCGCCCTGTCGCGGGCGATCGAGGTGAACCAGGCGTTCGGGATCGTTCGCGATCCGGTGCGGCGCGCTTTGGCGTTGCTCGCGCGTCACGGCGTGAGCGTCCCCGAGGGCTCGGAGCCGCCCGCCGAGCCGGCTTTCTTGATGCGCATGTTGGAGCTCCAGGAGGAGCTCGCGGCGCTCGCCGCGCAGAAGGACGTGTCTGCGCTCGAACGCTTCATCGAGCGCGCCGCCGCCGACGAGGCGAGCGCGGTGGAAGCGCTGGCCGCCGGATTTTCGGAGCTCGAGCGGAGCGCGCCGTCACCCGAGGTCACTCGGGAGCTGATTCGGCGCATCGGCGAGCTCCGCTACTACCGCCGCCTCCTCGGCGAGGCGAGCGCGGCGCGCGACGACATCGACTAGCGACGGTCTCGCTGCTTCGCGAGACGACACGAGACGAGCCCACGAACATGGTCCTGCTCGACATTTTCGATCCCAAAGCGCCGCCCCGCCCGATCGGCATCGATCTCGGAACGACGCACTCCATCGTGGCCACCGTGCGCGAGGGGAGGCCCGTGCCGCTCTCGACGTGTGACGGCACGTCGCTCTTGCCGTCGGTCGTTTATTACTCGCCCGAGGGCGGGATCCTGGTCGGACGCGCCGCGGCGGCGCACGTGACGCGGGAGCCGGAGCGCACGATCCAGAGCGTCAAGCGCTTCATGGGACGGGGCGCCGACGATCCGGAGACGAAGAAGCTCGGCGCATACCGCTTCGTGGAGCCGGAGACGCCCGAAGCGGCGAAGGTCGTGCGCTTCGATCTCGGCTGGACGCGTCCGTCCGCGGTCGAGGTGAGCGCGGAGATCTTGAAGAGCTTGCGACGGAGCGCCGTCGACCAGCTCCGAACGGTGGGCGGCGCGGTGATCACGGTGCCCGCGTACTTCGACGACGCCCAACGGCAAGCCACGCGCGATGCCGGGCGCCTCGCGGGGCTCGAGGTGCTGCGCTTGCTCAACGAGCCTACGGCGGCAGCGCTCGCGTACGGCCTCGAGAAGAAGCAAAACGGCCTCTTCGTCGTGTTCGACCTCGGTGGGGGCACGTTCGACGTCACCGTGCTGCGCCTCGAGGACGGTGTTTTCCAGGTGCAGAGCACTGGCGGTGACAGCGCGCTCGGTGGAGACGACATGGACCGCGAGATCGCGGAGCGGCTGCTCGCCACGCTCGCGCCTTCGAACGCGCGGACGCCCGAGCTCGTGAGCCTCGCGCTCGAGCTCGCGCGCGAGGCCAAGCACGCGCTCACCGAGCGCGAGGCGGTCGAGCTCGACGTGCACGCGCCCGGCGCCAAGCCGGCGCGCTTCTCACTGACGCGTGTGGAGTTCGAGGCGTGGATCGAGCCGCTCATCGCGCGCACGGAGCGCGCGTGCCGGCGTGCGCTCCGCGCCGCGGGCGTAGCGCCGGCAGAGGGGGGTGGCGTGCTCCTGGTCGGCGGCGCGGCCCGGGGGCCCCGCGGGCGGCGGGCCGTGAAGGAGCTGTTCGGCAAAGAGCCTCTCGCCGACATCGATCCCGATCTCGTGGTCGCCTACGGCGCGGCGGTGCAGGCGGATCTCCTCGCGAAGGCCAGCGACGAGGTGCTCCTGCTCGACGTCTTGCCGCTCTCGCTCGGCGTCGAGACGATGGGCGGTGGCGTGGATCGCATCCTGCCGCGGAACACGACGATCCCAGCGGGCGCGCGCTCGACGTTTACGACGTACGCCGACAATCAGACGGGCTTCGAGATCCACGTGGTGCAAGGAGAACGCGAGCTCGCGCGCGATTGCCGCTCGCTCGCGCGCTTCTCACTCAAAGGGGTTCCGCCGATGCCTGCCGGGATGGCGCGCCTCGAGGTCTCGTTCGACGTGGACGAAAATGGGCTCTTGCACGTGACGGCGCTCGAGCGCACGACGGGGCGCAGCCAAACCGTCGAGGTGCGGCCGAGCTACGGTCTCTCCGACGAAGAAGTCGAACGGATGCTGATCGACGCGCTCGATCACGGCGAGGAAGATCTCGAGCTCCGGCGGCTCGCCGACGCGCGCGTCGAGGGCGAGCGCATCGTGCTCGCGACGCGAAAGGGGCTCGCGAGCGACGCGGACCTGCTCACGCCCGCCGAGCGCGAGGCGATCGAGCGCGCGCTCGCCGCCCTCGAGGGATCGATCCGCACCGCCACGGCGGCGCGCACCATCGAGCTCGCGATCGACGCGCTCGCGACGGCGACTCACGAGTTTGCCGGAAGGCGCATGAACCGGGCGATTGCCGCCGCGATCGCCGGCAAGGCCGTGGGGGAGGTCGAGCAGAGTGTCGCCCACGCGGCGGGTATCGAGGCGCACCTCGCGGACAAGGGGGCGCACTGACGAATGGCCAAAGTACGATTCATCGATCAAGACCTCGAGGTGGAGGTACCCGTCGGGACCTCGATCCTCGAAGCGGCGCAGGCCGTTCAGGCACCGGAAGGGAGTGCGTGTGGGGGCGTGTGTGCGTGTTCCACGTGTCACGTCTATGTCGAGCGAGGCGCCGAGCGCCTGAGCGAGCCCGACGAAGCCGAGGAGGACATTCTCGACAAGGCGTTCGACGTCCGGATGAGCTCACGCCTCGGCTGTCAGGCGGAAATTCTGCAAGAAGGAACCGTCGAAGTTCGCATTTCGCAGGAAAGCCTCGAGGCCTTCTATAACGAGCACCCCGAAGCACGCCGGTAACCGGCGGGGAGCGCCGGTCAGCGCGAAGCTTCCCGCCCCGTCGCTTCCTTGCTCCCGTTCTTGGCGGTCTTGGGGAGCGGCGGCGGGACGGGCTCGACCGCGTTTTCTCCCGTAGGAACGGGGACGGGCTCGGAGTCGTCCACCGGTCGCGGCCGAAAGTTTTCTTGAGCGCGGTCGACCGCGCGGGAGAGTGCGGCGAGGAGCCCCGTGGCAAGCTGGCGCGCTGGCTGAGAACGCGCGAGGAATAGCGCGTGTTCCAGGCCTGTTTTCCCGCCGAGTGGAACGAACGCGAACCCGAGAATCGCAAAGAGCACGATGACGAGCTCGACAGCGCGACGACCGACTGACACGGCGCGAATCCTAGGCGCTACGGGGCGAGCAGGAAAATTTCCGTGTTGTCGGCCGCCCCGTCATCACCGCGTCGCGGTAGCCCAAATGCCACGGGGGGTGTATGCAATGGAGGGGACCTAGGTGAGTGGAGTAGGCATTGCCAGGGGAACCTGATAACCTACGAGAGCCCTTTCGCCAGGTGCCGAAGTTCGTCCGGTCCGAATCCGCTCGAGTGGTAGGTCAAGTGGTGGCGGTTGCTCCGCAGGAGCCGCCGGTAGTGAGCGTCAGCGTCGAGCGTTCGTTCAAGGGCCGTCTAGACGCCGTTCGGAAGAGAGAGACAAGGAGAATCAGTATGCGTCTTTTTGTTGGCAACCTGGCCTACTCGACGACCGAGGACCGCCTGCGCCAGGAGTTCCAGCGATTCGGCAACGTGACGTCCGTTGCGGTCGTCATCGACCGCATGAGCGGACGCTCGCGCGGATTCGGATTCGTCGAATTCGCGACCAATGAAGAGGGCCAGTCCGCCATGAACGAGCTGAACGGCACCGAGCTCGACGGCCGCGAAATCGTGGTGAACGAAGCCCGCGCCCGTGGCACGGGCGGACCGGGCGGTGGCGGAGGCGGGGGACCGCGTCCGCGCCGCGGCGGCGGCCCCGGCGGTCGCCGCGCCCGCGGGGGCGTCGGCGGG
>CAYYWA010000326.1:0-6617 GCA_964475255.1 uncultured Sorangium sp.
CCCCCGGTGCCCGCCCCGGCGGCACCCGAGCCGAAGGCCCGCCACGTGGACGAGACGTACCTCGAGACGCTCAACGTCCTCGTGACGTTGCTCGAGAACCAGCGCCCCGATCTGCGCGGGCACTCCGCGCACGTCGCCCGCCTGATGCAGAAGATCTCCGAGCGCATCGGGCTCGCGAACCTTTCGGGGCTCGCGCTGCAAGCCGCAGGCTACCTGCACGACCTCGGCAAGATGGACGTGTATCACCTGACGGCGCTCAACGTGGCGGAGTACGAGAGCCACCGCAGCATCGCTCAGAAGCGATTTCGAGCTCCCGCTTCGCTCCTCGAAGCGGTGAAGCTCCCGCCGGAGATCCGCCAGGCCATCGAGCTCATGTACGAGCGCTACGACGGCGCGGGGTTGCCCTCCGGTCACCGCGGCAAGGAGATTCCGCTCGGCGCGCGCTTGCTCGCGATCGTCGACACCTACGCGGATCTCACGCAGAACCCGAAGAACCCGTTTCGCAAGGTGCTGTCGTCCGCACAAGCTTGCGAGGTGTTGCAGCGTTACCGCGGCACCGTGTTCGACCCCAACCTCGTGGACCTCTTCGAGCACATGGTCGCCGGTGACGATCTCAAGGCGCGTCTGCTCGCCAACCGCCGCCGCGCGCTCGTGATCGATCCCGACCCCGAGGAGACGACCGTGCTCGAGCTTCGCCTCATCGAGCAGGGGTTCGAGGTGCTCGTCGCGCGCAGCGCCGAGCAAGCGCTGCGCCACATCGAGCGGGGCGACATCGACATCGTCGTGAGTGAAATCGACTTGCCCGAGGGAGACGGATTTTCACTGCTCGCCGACGTCAGAAAGCTCACCGCGGGGGAGAAGCTGCCGTGGGTGTTCGTCACCGGCCGGGGGGGCGGGTCGGATGCGCAGCGAGCGTTCGAGCTCGGCGCGGCCGACTTCATGACGAAACCCGTGAGCCCGGAAGTGCTCGTCACGAAGCTGCACCAGGTGCTCGAACGGGAGGCGCGCGCCGGAGGCTCGGGACGGGGAGTCTCCGGCTCGCTGTCGGAGATGGGGCTGCCGGACATGGTCCAGCTGCTGTGGCACGGGCGGAAAACGGGATGCCTCCGGATTCGTTCCGGGGCGGCATCCGGCGAAATCCACTTCGTGGAGGGCGCGATTTTCAACGCCGTGTACGCCAATCTGCGCGGCGAAGAAGCCGTGTATGCGATGCTCGCCCTGAGGTCGGGAGATTTCACCCTCGACCCGAACTTCCGTGCACCCCGGCAGGTGATCACCGCGAGTCCCGAGGCAATTTTGCTCGAAGGAATGCGAAGACTCGACGAGGGAATGCTCGGCTGAGCGGCTCCCGGGAGCGGCGTCTCGACTTCGATCTCACCGGAAAACGGCCCCGACGCGCTCGTCACTGCCGAGCGTGAACCCCGAAGGAGGGCAAACCGTCGAGGTACCGCGGGTTTCCGCCCGCGACCGTGCTATGCTGCGACCTTGGTGCCAGGGAGCCCCGTGTCGAAGGTCGCGCCGCCGGTAACCGGTTATAACAACAACGTTCGACACCGAGGGTGCATTTTCCACATTCAAACCGAGGACTCCGGCACCAAGAATCCGCGTATCGTCACGCACCTGTTCGTGGACGGCGGTCGCATCATCCACACGCTGCGCACCGACTACCGCGAGCACGTCGGTTCGCCGGACCTCGTCGAGATCGTGCGCCGGCTCATGAAGGCGCAGCACAAGGCGGCGTACGTCGCGCTCCGCCGGGGGGAGCTCGACGCCGCGATCGAGGCAGCGTGTGGCCCCTTCCCAACGGGCGTCGCCTCGATGCCGCGCGTGAAGGCCTCCACACCGCCGGATGACGACGAGGCGCCGCCCGTGACGATGAGCCCCGAGTCGCTCGCCACGATCATCCCGCTCGACGCCGAGCGTGCCCCGGCGGCGCTCCGTTCGAGCACGAAGCTGCCGGTGCCGCCCGAGTCCGAGCGGCAACCGACACAGCGGTCCGGAAAGCGGCAGTCGCAGCGGCCTCCGCGCGAATCCCAGCGACCGTCCACGCAGCGCCCGGCTGCTCGCGTCAACGCCGCCGCGACCTCGAGTCGCTCCGACCGCATGCTCGCGATTCGACCCTCGGCGCGCTCGGGCGTGCTCACGGCAGCGCCTGGGGGGTCCTTGTTCGGCGAGGCCGCGCCCTCGGACGAGTCGTTGCAGGCCGCGATCCGCAGTTACATCGGCGACGACAGCGACTGACCCTCACAGGGCGAGCAGGGATCGGCGCCATCGGTCCCTTCGACGACGCTGCGGACGCACTCGAGGAGCAGCTCGCCTGCTTTCCCGGCATTCACCTGGTGCTCCGTCACACACGCCGAAAAGCACGTGGGATCCTCCGCGGCACACGCGCCCCAGCATTCGACGAGCGCGTCGCAGGCCACCTGCCCGCGGCACTCCCGGCACACGTTGGTGCAGCGCCCCGTGATGCATCCGTTGCATCCCTCCGAGAGGGTGGGGAGCGAACACGAGTTGGGGGTGCCGTCTCCCCCGCCGGTGCCGCCGTGCTCGCCGGCCGTGCCGGACATCCCCGAACCGGCGGTGCCCCCCATGGGGAGCGCGCCGCCTCCGGAGAAGCCGCCGCGGCCCCCGGGCGTCGTACCGCCGCGTTCGCCCGTTTTGGCGTCAGCGCCCCCCGAGGAGGACGAATCCTCGACCTTCTCGTACTTGTCGAGGCCGATCAGGTTGGCACAGGCGGCGAGCAGGACCCCCGAGAGGATCCACCAGAGCGGGCGAGCGCGACTCGGCGAGTCTCCACGGGGGCTCATCAGAAGCTCCCCGAAATTCCAGCGGACGCAGCGCTCGCGTAGGGGCGCAGGCGAAAGCCGGTCGAGGCTTCTCCCCCCGAGCTCGAGACGAACAGGATGGCGCCGATGACTCCGGAGACGAGGCCCACCCCGAAACCCGCCGTGGAGACCCAAGACACCGCCTGTGCCTCGTCGAGCTTCGCGTGCTGCGCGCCTTCGCACTGGTAGGAGGGGCACTCGAGCTCGTTCTTGCGTTGGATGGCGAGGACACCGGTGACCGTGCCCACGGCGAGCCCCGCCGCGCCGACACCCAACAACACGAAGGGTAGCGTGCCGGGACCCTCCGCGGCACGCGGCTTCGCGCCATCCGAAACCGGCGCGGGGGGAGCGGCGGGCGCCGGCTGCTTTGCCGCCCGCTTCGCTTCTCGCTCGAGGGGGAGGAGCTCCAGCGTGAGCTCTTGGCGAGCGCCTTCGTCGAGGTGAATCGTCGCCCGCGCCCCTTCGTATCCGGGCGCGTTCGCCACCACTTCGTGAGTTCCGGGATCGGTCGGGCGCTCCGCGCCGAGGAGAGCCCGCGGCACGGCGACTCCGGAAACCGTCACGTCTGCGGGCACATTGGCGGGCTCGATGTGGAGCACGAGCCTCGCGATGCGGGGGAGGTGGCGATCGAGCAGCTCCTCCGCGCGCGCCTGGGCGGCCCGAAACGGCTCGGGCGCATCCGGCGCGAGCCGCTCGCGCACTACGCGGTTCAGCGTCTCCGTCCCGCGCACGATCTGCCCGATCTCGATCTGGCACTCCCCGAGCCGCGCGAGCACGCTGGGGGCGTGGTACAGCGCTTCGGCGCGCTCGAGCTTCTCGATCGCTTCCGCGCAACGCCCCGCCTCTGCTAGCTCGACGCCCTCGATGCCGAGCGCGCGGGAGGCGGCGATGGTTTCCGCCTGGGGTTCTGCCCGCGCCGAACCCGCCGTTGCGACCAGCGCGAACAGCAGGGCCGAAGGCGGCAGGAGCCGGCGACGAGGCGTGGTGCGTGTCGCGCGATCGAAACGGGCGAGCCGGAGCGGGGGAGCCACTATCTGGAGGAGCGACAAGCGGTTGGGAACGTGCCGAGTCCGGTGAGGCCAGCGCGGAGCCGAGTGCTCGCGTGGGAAGGGGCCCCGCCGAGCTCAGCCGGGGCCGGGAGGGCGGCGCGAGCCGCCCTTTGCGGCCGTTGGGGGAACCGATCGGGGTTTTAGTACCGAGGACCCAAAATGCATTCGGGATTTCTCCAGTCTCGAGGAGAGACTCCGAGAAATCCTCCAGCACGAGCAGATCGGGGACCGGTCCCGGCTCGCACGAGCCCAGTTTGCCTCGAAAATCCAGGCGTGAGCGAGCGGCCGACCAAGCCGCCCGAGTTGCCGTCATCGCCGCATTTCGACGCTCGTAGTACATCGGTCGCGTGAATCCGATGGTGCAGAGGCGGGTGAGGCGGCGGGCGCTCTTGCCGCTCGCGGCGTTGGTCTTCCTCATCACGGCGGTTCTGAGCATCGGCGCATCGCGGCCGCCCTCCGTGCGCTCGAGCGACGTCGCGGCCTCGGAGTTCTCCGCCGAGCGCGCACGCACGGCGCTCGAGCGCTTGCTCGGGGATGGGCGGCCTCACCCCGTCGGCACTCCGGCGAATCGCGCCGTGCGCGAGCGGCTCGAGTCCGAGCTTCGAAAGCTCGGACTGGTCCCGGAGCTCCGGCGCGGCATGAGCTGCGGCCAGTACGGGGTGTGCGCCGTCGTCGAGAACGTGATCGCGGAGATCCCGGGACGCACGCGAGCCCTCGCGGTCGCGCTCGCCTCGCACTACGACTCGGTACCCGCCGGCCCCGGCGCGGCGGACGACACCGTCGGTGCCGCCGTGATGCTCGAAACCGCGCGCGCCTTGCGCGCCCGAGGTGAGCTCGCTCGCTCCGTCTGGCTCCTCTTCACCGACGGAGAAGAAATGG
Source organism: uncultured Sorangium sp. (assembly GCA_964475255.1). Taxonomy (GTDB): domain Bacteria; phylum Myxococcota_A; class Polyangia; order Polyangiales; family Polyangiaceae; genus PMG-095. The sequence continues at coordinate 4,754 of CAYYWA010000326.1, forward strand.
GGCTCCTCGGCGCGCGCGTCCTCGCGCAGGATCGCGCCCTGCGCGAGCGACTCGGGCTCGTCGTGAACCTCGAAGCCCGCGGGGTCGCCGGCGCGAGTCTCTTGTTCGAGACGAGCACGCCGAACGACGGTCTGCTCCGTGCCTACGGGCGCGCGGTCGAGCGCCCGGTGACGAGCTCGGTGTTCTATGCCGCGTACCGCGAGCTCCCGAACGACACCGATCTGAGCGTGTTTACTCGTGCCGGCCTGCCCGGTGTCAACTTCGCGTTCATCGAACGAGCGACGCGCTATCACACGCCCGAGGACGACGTCGCGCATCTCTCGCTCGAGAGCGTGCAGCACCACGGGGACCAGGCGCTCGCCCTCGTTCACGACGTGGTCACGCACGGGATCCCGCGTTCGGAGCAGCAGAGCGTGTTCTTCGATCTGCTCGGGCGGCGGCTCGTTCGGGTCTCGCTCGCGACGGGGAAGGGGCTCGCTCACGCGGTCGTCGCGCTCTCCCTCGTGCTGATCGTCGCTCTCGTCCGGCGCTCGTCCCTCTCGTGGCGGCGCGTCGGGGGAGCCGCGCTCGCGATCGTCGTGGGCTTCGCTCTGACGCTCGGGTTCGGCTTCGCTTTGGATCCGGCCCTCCACCGGATCCACCTCGACTACCAGCCGTGGCCCGCGAGCACTCCCGTGCTGCTCGCGGCGCTCTATGCCGGAGCCTTCGCCGCCTTCGCCTTCGGGGCCTCGCTCCTCCGCGACGCGTTCGAGCTCGCCGAAGCCTTCGTGGCCGAGTGGCTGCTGCTCCTCGCGTTGTCGCTGGTGACGGCGTGGCTCCTGCCGGAGGCGGTGTTTCTCTGGCTCGTTCCGGCGTTCGTCGCCGCCATCGGCGCGCTGGGGCTCCTCGCGAGCCGCGCGTCGGTCCTCTCGCTGCCGATCGTCGCGCTCGGAGTGCTCGTATCGGCAGCGCTCCTCTGGGTACCGCACGCCGCGCTCACCGTTCACGCCTTCGGGTTCGCCCTACCGGCGCTCGCTGCGGGGGTGGCGGCGCTCGTCCTGCTGCCGCTCGCTCCCTTCCTGGCGAGCCTCGGTGAGCGTGCGCGGCGAATGGTCGTGCTCGCGTTCGGGTCGCTCTGTGTCGTGCTCACGATCCTCGGTTTGGTGCTTCCGACGCGCTCCGTCGCGGCCCCGCAGCGCGCGAACCTCGGCTACCACCTCGATCGAACGAGCGGCACGGCGCGCTTGCTGCTCGACGCGCCCTCGGTTCCTCCGGGGCTCGAGGGTCGCGTTTCGTTCGCGCACAACACCGGCGATCGCTACCCGTGGTTCGGCATCGTCCAGCCGGCGTTCTTCCGCGCGCCGGCGGAGCGCCTCGATCAGCCGGGGCCGTCGCTCCGCGAGCTCCGTCGCGAGTCTCGCGCTCGGGATCGCGACATCGAGCTCGAGCTCGTGCCAGGCTCGGCGCACGCGCTCTCGCTGATCCTCGGAGCTCCGCGCGGCTCGGTGCTCGAGGCGTTCGTGGACGGGGAGCGCGTCGACCCGCTCCACGTCGCTGACTGGTCACTGTTCGGCGTGGTGAGCCCTGGGGCGAGCGGCGTCCGCGTTCGTCTGCGCGTCAAGGAGCCCGGGCCGGTCCCGGTGCGCGTGGTCGAGCATCTCTCCGGCCTGCCACCTCGGTATCGACGGCTCGCAAGCTGGCGCGACGGCCTCGCGACGCAGTCTCAGCTCGGCGATCTCACGATCGTGAGCCTCGACGCACGGCTCTAGAACGCCGATCAGTTTGACTGATCGGCGTTCTAGCCTTGCTTCGTAGGGGCGGCACGCGCCGCCCCTGCCCCCCCCCCAAATTGTCAGGGGGCCCCCCCCACCCCGGGCCACCCCGC
>CAYYWA010000327.1:0-4944 GCA_964475255.1 uncultured Sorangium sp.
GGACCGGTTCCAGCCGTCCCGCCCGAGCCCACCATGCCGCCGCTCGGGGAGGGGGCGCCGCCGTTGGTGCTGGGCACGGCGGGGGTTCCGCCGCTCGCGCTCGTGCCCGGGTTTGGGTCGCCGCCCGTACCGAGGCCGCCCTCGATGAGGGTCGTTCCGCCATCGAGCGGTTGTTCACAAGCCGGCAGCAGCGCCGCGATGACCAGGCAGGCCGGCACGGACGCGAGGGCGGGAGGGGGACGCAGGGCACTCCGAGCTCTCATGGATTCCTTTCGAGGTCGGAGGTCATCTTACTTCGCCTCTTTGCGCGCGGTAGGGCGCACCTCGGTCGCATCCGAATTCTCGTCCATCATCACCGGACAATCACCGTCTCGGCATATCTCCCCAACGCGCGCTCGGAGCCGCACGCGCGTACGGCCGCCCGAACGGCGGCGAGCTCGGCGATGGATAGCGTCTTTACCGGAGCAAGTAGCCGCGCGCGTCGCGCTTGATGTCGACGTGCAGGTGATTCCGATGCGCGCGATTGAAATTGGGGGTAAGCAGGTGGTGGAACACGCCTTCGCGCGCCACGCGGCAGACGATCTCGCGAAGAAGCACGCCCTCGCTCGGGAGCTCGACGGGCGGGCTCTTGGGGCCGCACGGCGGCACGCCGATCGTGCCGTGAAAGTCGCGCTCGATGTCGAGCACGCGCCCGTCCGCGAGCTTGAATCCCATGATATCCGCCGCGAGACCATAGGCGTGCTGGCTGCGTGCCTTCTTGCCAGGGAGGCGCGCGCGCGGACGATAGAGGTTGTCGATGTACACCTCGACCACGTCGAGCTCGGCGAGCACGCGCGACAGCTCGTCGAGGGCGAGCACGAGCCGGCAATCGAGCACGCCGTACACGCTGCGCTTGCCCGGCGAGATGAAGCGGACGCCCCGCAACGGCCCCGTGAGCCGGAGGGGAGTCGCGATCCCGCTGTGCGGTTTGGTGGGTTCGGCTGGAAGGCGCCTCGCGCGGAGCTCCTTCCGACACTGCTCCATCGAGAGGTTCGCGTGCCGCCCCGCGGTTGCGTGCTTCGGATTCGGATCTGCCGGGAGGAGCCGATACGTATACGGTCCGGGGAGGCGCGGCGTGCTCCGCGCCGCCTGCGCCGCCGGGGACGATGCTGCGGCCGACTCGGGCGCGCTCGTCGTCAGCGCGTTGCTCGTCGGAGCAGACGCTTCGTGCGGCGCGGGGGACGCCGACGGCGATGAAGGGGGTGGAAGCGGCGTTGCCCCTGCTGGGCTCGAGGCGAGTGGCGCTCGAGGCACGGGCCCCGGTTCACGGGCGCAGCCGATGAGCAGAAGCGCCATGGCGGCGCGCGCGGCGAGTCGAGCGAACGAGACCAGGCTGGGTGCTGGATATCATCCGCGGCTACTGCTCGCCAACCTCCGCGCGGCCTATCACCGCGAGCGCCGCCGCATACCCCTCGGGCGCTGGCACCGCGACGAGGCGGACGCGCTCGGGGGCGATCGCGAACGCGCTCGCGTCGGCGACGAGGCGGCAAGGGGCCGCGCCGACGACGGCAAACGAGCGCGGAGCGCCGCTCAGCCCGACGCCGACCGCTTTCAAGACCGCCTCCTTGTAGGCCCAGCCTCGGAAGAACCGGCGAAGGCGCGAGGCCTCCGACTCGAGCGCGTCGAGCTCCGCGAGCTCGAGCGGGTGGAACACGCGTTCGGCGATCTCGCGATGGGCGAGCTCGTTGCGCATCGCCTCGATGTCCACGCCGACCTCGCCGGTTTCCGTGATCGCCACGAGCCCGTACTCACCGGAGTGCGAGACGTTGAAATGGACGCCGAGGCGCTCGTCGAGCACTGGCTTCCCCATCGAGCCCACCGTGATCGGGACGTCGAGCGGCGCGAGCCCCAGACGCTGCCCGAGGAGCGAGCGCACCGTTTCGCGCACCCGGCCTTCGCGCCTCCTGAAACGCGAGAGCCGCGCGCGCTCTTCGGCGGTGAGGCGCGCGAGCTCGCTTTCCCCGGGCTCTGCGTCGAGCTCGTAGCGGAGCAGGAAGACGACGACGTCATCGAGCACGCGCGGATCGAGCTCATGCACCGTCACGCACGGCACGCGGCTTCTCCTCAAGGACGGGGCGTCCCCACGCGAATGCGGGCGTCGAGCGCCACCACACCGCGGCCTTCCGGGAGCGCGAGCAGGGGATTGAGGTCGAGCTCCCGAATTTCCGGGAAGTCCGCGACGAGCCGATCGACCCTCAGGATTGCCTCGGCGAGCGCATTCTTGTCCACGGGCAGAGCCCCGCGGAACCCGTCGAGCAGGACGCGGGCGCGGATCTGGTCGAGCATTTCGCGCGCGTCCACGTCCGTGAGCGGGTGCACGCGGAACACCACGTCCTTCCACACCTCCACGTTCACACCGCCGATGCCGAAGGCGAGCAAGGCGCCGAAGCCGGGAGCTTCGGCCATCCCCACGTACGTCTCGACGCCGCCGCGCACCATCTCCTGAACCAGGGCGCCGTCCATCGCACGCATGAGGCCGCGGTCCGCCAGGTTTTGCTCCAGCTTTCGGTAGGCGTTGCGGACCGCGTCCGCGTCGCCGAGGTCGAGCAGCACGCCGCCGACCTCGGTCTTGTGCACGATCTCTTTGGAGACGAGCTTGAGGGCGACCGGATACCCGATGCGCTCCGCCGCCGCGACCGCGGTGTCCGCGTCGTGCACCACCGTCTCCGTGGGACCCCGGAGGCCGTAGGCTTCGAGCAGCGCGCGCACCGCGTCCGGCGTGAGCCAGCCCTCTCGCCCGGCGGGGAACGCCGCGCGAGCGGTGCGTGCGTCGATGCGGTCGAGGGACGGCGCGACGCCTTGCGGGCGAGCGAGCCAGCTGCCGTAGCGAACCGCACGCGACAGCGCGAGCACCGCCGGCTCTGGGAAGGCGTACGCCGGAATGCGCGCCGCGCGCAGCGCCGCGAGCGCTTCGGGCACGCCATGGGTGCCGATGACGGAGGCGAGAATGGGCTTCGTCGCATCCTTGGCGGCGCGCTCGACGGCGGCGGCCATGGCCTTCGCTTCGGTCACGATGGTGGGCACGAACAGCACGAGCAGCGCGTCCACGTCCGGGTCGCGGAGCACGATGCGCGCGGCGCGCTCGTAGTCCTCTTCCGAGGCGCTCGCGAGCATGTCGACGGGGTTGTTCGCGGACGCCGCGCCCGGAAGGAAGGCGCGCAAGGACTCCACGGTGAGCGGCGAGAGCGCGGCGATCGTGAGCCCGCGGCTCTCGCACGCGTCCGACGCCATGATGCCCGGTCCTCCCGCGTTCGTGAGGATCGCGACACGGGGACCCGCGGGTACCGGTTGGTTCGCGAGCAACACCGTGAGGTCGAAGAGCTCCTCCATGGTGTCCGTGCGGAGCACGCCCGCTTGTCCGAGCAAGGCGTCGACGGCGACGTCCATGCCGGCGAGCGCGCCGGTGTGCGACGAGGCGGCGCGCGCGCCAGCCGCGGTGCGTCCGCTCTTCACGACGACGATGGGCTTCTTGCGCGAGACGCGTCGCGCGATTTCCATGAAGCGCTTCGGGTTCCCGAAGCTCTCGAGATAGAGAAGGATCACGCGCGTGCCGGGATCGTCCTCCCAGTATTCGAGGAGATCGTTGCCCGAGAGGTCCGCCTTGTTTCCCGTGCTCGCGAATTGGCTGATGCCGATGCCGAGCTCGCGTGCGCAGTCGAGCAGGGCGAGCCCGACCGCGCCGGACTGCGAGGCGATCGCGACCACGCCGGGCGGCGGCCAGGTGGGCGCGAACGTCGCGTTGACCTCGACGGCAGGATCCGTGTTGAGCAGGCCGAGACAGTTCGGCCCGAGCATGCGCGCGCCGCGCTCGCGGACTCGGCGCAAGAGCTCGTCTTGCTGGCGCTTGCCCTCGGCGCCCACTTCCGCGAAGCCCGCCGTGATCACGACCAACGCCCGCACCCCGCGCTCGAGGCACTCCTCCACGCTCTCGAGCACGAACCGTTGGGGAACGACGAGCACCGCCAAGTCGACCTCGTCCGGGATGTCTCGAATCGAGGCATAGGCGCGCACGGACTGAACCGCGCGGGAGGCCGGGTTCACGGGATAGACGGGGCCCGGAAACCCGTGAGACACGAGATTGTGAAAGACTTCACCGGCAATGTTCCCGCGATGGCGGGAGGCGCCGATTACGGCAATCGAACGAGGGCGGAAGAGGCGATCGAGCGAGCGCGTCATGGTAGGGCCGAAGGGAAAAAATCGGGTGGGGGCACGAGGTTCGCACGAAAGCGGGCGACGTGGAGGGGGGGGTCTCGCCACCCCTTCCGGGACGCAACGTCGGGGGGCGCTCCCCCGGCCCCGGGGACATGGGCGATCTCGCGAGGGGCCCCGGTGTAGGAGACGGACCTGCACGGCCGGCACGAAGCTGTGCTACGGGTTGTCGATGCGCCTGGGTGCACCCTGGGCGGTAGTGCTCTCTTCCCCACTTACTTGTTGCTTGCGCTTCCGACATGCGGACCAGGGTGCGCAGATGCTGCCTTTGGGCCCTGGGGGGCGCGCAGTGATTCGAGCGGAGGTATTCAGTGGCCGACAGTCTGGATCGCGGAAACGACGAAGAGCTTAAGGAGGAGCCGAAGTTGTTCTCGTCGCTGCCGTCGCGCGCGGCACACGCTGCCGACCTCAAGAACAGCGCGCCGGACACGCTGACTGGTCTCGGCCCGCTCGCGCAGCAGGAGTCCGCACCCTCCGACTCCAGCCCCGGCTCGGAGGGTGATTCCACCGAGGCTCCGGGCGCCTCCCTCGAGGCGGCACCCGGTACGGAAGGGGACAGCGCGCCGAGCGCGGAGCCCGAAGCGACCGCCAGTGCGGAAAGCGACGCGGAGCCCGAGCCGGTCGACGCGTCGGAGGTCGAGGATGCGGACGAGGGCGCGCCCGGCCACGACGCGAAGGCGGACAGCGCTGCAGTGG
>CAYYWA010000327.1:4954-6600 GCA_964475255.1 uncultured Sorangium sp.
CGCGGCGGCGGCCGCGCAGGCGCACGCGGCCGCGCCCGCCACCCCCGCCAAGCCACCCACCCAACCCGGGGCGGCCGACGCGCCCGCTGCCGAAGCGCCCGCTGCCGAAGCGCACGCTCCCGCAGCCGGTGCAGCCGCTGCCAATCCGCTGAACGCCGACGAGGACGCCGAGGAGATCGAGGACGCCCACGAGATCGAGGACGCGTCCGAGCTCGACGCCAGCGCGGATTCCGAAGAGGCCGCGCTCGGGGATGCGGACGACGAGGAGCCCACGCGTGTCCTCGTTCCGAGCTCCCTCGACACGCTGGCGCGCGAGGCGCGTCCGAGCTCGGCACGTCGGATGTCTCCTCCGTCGCGTGACGGTCGGCTCGTGTCGGACGACGAGGTCGACGAGCTCGGTCATGTCACGCAGGAAGCGCAACTCTTGAACGCCGCGTTGCAGAAGCTCTCGTCCGGCGGGATGCCGACGCCTCCGCGTCCTCCGTCCCGGACGATGAACGTGCCGCCGCGGCCACCCATCGTTCCGAGCTCGCCGAGCTCGGTGCCGCTGAGCGCGCTCGTCACGCAGAGCTCGCCGTTCGCGCCGAACCCGCCGCTGCCCCCGCGCTCGCCGCTCACTCCGGGCGGGCCGATGATGCCGGCGCCGCCGTCGCTCTCCTCCGGCCCGAAGCTCCCGCCGCCGCCGGTGCTGGAGCCGCCGCGGCTCTCGGCGCTCTCCGATGCCCCGGTGTCGCTCCCCACACCAGCGAAGACGCGACCGAGCTTGCGCAAGCTCGGGGATCCACCCTTCGTCGACGCCGGGGCGACTCCCGGACGGCGGAGCTCCGGTCGCTCCATGCTGCTCGCGGGCGGCGCCGTGTTCGCGGTGAGCGCTCTCCTCAGCATCGGTATCGCGAAGCTGGTTCTGCCGGCGAAGGGCGCCGTCGCGGTCAGCGTCGTCGATTCCGAGAATACCGCCGTGGCGAACGCGGAGGTGTTGCTCGACGGTCAGCCCGCCTGCGCCCCGGCGCCGTGCAAGACGGGCAAGCTCAGCTCCGGCAAGCACACGATCGCCGTCCGCGCCCCGGGCTACGGCATCGCCGAGCAGGAGGTCGAGATCGAGTCGGGAGAGGACACCGAGCTCAAGTTCGTCCTCGACCGGAGCGATCCTGCTGGCCTACACGTGCGCGTCCCGGGAGACGGGTTCCGCATCTATCTCGACGGCGAAGACCGCGGCACGGGGTCCGTGACGTTGGCCGGATTGCGTCCGCGGACGGCCACGCTCCGCGTCGCGGGGAACCCCTTGTACGCCGCGTTCGAGCAGAAGATCGAGCTCGTCCCGGGCAAGACGATCACGGTGGAGCCCAAGCTCGTCCCGGTAAAGGCGGTCATTGCGATCGAGCCTGGACCCGGCTCCGAGGGGGCCTCCGTCGAGGTCGTCGAGGCGGACGGCAGCCGCCGCGCCGTGGCGCAACTGCCGGCGCGCATCGAGGTCTCGCCGGGCGAGCGGTACCGCGTTCGTGCGACGCGCGCCGGGTTTTCGGACTACGAGACCGAGGTCGCCTTCGGTGACTCCGACGCGGAGAAGACGGTCCATATCCAGTTCGTTGCGGCGGCCGCTCGGCCTGCCGTGGCTCCCGTCGCGGCCGCGCCTCCGCGTCCCGCCG
>CAYYWA010000328.1:0-6528 GCA_964475255.1 uncultured Sorangium sp.
TTCAAGAAAACGTCGAGCATGGGCTTGCCGTCGTCGTTCTTCGGCAACACGTCTGCAAGAAGCTTCGGGAGATTGATGCCGCCTAACGACTCACCGCGATTGCAGTCAATCAGCATGGAAAGGTGGTGCCCGTTGCCGTCGGGCATCAGAACGAGCGTGGACTCACCCTGACCCACGTAAAGGAACACCACACGCATGGTGTCAGATTCAAGTGGTCCTAAGATTTCTTCCGTCTCGCTCATGCTATGTCCTCCGTGCACACCGGCCTGGCGATCTCAACGCCGCGCCCGATCCGAATGCGGTTGTCTGCAGCCCATGACTGCTGTCGGCGCGTCGCCCACGTCAAACGAGCCGTCCTCCTCGGCGTACTGCGCCCATCGACGCACGTATTGTTCGTGCGGGAGAAGTAGTAGGTCGTCGGTTTCGCCATCTGCCCCGGCGTCGAGGCCGACACCGAGCGATACGCCGCCTAGGTCCGTGAGAACGTAGCGATTGTGAAGCCGTTCGCCGCCAGCGCGCTGCTTCCATCGGCGAAACTCGACGGTGATGCCTTGCGGAAGCCGCGAGGCCATTCTAGCTGCCTCTCCCTCGAAGAAGTCCAGAGTTGACTTCGCCAGGCAGTGGACTCGCACGAGCTCCGGGCTGGCGCCGTTTGTGGCCAGCACCTCCATCAATGCCTCGAGCACACGTCGGTGCCGACCATTCTCGGGGCCGAAGTGCGGATCCACGAGGTGCAGCACGCGACAGTTGACCAGCATGGCCGTGAGGGCTGTCGCGAGGCCCTCTGGGGTGCGATGTGCGGTTGCGCCAGGCGACCGGGCCCAACGGGCGTCGGTCATCTTGAGGTCGTCGCCGAGGAGGACGGCCTCGTGAGCGCGGGGGTTCTCGATTGCGAGGATGCCAGCGAAGGGCCTGCGATCGTATTCACGCTCGCCGTTCTCGAGCCAGGTGAGTACGCCGTCGTAGACGGCGTCTGCGCGCCGGCACTTGTGTTCGGAGAAGACCCGAAAGAGCTCGGCGAGTCGGAGCATGTCCTCCTGCGAGAGATCCAGGTCGTTCGCCGCTCGATGGACCGCGCGCTTCCACTTCGTGAACGACGGCAGCTCGAGCATCGCGCGTGGCGTGCCGATGCCGAACTTGTCGTGGATGAAGCGGTATTCGGACCGCCTTCCCCAGGTGGCGACGAGCTCGGGCTGGAGGGCAAACGCGTGGATCACAGCAGCTCCCCCATGCGCTCGGCGAAGAAACCCTTCGGCCAGCGGTCTTTGAACTCGCCGAGGTCATCGACCCGGAGCCGGCGGATGTTCACGCCATCCGGCGTGTTCTCGACGTAGATCACGCTCAGCTTTTCGGCAGAGAACCGCGGTGCGTCTTCGCCCAGCTCTCCCTCGGTGGTTTCGCGGATGCGTCGCAGCAGACGGAGGATGAGGTGCTCGCTGTGGGTCTCAACCAGGAAGGTTCGGCGCCCCAGGTCGCGCGTGGCGGCATCGATCAGGAGATCGCCCAAACCGACCTGCATAGCCGGGTGCACGTGGATCTCCGGCTGCTCCACGAGCGCGAGGTCGGCCTTGCTCTGGAGGGCGGCGACGATGACAGGAATGACTTGGGAGACGCCGGCCCCGACTTCCGATGGGAGCACCAAGGAGCCCGTGCCGGTGTCGAGAAGCAAGCGCCGCGCAGTCTTGTCGACGTGGCCGTCGGTCAGTTCTTCGGCCGAAGCCGCGCTGTCGAAGAGCTCCTGGACGACGAGCTGGCAGCCGGCGCCAAGACGCGTCAGCCACCTGTTGGTGTCCTCAACGAGGCTCGAGCGGTCCGCGAGAAGGAGGTCCCATGCGGCGAGGCCGTCGGCCCAGCTCGTAATGCGACCCACCCTCTCGTAGAGGAATCCGCGCGGAGGTAGGGCTCGAAGCGGACCGATGTAGAGAGCATCACGCAGCGCATCCGCGAGCTGGGAGACGGTGCCCAGCACGACCATTTCCAGGAATGTGCGGACCTGAGCGACAGTGCCAGCGACATCTGCGTCCTCGTCGCCGAACGGTATGATGCGAAGCGCCTCGCCAATGGGAGGCAAGGCGGACATGCGAGAACGCGAGACCGCGAAGACGGGCAGCGACCGGCCGTCTCCGAAACCAGAGCCGTCGCCCAAACCGGCGCCCGCTCCGAAATCGCCCCCGTAGCCACCACCCTCAGCTTCGATCGCACCGTGCAGGACCTCCTCGGGCACTGCGATTCGCTCCCACGCTTCGGTGAGTTCGGCGGGCGCGTGTTGGGCCGTGAGCGGACGCTTCGATCCGTCGCCTTCTGTGGCTGTGATGCCCTCAAGCTCGCGGGTCTCGGTGGCGAGAAGGGGGTGCCCCAGGTTCACTCGGACGTTGAGGGGCTCGGCTTCTCGCAGGGAGGCGCCGAGCTCGAGCCAGACGAGAGGTTCCGAATCGCCGGCGACGCCGATGACGGCCCGCTCTACTACTGCGCCAGTGAACGAAGCTGTCGTTCGGTGGCGAATGGTGACCTCTAGCCACGCGGCCTCCATATCGTCGTCGAGATCGGGAAACGGGAAGTCGGCGAGGTCTCGGCCGAGCCGATCGAGTCCGCCGGCGGTGCCGAACTCGGCGCGGATCACGATGGCGCGGGTCATTTCGTGGCGATGCACGAGACGCGCGAACCCGCCGAGCTCGAGTACGATGCCACCGAGCTCCGTTCGGTCCACGTCGGCGATGCCGCGCTCAAGCACTTCGTGCAGATAGAGCAGCGCCTGGATCACGGTGCTCTTGCCGGCACTGTTGGCACCGAAGAGCAGGGTTAGCGGCGCAAAGTCGATGCGCTGCCGCCCCGAAATGCCCTTGAAGTTCTCGAGTTCGAGGGCTTTCAGCACGTGCCACCCTCCCTGGCCAGTTCACCTCTGAAGGCTCGCTGCACAACAGACTCGAACAGAGAATCGGCGATCGGCAGAGAGTCTTCGAGACGTTGTCGGCTCGAGTATGCGCGGAACGAAAAGAGCTCGAACTGCTTCTGCAGAGCAATGGGCGGGACCGGCACTTTGACTGCAGCGAGCTTCGACGCATTGACTCCAGGCTGTGCAGCGCCTTGGGCCATAGCTCGGATCTGGGACCAGTATGCCCGTGATTGAAAGAATTCAGCCAGATATCCGGACGCCAAGCGTCCGTTGGGTCGCACGCGAATAAGGTACGATGCAAATACAGCGCGGTCGGGGCAGTCACGAATCCAGAAACTCTTCCCTGTTGTGGCGCCCGTACGCGCGAAAACGATGTCTCCTGTGGCCAGCCGGGCGCGTTCCGCGACTCCGGATTCGCACTTGCAGTACGGCACTGCGGTCCAATTGACGCGGTTGTCCTGGATGTCTGTGATACGTAGGAACTTTGGGCCAACAGCATCTTCGCGCGCAGACGCCGTGACGCCGTAGTCAATGAGGGAAGTCGAGTCGCCCAGAGGCATCACGTCCCACCCCTTCGGATTCGTGACGGGGTCGCCGAACATCTCGAGGAACGCCGAGCGAAGCAGGTCCTCAGTGAGGGCGATGGTCTCCCTGCGCCTACGGCGGATGGCGTCGGCCTTGTCGAGGATGTCGGCAATGCGTCGCTGCTCGTTTAGCGGAGGAAGGGGAATCTCAAGCCGCTCGAACACCTGGCCTGAAAGTCTCTTCGTCCCGTGCGACGACGCCTCGGTCGCCGCGAGGACGCGGGGCTCAAGCCATCGGAGGCAGCGAGCAAGATAGCGCCCATCAACGTCGTCGCTCGGCACGAGAGCCTTCACGTCTTGATTGAACGTCGCAGGCACCGAAGTGACACCAACTCGAAACTCCTTCGCAAGGCTCATCCCTCGGACGACAAACATCACCGTCCCTGGTGGAACGAGGTTGGTGCCGTTCTGTGCGCCCGCGGCAGTTACTCGAAGCTCACTCTCGGTGAGCTCGAACGACCGCATCTCCTTCGAGCTAAACCAAGGAATATCGCCGCCCCAATAGGACGCATTCTTCTTACTGGGCGTTCCCCCGGAGAGGAGTCGACCGCATTCCACGAGCGCCCGGGTCGACCAACTAGACGGCGTCATCAGATCAGGTCCTCCAGCTCGGTCAGGTCCTTGGCGATCTCGACTTCCAGTTTTCGGAGCCTGGCGATGATCTTCTTCGGGGGGTCGTACTGGATCTCGTCGTGCTTCGCTTCCTTGTAGCGGTTGATCGAGAGGTCGAAGTCCTTCGCCTGGATCTCCTTCATGGGCACCATGAAGTGTTTGGCCGTGCGATCCGTGTCCCTTTTGGCACTCCGCTTGCGCCAGCGAGCAAGCGCATCGGGCAAGTCGTTCTCCTTGATGGGGTCACGCTTGTCATCGAGCGAGTAGCCATCCGCCTCCACGTCGTAGAAGAAGACGTGGTCCGTCTTGCCTCCCTTCGTGAACACGAGGATCGCCGTCGAAACGCCGGCATACGGTTTGAATACGCCCGATGGAAGCTTGATCACGGCCTCCAGCTGGTTGTCCTTGACCAGCATTTTGCGCAGAGCCTTGTGAGCCTTCGACGAGCCGAACAGGACGCCGTCCGGCACGATGGTGGCGCTGCGGCCCCCGTTCTTCAGCATGCGCAGGATGAGGACGACGAACAGCAGCTCGGTCTTCTTGGTCTTGACGGCCTGCGTCAGCGTCGGGTGGACATCGCCCGCGTCGAGGCTGCCCTTGAAGGGCGGGTTGGCAAGGATGACATCGAAGTAGTTGGTCGCACACCGGCCGAACTTTTCATTGTCCGGGAAGGAGTTCGAGAGCGTGTCCTGGTAATGGATGTCCGGGTTGTCGACCCCGTGCAGCATCAGGTTCATCGAGGCGATGCGCAGCATCGTCGAGTCGAAGTCGAAGCCGTGGAACATCCCGTTCTGGATGTGCTTGCGATAAGGCTCCAGCTGATCGCCGGTGTAGATGATCTCACCGTTCTCACCCTTGAGCTTGCCCTTGGGCGACGTGTGGGTCTCGAGCAGGTACTGCATCACGCCGACGAGGAAGCCTGCGGTGCCGCACGCCGGATCGCCGATGGTCTCGGTGGGCTTTGGCTCCAGCATCTCGACCATGAAGCGAATGATGTGGCGCGGCGTGCGGAACTGACCATTGATGCCCGCGGTTGTCAGCTTGCTCAGTAGGTACTCGTAGAGGTCGCCCTTTGCGTCGCCCTCGGTGATCGGCAGCTTGTCGATCATGTTCACCGCGGACACGAGCAGGCTCGGCTTCTGAACCATGAGCTGCGCGTCTGCCATATACTCGGCGAAGGTCGTACCGCCGTTCAGCTTGCGGAAATGCGGGAACACCTCGTCGCGTACGACCTGGAGCATCCCCTTGGTTCCCTTCTTGAGGTCGGCATCGGTGACCGTCGCTGGTAGCTGCTTGAAGTTCTTCCAGCGTCGCGGGTCGTTGGGTCCGTCGAAGCGGCCCTTGAAGGGCTTCTTCGTTCGCAAAGCACGCCGCTCGCCCGTCGTCTCCATCACGTCGAGCAGCCGCGCAAACATCAGGAACGAGATCTGTTCGATGACGATCAGCGGGTTCGTGATGCCGCCGGTCCAGAATTCGGTCCACAGCTTGTCGATGTCGCTCTTCTGTTGCGTAGTGAGGGTGCTCATGAATTCTGACTCGCAGCAGGGCGATCGCTTGGCGTCGCCCTCTTAGGTTCGAATGCGCTGAGAATGGCCAGCAGCTCGTCGACCGTTCCGGCTTCCGGGAAGATGCCGTCGACACTCTCGGCATGAAGGGTTGTGAAAGGCGGCTCGTACAGGCGCTCGATCTCGATGCCGCCATTCTGGGCAATGTGGTTCTGGAGCAGCTGCAGAAACCGCAGCTGCTGGGACGAGAGTCGAGGGTGCTTGTGCACGAAGGCGGTGAAGGCCTCCTCAACCGCTGCTGGATCGAGGCCGACCAGGCCGCGGAACACGGTCAAGAGCGTTCGACGCGTTGAGGGGTCATGACCGGCGAGATGCTTGATGTTGGCCTTGTCGTCGACCTCGAGGACCAAACGCGCCAGCTCCTCGAGCTCCTCATCGCGTACGGTCTTACCGGCGCGGATGCGTTGCAGGGTGTCATTCTGTGCGAAGTGCTCCCGTAGCACCGACTCGACTCGGCGTCGGTATTCCACGAGATCGAGTCCCTCGAGGCGCGGGATGTACGTTTCGCCAGCGAAGTCGGCGTCGGTGACGTCGAAGACCTGCGGCGCGATGCGGGTCTTCGGTGGGTGTTGCTGGTACTTCATGATCCCGCGAAGCTCACGGCGAATCCCTTCCAGGTGATGCACCTGCACCGACGTCCAGAAGTCCTTGCTCCGCACTTGCTTGATTGAGTCTGCCTTGGCCTTGACGGGATTCTGATTCTTGGCAAGCAGCTCGACGGCTTCTTCTACTCGTGCGCGAAGGTCCTGCACCTTGGGCGCGCTCGGGCCGCCCTTGAGCAGCTCCACTTGCAGCCGGGTTACTAGCAGGTCGAAGCGGTACGCGTCTTCGTCACCTCGAATGCTTCGCAGGTGCTGAAGTGGCGCAACAATAG
>CAYYWA010000329.1:0-6515 GCA_964475255.1 uncultured Sorangium sp.
GGCCCGTTTCGGGCCCTTCGCTCATTTTGTGCCATCCATGCCCTGGGCTTGCCTCGCGGTCGGAGGCCGGCGCGCTCGCGATGATTCGCCTGGAGAAGATCAACAAGTCCTACCGCAGCGGGAACACGGCGCTCCACGTGCTCAGGGACGTGGACCTGCACATCGCACCCGGCGAGTTCGTGTCGATCATGGGCTCCTCGGGCTCGGGCAAGTCGACGCTGCTCAACGTCCTCGGCATCCTGGATCGCTACGACAGCGGCCAGTACCTCTTGGATGGTCAGCTCGTGAAAGGGCTCGGCGAGCGCGAGGCGGCTCGCTACAGAAACCGCTTCATCGGCTTCGTCTTCCAGGCGTTCAACCTGCTCCCGTTCAAGACCGCGCTCGAGAACGTGGCGCTGCCGCTCTATTACCAGGGCGTCGCTCGGCGGGCTCGCAACGCGCTGGCGCTCGAATACCTGGATCGTGTGGGCCTGCGCGAGCGCGCCGACCATTTGCCGAACGAGCTCTCCGGCGGCGAGCGCCAGCGCGTGGCCGTTGCCCGCGCGCTGATCACACGACCGAAGCTCCTCCTCGCGGACGAGCCGACCGGCGCGTTGGACACCGAGACGTCGTACCGACTGATGGAGCTCTTCGGCGAGCTGCACCGCGACGGGCTCACCATCGTCATCGTCACGCACGAGCACGACATCGCCGAGCGCACCGAGCGCACGATCCGCATGCGTGACGGCAAGGTCACGGCCGAGGTTGCATGATCCTCGAAGCGGCGCGCGAGATCCTGAGTGCGCTCCGGCACAACAAGCTCCGGACGTTCCTCACGGCACTCAGCGTCGCTTGGGGCACCTTCATGCTCACGCTGCTCCTCGGCGCGGGGCGCGGCCTGGAGAACGGAGTCACCTGGGAGTTCCGCGACGACGCCGTCGCCTCGATCTGGGTGCGACCGTCACAGACGAGCCTTCCCTACGCCGGCAGGCGGCCAGGGCGCGACGTGCGCTTCAGCAACGACGACCTCGAGGTCGTGGACCGGCTCGCCGGGGTCGAGCACGCGAGCGGTCGCTTCTACTACTGGGGCCAGCTCTCGGTAGCGCGCGGGAGCCGGCGCGCCTCGTTCGACATCCGAGGGGTTCATCCGGACCATCGTCACCTCGAACGCACGGAGATCACGCACGGCCGCTTCTTGAACGACCGCGACGTGGTCGAAGGGCGCAAGGTCGCGGTGATCGGCTCCGAAGTCCGCAAGATGCTCTTCGCCGAGCACGAGGAGCCCATCGGCGAGTACATCGAGATCCGCGGGCTCTCGTACCTCGTCGTCGGCGTCTTCGAGGATCAGGGCGGGCAGGACGAGCAGCGCAAGATCTACGTGCCGATCTCGACGGCGCAGGCCGTGTACCGCGAGCCGGGGCGCCTGCATCACCTCCTGTTCACGCTCACGACGGAGGACGTCGCGACCAGTCAGCGCATCGCCGACACCATGCTCACGCTCTTGATGGAGCGACACGACGTGCACCCGGACGATCGGCGCGCGATCCGTATCCAGAACAACCTCGAGCGCTTCGGCAAGATCACCGAGGTCTTCACCTGGATTCGCGCCTTCGTGTGGATCGTCGGCTGCGGGACGCTGCTCGCGGGCGTGATCGGCGTCGGGAACATCCTCTTGATCTCCGTCGCCGAGCGGACCAAGGAGATCGGCATTCGCAAGGCGCTCGGCGCGACGCCCTTCTCGATCGTCGGCATGATCCTCGTCGAGGGGCTCGTGATCACCGTGACCTCCGGCTATGCGGGCGTGGTGCTGGGCGTCGGCGTGCTCGCGCTCGTCTCGAACGCGATCCCGGCGGCGCCCTTCTTCCGCAATCCGGGCGTCGACCTCGAGATCGCGCTCGGCGCGGTGGCCCTGCTCGCGCTCTCGGGCGCGCTCGCCGGGCTCGTTCCGGCCCTGCGCGCGGCGCGCGTCGATCCGATGGTGGCCCTGCGGGAGGGCGACTAGTGCGACGAACGACCGGGAACGCGAGAGACGGCGCGAGCCGCCCTCCCGAAGCGGCGCCGGAGCGCCGAACCTTCGGGGGCCTCGGCGTCCTCGGGCTCGACGTCGATTCCTGGCAGGAGCTCGCGCACGGCCTCGGGCGGAACAAGCTCCGCGCCCTGCTCACGGCGCTCGGCGTCTTCTGGGGGATTTTCGTCTTGATCGTGATGCTCGGGATCGGGCGCGGCCTCGAGGAGGGCTCGCGCCGCAACCTGGGGCTCATGGAGACGCGCGCCGTGTTCGTCTGGGGGGATCGAACGTCCCTGCCCTACCGCGGGCTCTCCCCGGGGCGTTGGCTCCGCTTCGAGAACGCCGACATCGAAGCGCTGCGGAGCGTCCCCGGCGTCGAGCACGTCGCGCCCAGGCTCCGCCTCGGCGGGTGGCGCGACGGCGCGAGCGTGGCGGCCGGTCAGCGATCCAGCTATTTTCCCGTCCTCGGCGACGTCCCCGAGCTCTTGGCGGTCGAGCCGCTCACGGTGCTTCGCGGGCGGTTCATCAACGCCCCGGACGTCCGAGGGGCCCGCAAGGTCGCGGTCATCGGCGACCAGGCGCGGAGCATCCTGTTCGGCGACGAGAACCCGCTCGGGCGCACGATCCAGATCCGAGGCGTGCACTTCCAGGTCGTCGGCGAGGTCGGCTCCGATCGCGGCGGCGAGCAGGCGGAGCGCGTCCGTTCGAGCGTGTTCGTACCGTTCTCGACGTTCCAGGGGACGTTCGATCACCAGAACCGGGTGGGCTGGTTCGCCCTCACCGCTCGCGCGGACGCGCCTGCCGAGGCCGTCGAGGCGGGCGTGCGGCGCGTCCTCGCCGAGCGCCACCAGGTGCACCCGGACGACACGCAGGGAATCGGCTCGTGGAACGCCGCGGCCCAGTACGGAAAAATCCAGGGACTATTCGGAGCCATTCGTGCGTTCGTCTGGTTCGTGGGTACCCTGACGTTGCTTGCTGGGGTGCTCGGTGTGAGCAATATCCTGCTGATCACGGTGAAGGAGCGCACCCGCGAGTTCGGGGTCAGGAAGGCCCTCGGCGCGACGCCCGCGATGGTCGTTTCCATGGTGATCCGCGAGGCGCTGGCGCTCACCGCGCTCTCCGGTTATCTCGGGCTCGTGGCGGGCGTCCT
This sequence comes from uncultured Sorangium sp., assembly GCA_964475255.1. GTDB lineage: Bacteria > Myxococcota_A > Polyangia > Polyangiales > Polyangiaceae > PMG-095. Next base: position 3,138 of record CAYYWA010000329.1, read on the forward strand.
CGTGCTGGAGCTGATCGGTATGGCCACGGAGCGCCTCGAGAACGCGCCGATCCACCGGCCGGAGATCGACCTCGGGGCGGCGCTCGTCGCGACGCTCGTCCTCGTCGTCGCCGGCGCCGTGGCCGGGGTCGTGCCGGCGCGCCACGCGGCCCGCATCAGTCCCGTCGAAGCCCTGCGCGCGGAGTGAGTCGATGCGCCGAGCCCTTCCGTTCCTCGTCACCTCGCTGGTCCTCGGCGTCTTCGTGTGGACGCTCATCTTCTTGTACAAGAAGTCGGAGACCCACGCGGTCGTCCACGCGACGGCGACCCCGGTGCGCCGCGAAGTGATTCAGAAGACGGTCGCGCCCGGGGCGCTCGTGCCGCGCAAGGAAGTCACGATCAAGCCGCGCGTCTCCGGCGTCATCGAGAAGCTCTACGTCGAGCCCGGCGACTACGTGAAGGCGAACGCGCTGCTCGCCAAGATCCAGATCATCCCCAACGTCGTCAGCCTCAATCAGGCAGAGGCCAACCTGAAAGCCGCGCGCATCAGCTTCGAGACGGCGAAGAGCGAGCTCGAGCGCTTCCGGCGCCTGCTCGCGCAGAACCTCATCTCGGAGGCCGACTTCATCCAGCAGGAGCTGTCGTTCAAGCTGCGGCAGCAGGAGGTCGAGGCCGCGGAGAACAACCTGCAGCTCGTTCGCGAGGGCGCCTCGGCGAAGTCGGGGAAGGCCTCGAACCTGGTGCACTCGACCGTGGAGGGCATGGTGCTCGAGGTGCCGGTCAAGGAGGGCGCCAGCGTGATCGAGGCGAACAACTTCAACGAAGGCACGACGATCGCGTCCATCGCGAACATGAACGACATGATCTTCCAAGGGCGTGTCGACGAGTCGGAGGTGGGAAAGCTCAAGGTCGGCATGCCGGTCTCCATCTCCGTCGGCGCGCTCGGTGAGCAGCGCTTCGGGGGCACGCTCGAGTACATCGCCCCGAAAGGCGTCGAGAAGGAAGGCACCATCGAGTTCGAGGTGCGCGCGGCCGTGAAGCTCGAGCCCGACGTGTTCGTCCGCGCGAACTACAGCGCCAACGCCGACATCATCCTCGATCGGCGCGCGGACGTGCTCGCCGTCAACGAGGCCTGGGTGATCCACGAAGGCAAGCAGGCGTTCGTCGAGATCGAGACGGGCCCGCAGCAATTCGAGAGAAAGCCCGTTCACCTCGGGCTCTCCGACGGCATCTGGGTCGAAGTGACGAACGGGCTCGACGAGCGCACGCGCATCAAGAAGCAGGACCCGGGCGCCCTCCCCGCGTCGAGCGGCTGAGCCGGCCGACGTCGGGCGCGCTACGGAGCTCGAACGCGATCGGCGAGGCGCGTCTTTCGGTCTTCGCGGCGCGTCTCCTCGAGCGCGAGGAAGACCGCGCGCGGATCGGCGACCAGCACGCAGAGCTTCCGGGCGCGCGTCACGGCCGTGTAGAGCAGGTTGCGCGAGAGCATCACGAAGTGCGTCGTGAGCAACGGGATCACGACCGCGGGGTACTCGCTGCCCTGGCTCTTGTGCACGCTGAGCGCGTACGCGAGCGAGAGCGCGTCGAGCGAGCCCTCGTCGTAGTCGATGTCTCCCTGCTCGAAGCGCACGGTGAGCGCCCGCTTCTCCGGGTCGAGGCGCGCGATCGTGCCCACGTCGCCGTTCCAGACCTGGCGATCGTAGTCGTTGCGGGTCTGCATCACCTTGTCCCCGATGCGGAGCTTCTGCCCGCGCACGTCGATGGCCGGGCCCAACGGGTTCAGCGCTTGCTGGAGCAGCTCGTTCAAGAGCTGCGTGCCCGCGGGCCCCCGGTGCATCGGCGTGAGCACCTGGACGTCACGCTGGGGATCCAACCCGAACCGTCGCGGGATCCGGACGGTCACGATTTCGCGCACGGTGTCGGCCGCTTCTTCCGGGCTCCGCCGGCGCACGATGAAGAAGTCGCCGCGCGGGTCGTCGGCCTCGGCCGTCTCCGGCATCTCGCCGCGCAAGATGCGGTAGGCGTTGCGCACGATCCCGCTCTCCTCGGCCTGACGGAACACCTCCGTGAGGCGCACGGTAGGCACGCTCCCGCTCGCCACGAGATCGCGCAATACGGCGCCGGGCCCCACCGACGGGAGCTGGTCGGCGTCGCCGACGAGCAGGAGCTTCACGCGCGGAGGCAGCGCCGCGAAAAGCGCCTCCGCGAGCTCGACGTCGATCATCGACGCCTCGTCCACGATCACGACGTCGCCGTCGAGCGGGTTCTCGGCGGCGCGTTGAAAGCCTTTGCGCGGGTCGTACTCGAGCAGACGATGCAGCGTGCTCGCCTCGCGACCCGTCGACTCCGCGAGGCGCTTCGCCGCGCGCCCCGTGGGCGCAGCGAGCCGCACCAAGAGCCCCGCCGACTCGAACACGGCGAGCACCGCGCGGACGATCGTCGTCTTTCCGACGCCGGGACCACCAGTGATGATGGCACACGGCTCGCGCGCGGCCGTCTCCACGGCGAGCCGCTGCCCGGGGGCGAGGCGAATCCCGCGCTTCGCCTCGAACACGTCGAGGATGCGCGCGACGGCCGCGACGGCACGGCCGGGCTCCTCCAGCAACCGCCGCACGCCGCGCGCCACGCCAGCCTCCGCCCGTTCGAGCCGCGCGAGATAGACGGCCTCGCCCGTGACCACCACGCGCGCGGAGGCGCGGAGCGCGTCGAGGCCCGCTTCCACGTGGGGAATGTCGACACCGAGCAGCTCCGCCACGGCTGCGAACAGCTCCGACTTCGGAGCGTACACGTGCCCGCTCTCCGCGAGCTCTCCGAGCACGTGATAGAGGCCCGCCTGGCAGCGCTCCGGGTGGTCGCGCGCGATGCCCATCGAGGCGGCGATGCGGTCGGCGGTCTTGAACCCGACGCCGCGCACGTCGAGAGCAATCCGGTATGGAGAGCGCTGGACGACGCTCGCGGCGCGGTCTCCGTAATGCTTGACGATGCGCTGCGCGAGGCCGGGGGACGCGCCGTGCGACTGGAGCTGCACGAGCACGCTGCTCAACGCGCGCTGCGCGCTCCAGCTCTCCTTGATCTCCTGGACCCGCTTCGGGCCGAGCCCCGGCACCTCGGCGAGGCGCTCCGGCGCATGGTCGAGCACCTTCAACGTGTCGAGCTGGAATTTCTCGACGATGCGCTTGGCGAGCGCCGGCCCGACCCCGTGAATGGTGCCGGACGCGAGGTACCGCTCGAGCCCGACGAGCGTGGTCGGCTCGATGGGCACGAGCACGTCCGCTCGGAACTGCTCACCATGGCGCGCGTCCGTGACGAACTTCCCCGTGATCCTGACGCGGGTTCCGGGACCCACGGCCGGGAGCGTCACCACCACGGCAATGCTGCCCCGTCGCGCCCCCGCCCCCT
>CAYYWA010000330.1:0-6471 GCA_964475255.1 uncultured Sorangium sp.
GCGGAGCTCCGCTCGGCACGCCGAGCGGACGCGCACCGCACTCCGCCGCGTGCTCCTCGCCGACGGGCTCCGGCTCGGGTCGAGCTTCGGGAACCGCGACCCGGCTTCGCGCCTCGCCCGGATCGCGCTCGGCGTCCTGCGGGGTGACGTGAGGCCACAGGCTCAGCCCGAGAGCGGCGAGCGCCGCGCCGAGCGTGAGCTGCCGCAAGAGCCGCCGTCCCATGCGTTCTCCGAAAGGCTACTCGTGCGGCGCTCCGGGAGCCACGCGCTTCTCACCGCGTTCTCCCCGGATGCGATAGACATTTGGCGATGGCGCCCGACATTCTCGTCGTGCTCGGATGTCGCATCCTCGGAACCGGCGCGCTCAGCGCACCGGCCGCCCGGCGCGTCGAGCGCGCCGCGCGGGCCCACGCATCCGGCGCGGGACGCGTCATCATCCTGAGCGGCGGAAAACTCTGGCACGGACGCACCGAAGCGTCGGCGTTCGCGGCGCGGCTCGTCGAGCTCGGCGTCGATCCCGCCCGGCTGTTGCTCGAGGAGCGCTCGCGGACGACCGTCGAGAACGCGCACTGGGTCTCGGCGCTGCTTCGTGAGCGAGGTCTGTTGGCGGACGCCTCCGCTCTCGGTGTCGTCACCTGCGACTGGCACATGGCCCGCGCGCTCGCGGCCTTCAGGCGACACGGCCTCCGCCCCGAGCCCATCCCCGCTCCGGCGCCGCCGCTCCCTCTAACACGTCGCGTCATGCGCGGGCTCGCCGAGCAGGCGCGCGGTGCCGCGGACGCGGTGGTGGCGCGCTTCGGGCGCGTTTAGTCCCGGCGCTTTCTCGACTGGTATAACGGCGCCGCCATGCTGCTCGCCGTCGATATCGGGAACACCAACATCGTGTTCGGGCTCTACGAGGGCGAACGGCTCGTCCACACGTTCCGCGCCTCGACGGTGCGCACGCGCACCGAGGACGAATACGGCGTGCTCTTGCTCGAGCTGCTCGGCTTGCGACAGGTCTCGGTCGAGTCCGTCGATGCCGCGATCATCGCGAGCGTGGTGCCGCCGCTCACGGACGTGATGGTGGCGGCGATCCGGCACGTGTCCACGCGCGAGCCCCTGGTGGTGGGCCCGGGGCTGAAGACCGGAGTCCGCATCTTGTACGACAACCCGCGCGAGATCGGCGCGGACCGGATCGTGAACGCCGTGGCGGCGTTCGAGCGGGTGAAGGGCCCCGCGATCGTCGTCGATTTCGGGACCGCGACGACGTTCGACTGTATCTCCCCGAAGGGTGAGTACCTGGGCGGCGTGATCGTCCCTGGGATCCAGGTCAGCCTGGACGGCTTGCTGCAGAGCGCGGCCAAGCTCTCGCGGGTCGAGCTCGCGGTGCCCGAGCGCGTGCTCGGCCGCAACACGACGCACGCGCTCCAGGCGGGCGTCTTGATCGGGCACGCGGCGCTCGTGGACGGCCTGGTCGAGCGCCTCGAGGCCGAGCTCGGCCACGCGAGCGCGGTGATCGCGACCGGGGGCCGCGCGGCGCTCATCGCCAAGAACGCGAAGCGCATCGGCTCCGTCGACCCGAACCTGACGCTCGAAGGGCTGCGCATCCTCTACGAGAAGAATCGAGATCGATTGGGCGCCGTGCGCTCGCCCCGCGCGCGACCCGCTCCGGAAGCTTCGTGAGGCGGCGGCAGTTCCTCTTCGCGCTCGCGGCCGCGGCCGCGGGGCCCTCGGTCCTCTCCGGGTGCAAGAGCGCCGCGGGCTCGGCCTCGAAAGAAAAACCGGCGGGAGCGGTCCGGCTCGTCTCGCTCGCTCCCGCCGTCACGGACACGCTCTTCGCGATCGAGGCGGGGTCAGGGCTCGTCGGCGTCAGCGACTATTGCGAGCCGCCCGCGGCGTTCGCGAAGCTGCCGCGGCTCGGCACCAGCATCACGCCGAGCTTCGAGGCCATCGCTCGACTCGCACCGACGCTCATCGTGAGCGAGGCCAACGCGAGCACGCGGCGGCGCGAGCTCGAGGCGATCGCGCCGACACGACTCTTGCCCTGGCTCACTCTCGCGGAGATCGCGGAGAGCACGCGCGAGCTCGGCCGGCTCACGCACGCCGAAGCCGCCGCCGAGTCCCTCGCGCGCCGGCTGCTCGAGCGACTCGACGTCCCCGAGCCGGCGTCGGGTCCGCGCGTCCTCGTCGTGCTCGGCGAGCCCGGCCCCGAGGAGCTCTGGTTCGTTCGCAAGAACTCGCTCCACGGCGCCGCGCTGCACGCGGCCGGCGGCAGGAACGCCGTGCACACGGACGTGCTCGGGCCGCCGCGGCTCTCGATCGAGGGGCTGTTCGCGCTGGACCCGGACGTCGTCCTCGTCCTCACGCAACCGAATACGCGCAGCGCGGGTGAGCGTCGGCGCGCGCAGATCGCGCGCTTCGAGGCGCTCCGCGCCGTGCGCGAGCAGCGCCTGGGGCTCGTCGAGTCCGACGCCGCGTTCTCGAACGGCCCTCGGATCCTCTCGCTCGTGGACGCCTTGCGCGCCGAGCTCGAGCGCGTCGTGGTCCGTCCATGAGCGGCCTCAGCGTGAGCGCCCTCTGGGTTCGAGCGCGCGGCCGCGCGATCCTCTCCGATTTGTCGTTCGAGCTCGGTCCCGGCGAGCTGCTCGCGCTCGTCGGTCCGAACGGCGCCGGCAAGACGACCTTGCTGCGCACGGTGCTCGGCCTCGTCCGCCCGGAGAGCGGCTCGGTGCTCGTCGCGGGGCGCGCCGTCGCAACGCTCTCGTCGCGCGAGCGCGCGGCCGAGCTCGGTTGGCTCCCGCAAGCGCGCTCGATCGCCGACCCGATCCCCGCGCTCGAGGTGGTGGCCGCCGCGCGGTACCGCTTTCGCGAGTCGCGCCGAACGGCGGAAGCGAAGGCGCTCGCCGCGCTCGAGCGGCTCGGCATCGCTCACTTCGCGGAGCGCCCCATCACCGAGCTTTCGGGCGGCGAGCGCCAGCGCGTGCTGCTCGCGGCGCTCATCGCGCAGGAGGCGCGCATCGCGTTGCTCGACGAGCCCGGCAGTCACCTCGACCCCGCGCAACAGCTCGAGGTGTATCGTCTGATCGGGTCGCTGTGGCGGTCCGGGCTGACCGTGCTCGTCGTCACCCACGACATCAACCTGCTCGGCGCGCTCGGCGCGGAGGAGCGCGTTCGCGTGCTCGGGCTCGATCACGGGCGGGCCGCGTTCCAGACGTCGCTCGCCGATCCCGAGTTTCCGAACTTGCTCGGCGCGCTGTTCGGCATCGAGTTCGTCTCGACGAGCGCGGGTCGCCGCCGCGTGCTCGTGCCGGTCTTCGCGGAAGGGGAGCGGGCTTCGTGAGCCGTCGGGTGCTCGGGGTGCTCGGGGTGTCGCTGGCGATCGTGGTCGGGTCGCTCTTCGCCGGGCCCGCGCTCGAAGGGGAGCACGCGCCGTTCGTGCTCTGGCAGCTCCGAGTGCCGCGCCTCCTCGTGGGGATGCTCGTCGGCGCGCTGCTCTCGCTCGCGGGCGCGTCCTTCCAGATCGTCTTCAACAACCCCCTCGCGACGCCGAGCACGGTCGGGACCCTCGCCGGAGCGACGCTCGGCGCGCTCGCGGCGCTCGCCTTCGGGATCGAGCCCGAGGTCGCGGGGCTGCCGATCACGACGCTCGCCGCGTTCGCCGGCGCGCTCTCGGCGAGCCTCTTGGTGGCGGCCGTGGCGAGCAGCGGGCGCGCGCGCATGGGAGACGTGCTGCTCGCCGGCATCGCGGTGAGCCTCGCGGCGAGCGCGATCGCGACGGGCGTGCAGTACGTCGCGGACAGCCGCGCGCTGTTCGCCGCCTCGCGCTGGTCGCTCGGGCAGCTCCCGCAGGTCGGCTATCGCGGGGTGGGGGTGCTCTCGCCGGCAGTGGTGCTCACGAGCGCCGTGCTGCTCGGGCAAACGCGCGCGCTCGGCTCGCTCGTGCTCGGCGAAGACGCGGCGCATGCTCAAGGGGTGCACGTTCCGCGTCTGCGCGCGCTCGTGCTCGGGGCCGCGTCGCTCGGCGTCGCGACCTGCGTGGCCTGGTGCGGACCGATCGCGTTCGTGGGGCTCATCGTGCCGCACCTCGTCCGGCTCGCCGTGGGTCCTGGCGTGCGGCTGCTCCTGCCGATGTCGATGGTCGTGGGCGCGGCGTTTCTGGCTTTTTGCGACGCGCTCGCCCGCTCGATCGTCCCCGGCCGCGAGCTGCCCGTCGGCGTGCTCACCGCGGCCCTCGGCGCCCCCGCGCTCATCCTGCTCATGGCGCGGCAGCGCGCCTGACCCCGTCGAACGGAAATCGGTCGAGCAGCGCGCGCGTGGGGCGGCGCGCGCCGTCCCCGTTCCTCACGGAGCGAGCTCGCCGAAGACCACGCCCCGACCTTCGGTGGCGAGGTACACGCGCCCGAACACGCGCGGATCGCCCACCACCTCGTGGATCCAGCCGTACTGGTGCTGGTCGTCGTTCACGCGCACGAAGCTCTGGCCTTCGTCGATGGACCGGAAGATCCCGGTCACGCCGCCCACGGTCGCCCAAACGTAGATCGCCGGGTACGTGGCGCCGTCGGCGGCGCGCCCGAAGCCGACCCGGAACGCCGCACTGGCAGCTTCCACTTTCTGGAACGTCGCGCCGGCGTCGGTCGAGCGAAAGAGACCGCCCTCGCGCGCCGTGAGCCAGAGGTGCCCCGCGTGCCCGGGCACGGCCGCGATCATCCCGTCGGTCGCCGCCCAGTCCGGCACGACCGGGAGCCCGCTCGCCGCGGGCTCGAACGTCGCGCCGCGATCGGTGCTCGCGAACACGGTGCCCCCGATCGGATCGAACGCATAGAAGACCGCGGCGTCCACGCGATCCGCGACGGGGCGCGTGCCCGCGGGGACGCCGCCCTGCGCCGCCACCCACGTGCCGCCCGCGTCGTGCGAATACGCGAGCGCCGCGTCCTCGGGCGCCCACACGATCGCGGTCGCGTCTGCCGAGATCGCGATGGAGCGCGTGCCTCCACCCGTCGTTCCCGCGGGGAACGTCGCGAAGTCCTTCCACGTCGCGCCGCCGTCCGTCGAGAGCGCACCATAGGGCGCGGCGTTGAACGTCTTCACGAGCGAGAGCGGAGACGCCTCGGCGAACGCGATCGACAGCGTCGTCCCTTTGAGCGGCACGTGGCGTCCCTGCGGCGGAGAGACGTCGAGCTCCGCGTGCAAGAACCCGTCGATGTCGCCCATCGCCGAGAGCAACGGCGCGCCCTCGGGCGGGCTCACCACCTGGAGCGGCACCGTTTGCTCGATCCCGGCGCTCTCGAACGCACAGGTCGAAGCGGGTGTGTCGATGTTGCGGCAGCCGAACACGCCGTAGCCCGTCACGAACAGCGCGCGGCTCGGATCGTGGGGATCGAGCTCGACGTCCGCGAGCCAGTGCGGATTGCTGTCCTCGGCATACGGGGCAATCGAGTGATCCCAGGTGGCGCCAGCGAGCAGGGGCGTCCACGTCGCACCGCCGTCGGTGCTCCGATACACCTCGTCGGCGGGCGCCCAGCGGTCGAGCGTGCTCACGACCAGGTGCTCGGGGCTCGCGGGATCGAGCGAGATGCCGGAGAAGCCGTACATGCCCGTGGACGGCGTGATCTTCGTCCACATCCCCGTGTCGACGGCGTAGCGGTACACGTCGCCCGTCGTCGCGTCGTTGGGGCCGGCTACGTTGGCGTAGGTGATGTACACGGTGTTTCCCGCGGACACCGCGTGCAGCGCCATCACCCCCGTGGGTTGACCCGGCACCTCCGACCACGTCGCGCCGCCGCTCTCGCTTTGCCAGAGGCTCGCGGTCGTGCTCGCGGTCCCCGCGAAGAGCCGCGGCGTCGGCATGCCCGCGGTGCCGCTCGCCGCATGGAACAGGACGAAGTTCACGTTCGTCGGAGAGAACCCCGAGAGCTGCGTGAAGCTCTCGCCTCGATTCGTGCTCTCCCAGAGCCCGTCTCGCGTCGTGCCCATCACCAGGCGCGAGCCCAGGTTCGGATCCACCACGAGGCGTTCGCCGGCGCCGCGGCCGTCCTCGTTGCCGCCCACTTTGATGGGCAGCGGCCAGCGCGACCACGTCTCGCCGCGATCGTCGGAGCGCAGCAGCGCTCCCGTTCCCGCCCACGACTGCGTGTACTTGCCGGTCATGAGGTACACGCGCTCCGGATCGTTCGGGTCGAGCGCGAGCGAGAGCACGCCCATGAAGTCGGCTTCGTCGCGCCCGAGCGCGTCCGTGAGCGGCTTCCACCGCGAGCGCTCCGGCTCCCAGCGGTAGGCGCCGCCCATGTCCGTGCGCAGGTAGACCAAACCCGCGACCGCGGGATGGAACTCGATGCCCGTCACGAACCCGCCGCCGCCCACGACGACGTTGCGCCACACGTAGCCCGCGGCGTTCGGCGCTTCCGAGCCAGGCGGTGGCAACGACGGTCCGCCGCCTTCCCCCGCCGAGCCGCCGCTCGAGCCGGCGACGCCGCCAGCGGACGCTCCGCC
>CAYYWA010000331.1:0-469 GCA_964475255.1 uncultured Sorangium sp.
ATCTTCGGCTGGGTCGGCGTCCGCACGTGCAGCCCGAGCCTCGCCATCATGGCGCTCGCCCTGCTCTTCTGCGCCGGCGGCCTCTTGCTCTGGTTCGTTCGCGAAACGCCGCCCGCGTCCCCCGCCCTCTCCCAGCACGCGGCGGAATAGCCGCGCAGCAAAACGCCGCCGGCGTCCCCTGCCCTCCCAGCACGCGGCGGAATGGCCGCGCAGCGAAACGCCGCCGGCGTCCCCTGCCCTCTCGCAGCACACCGAGGGAAGAGAAGAGTCGCTCAGCGGTCGCGGCGTCGGCAGCCGCTCGGGGTCGATGCTCGACCTGCCTTTCGCCGATGGTGGACGGCGCCGCTACTCCCCACAAACGGCAGCGCCCCCCCCGCCCCGTGGCCCGCGCGGGGGCGCCGCGGCGCGCACGCCGGGTGGCGGTTGGCAGAGGCACCTCGAGAGCCGGACGCCCCACAGACCCGGCGGG
>CAYYWA010000331.1:479-2491 GCA_964475255.1 uncultured Sorangium sp.
GGGTGTTTGGGGGGGGGGGGGGGGGGCGGCGGCGCGAACGCCGTTTGGCGTTGCTCAGAGTAACATCGAGAGGCGGACGCCGAACTGCCGGGGCGGGTTGTAGAACCGGAGGTTCAGACCCGGCGCGTTGATCATGCTGGTCATGTACGCCATGTCCGTGATGTTCGAGACGAAGCCTTCGAGACGGATGTCGCCCTCGGGCCGCGTGTAGCCGACGCTCGCGTCGAAGCGGTGCGTCCACGGCACGACGTCGCTGAACAGCGGGTTCACGTTGCCCTCGAGGTCACGTCCCTCGCCGTTGAACTGCGTCATGTACATCTTCGACTTCGTCTGGCCCGAGAGCGACCAGTCGAAGTAGCCGATGCTCGTGGGGATCGTCTGCGCGATGCCGTAGGCCAGCGAGAGCTGCGGCGCGCGGGGGAGGAACTTGCCCTTGAGGTTCACGTCGGGCTGCTCGTTCACGTCCCAGCTCACGCGAGTATCCTTGACGTTGACGCCGAGGAACCGCGCGTCGAGCAGCATCGCGCCGAGCGTTCCCGTGAACCCTCCCGGCAGCCGCGCCACCATGTTGCCTTCGATGCCCATGATGCGCGCGTTGCCGGTGTTCCGGCGAACGGCCACGTTCGGCAGGTCCTCGACGTCCTGGCCGGGCATGAGCTCGCCGACCGTCTCGACCGAGTTGGCCTGGTAGTCCATGTACTCGTACCAGAACGCCGCCGCGTTGATCAGGAGCTTCCGATCCGCGAAGGTGTTCTTGGAGCCGATCTCCGTCGCGTACACGGTTTCCGGTCCGAAGTCGGCCGTGTACGGGGGGTTCTCGGTTCCTGCGGGATAGGCCGTGTCGTTGAAGCCGCCGGATTTGTGACCGGTGGAGAACGTCGCGTAGAGGAGGTTGTCCGGCGTAATGTCGAACTCCGCGCCGAGGCGGAAATCGACGAACGTCGACTTCACCTTCCCGTGCTGACCTTCCGTGGGGCCGATCCGAGCGCCGTCCTGCTGGAGGAAGTCGTCGAGGGTGTCGCGCTCACCGAAGGATGCGATGCCGTCCAAGAACTCGTCGATGGCGGCGCCAGAACCGCCCGGGGTGTAGTCGGTTCGCCCATCGGCCGCGAAGCGGAAACCTGGCGTACCGAAGCGGTACGGCGCGTCGTACTGACACGGCGTCCCCTCGTTGCAGCCGTACCCGAAGGGGATCCGGATGCCGTTCCGGCGCTTCCACTCGTGGGTAACGCGGATACCACCCAGAGCGCGCAGCACGTCGGTGATGTCCACGGTGGCGTCGAAGTAGCCCGCGTAGACGCCGCTCTTCATGTCGGGATGGTTGAATTCCTGGCCCGCCCAGCCGTCGTTGTTGTCCACGACCTGAGCGAAGAGCGCGTACTGGCTCTCGGACATCTGGAACCCGCCGAGCGTCCAGCGGATGCGCGAGTCATCGGGCGCGAAGAGGCGAAGCTCGTTCACGATCGACTCGGACTGCGTGACCCAGTACGCGCTGTCGTACCGGTCGAGGCTACCCGGCACCTTCCCGTAGTAGTTGACGCCGTTCGTAACGCCGGTCGTCTGCCGGTAGTCGAGATCCCTGAAGCTGCTCAAGAGCTCCAGGTTGAGCGCGCCGAGCTCCACCATGATGTTGCCGTTCACGCCCCAGTGGTCGAGCGATTGGCTCGGCTGATGGCCGACAATCGCGACCGAGCGCACGTCCGGGATCTCCTCCGGCAAGATGCCGTTCTCGAGCGCCTCGGTGACGTTGGTCCCAATCCAGCCGACGCCGCGATCGCGCGTGTAGTCGTGACGAACCGTGACCGTGACGTTGTCGACCGGCAGCCAGCGGAGCGACGCGCGGTAGGCGAGCGTATCGGCGTCTTCCGCGGCGCGGATGTTCGGATCGCCGTTCTCGTTCTTGTAGAACGGCTCGCGGCGCTCGGAGAACGTCGCGAAACGCAGCGCCAGGCGATCCCCGATCGGGATGTTCACCATCGCCTTGGTGAGCACCTGCGCGTAGTTGCCGTACT
>CAYYWA010000331.1:2591-6468 GCA_964475255.1 uncultured Sorangium sp.
GCGGGCCGCGCGACACCTCGATGCGCTCGACGTCGAAGAACATCGAGCCGAGCCCGCGCGGACGCGGGATGTACACGCCGTCCATGTGCACGGCTGCGGCAGGGTCACCGATTTCGGTGTTGTTGTTGTTGCCGATGCCGCGCATGTAGACTTCGATGTTTCCCTCCTGCGTGCCGATCTCGACGTACGGCGTCAGGGCGGTGATCTCGCGCATCGACGTCACGCCCTTGCGCTCGAGATCCGCTTCGCTGAACACCTCGACCGTGCCCGAGAAGTCCTGCGGGTCCTTCTCGCGACGGTCGATCGTCACGCGGATGACCTCTTCCTCTTCCGGGTTGAAGAACGGATCGGCTCCCGGAGCGGGCTCGTCGAACGCGGCGGCTTCGTCGAACGCCTCGCCCTCGGCGGGGGGTGCCTCGCCTTCGGCAGGCGGAGCCGCTGCAGGGTCGTCGGCGGGCGCCTCGGGTGCGGGCGCCTCGGCAGGGGGCGCCACCTCGGCAGGCGGAGCTTCGGCAGCGGGCGGCTGCTCCGGAGCCGGCGCGGGAGCCGGCTGATCGGGAGCGGGCTGTGCGGGCGCCGGCGCGGGTTGCCCCGGGGCCGGCTGCGCCGGATCCGGTTGTGCCTGAAGTTGCTCGGCCCGGTTGACCGAGTCGGTCACGAGCGAAGGCGTGCTCGGCGGCTGACCGACCAACGAGGACGGGCGTGCCAGCGTGCGCGGATGCAACGCCTCGGAACGGACGGACGCGAGCGCCTTCCCCTCGGCAGAGGGCAGGTACTCGGGGACCAGAGCCGCGAGCGGCCCGTGCTTCGGCGCGGGGCGCGCCGTGCGCTGCGCGGGTTCACTCTTCGCGCGAGCTCGGTTGGTGCCAATCGCCTCGTTCGCGGGAGCCGAAGACTCCTTCGCGTACGCCGCGGAGGCGAGAAAGACATTCAAGAGCACTACGGATGAGACAAGACCGTTGCGGCGGCGAAACGCAAATCCGGCGGACATTCATGACCTCCTGAGCGCGCAAAGGAAACGCTGCGAGCAGCACGAGCTGCAAGCGCGAGACGTATACCCTTATCGGTGCGCGACTGTGAAGCCCTTCTACTAGCGATGGAAAGCTCCAGATCCCGCATCGCCTCGTTCGAGGGACGGCTCAGGGTGGTCGACTCACGACTGAAGGCCCCACGCCGTGGGGCCTCGAGGACCGGCTGCGCGCGACGTCTATCCGCAATTCCTCCTGAAAAAACGGCCTCAGCGCGAGGCGGCGTTCGGCCGGGCGCCTCCATTTTCGCGCAGATCTGAGAATTCGAGCGCCGGCCCTCCGAGCGGCGGGCCGAACCCAGAGCGGCTTTGGGAGGGCAAACGAGACCTCCCCTGAACCGCCGGATCGGCCATGGGGAACCGGCCAGAACGCAATGCGCCGAGCCCCGACGGGCGCGCGAGCCGCGGAGAGACGCGAGGGCTCGGCCGTCTCTGACTCGCAGGCCCGAGATCGGGGCTCATAGGTACATCGAGAGGCGGACGCCGAACTGCCGGGGCGGGTTGTAGAACCGGAGGTTCAAGCCCGGCACGTTAATCATGCTCGTCATGTACGTCATGTTCGTGATGTTCGCGCAAAAGCCCTCGATGCGAATGTCGCCCTCGGGACGCGTGTAGCCGACGCTCGCGTCGAAGCGATGCGTCCACGGCACGACGTCGCTGAACAGCGGGTTCACGTTGCCTTGCAGGTCGCGGCCCTCACCGTTGAACTGGGTCATGTACATCTTCGACTTCGTCTGTCCCGAGACGGACCAGTCGAAGTAGCCGACGCTCGTCGGGATCGTCTGCGCGAGCCCGTACGCGAGCGAGAGCTGCGGGGCACGCGGCAGGAAGTTGCCCTTCAAGTCGACCCTGGGCTGTCGCTTCGGGTCCCAGTCCACGCGGGTGTCGTTGACGACGAAGCCGAGGAAGCGCGCGTCGAGCAGCATCGCGCCGAGCGTTCCCGTCAACCCTGCGGGGAGCCGCGCGATCACGTTGCCTTCCACACCGAGGACGCGAGCATTGCCCGCGTTGCGGCGCACCGACGTGGCCGGGAGATCGTCCGGATCGCCTCCCGGCGGCAGCTCCCCGAAGCTCTCGACCGTGCTCGACTGATAGTCGGTGTACGCGTACCAAAACGCAGCGGCGTTCACGATCAGCTTGCGCTCGGCGAACGTGTTCTTGGTTCCGAGCTCGGTCGCGTACACCGCCTCCGGTCCGAACTCGGGCGCGCGCTGCTCGCCGTCGACGGTGATCGTGTCGTTGAAGCCGCCCGACTTGTGGCCGGTCGAAAACGTCACGTAGAGCAGGTTGTCGGGAGAGAGGTCGAGCTCGGCGCCGATGCGGAAATCCACGAACGTGAACTTCGCCGAGCCGTGCTGCTCGTTCACCGGCCCGATGCGCGCGCCGTCCTGCTGGAGGAACTCGTCCAGCGTGTCGCGCTCACCGAACGAGGCGATGCCGTTCAAGAAGTCATCGACGGAGCCTTCGGCGCCGTTCGAGGTGTAGTCGGTGCGATCGCGCCCGGCGAACGCGAAGCCCGGCGTGCCGAACCGATACGGAGGGTTCGACATGCATGGGGTATTCTCCGCGCAGCTGTAGCCGAAGGGGAAACCGATACCGTTTCGGTGCTTGTACTCGTGCGTCACGCGCACGCCGCCGAGGGCACGCAAAGCATCCGTGAGGTCCACCGTCGCGTCGAAAAACCCCGCGTACACGCCGTTCTCGACGTCCGGATGGTTGTACTCCTGCCCCGCCCAGCCCCAGTTGTCGTCCACGACCTCTCCCAGGAACACGTACTGGCTCTCGAACATATGAAAACCACCGACCGTCCAACGGAAACGCGAGTCGTCGGGCGCGAAGAAGCGGAGCTCGTTGACGAAGGACTCCGAGGTCGTATGCCAGTACGTGCTGTTGTAGCGATCCAGGCTGCCGGTGTCGTTGCCGTAGTAGTTGACGCCGTTCGTGGTGCCGGTCCGCTGCTTGTACTCGAGGTCGCGGTAGCTGCTCAGGATCTCGAGGTTTACCGCGCCGAGCTCCATCCCGATCGTGGCGTTGACGCCCCAATGGTCGAGCGACTGCATCGGCTGGTAGCCCACGTATTGGAGCGAGCGAAGATCCGGGATCTCCTCGGGGAGGATGCCGTTCTCGAGCGGCTCCGTCACGTTCGTGCCGGTCCAACCGGTGCCGCGCTCGCGGGTGTAGTCGTGACGGACGGTGACGGAGACGGAGTCCCAGGGGGCCCACTTGAGCGACGCACGGTAGGCGAGCGTGTCGGCATCTTCCGCCGGGCGAATGGTCGGATCGCCGTGCTCGTTCTTGTAGAACGGCTCGCGACGCTCGGAGAAGGTGGCGAAGCGGAGCGCGAGCCGCTCGCCGATCGGGATGTTCACCATCGCCTTGGTGAGCACCTGCGCGTAGTTGCCGTACTGGAAGCTGCCGCTCGCGGCCCATTCCCCGAGCTTCGGCGCCGCGCTCACGATGTTCATCGTGCCGGCCGTCGCGTTCCGGCCGCGCAGCGTGCCCTGCGGGCCGCGCGACACCTCGATGCGCTCGACGTCGAAGAACATCGAGCCGAGCCCCCGCGGACGCGGGATGTAGACGCCGTCGATGTGCACGGCCGCGGCGGGATCGCCGATCTCGGTGTTGTTGTTGTTGCCGATGCCGCGCATGTAAATTTCGATGTTGCCCTCCGCGGCGCCGACTTCGACGTACGGCGTGACCGCGGTGAGCTCGCGCATCGACGTCACGCCCTTGCGCTCGAGGTCGGACTCCGTGAACACATCGACGCTTCCGGAGAAGTCCTGCGGGTCCTTCTCGCGGCGATCGATCGTCACGCGGACGACCTCTTCCTCATCAGGGTCGAAATAGGGC
>CAYYWA010000332.1:0-6446 GCA_964475255.1 uncultured Sorangium sp.
GAACGCCGACGCTCCGCCCCCCGAGCCGCCGACCCTGCTCGAGCCTCCGGCCGCAGGGATCTCGCCCGAGGCGCCATTTCCGCCAATCGTTCACGCGAGCCTCGAGAACGGCCTCGGGGTTCGGATCATCGAGCGGCGCGTCCACCCGATCGTCGAGCTCCGGCTCGTGGTGCGCTCCGGGAGCGCGACGGACGGCGACAAACCGGGCCTCGCGGCGCTCGCGGGCGAGCTACTCAAGGACGGCGGCGCCGGCGGACTCTCTCCGCGTCAGCTCGTCGAGCGCGCGGAGGCGCTCGGCGCAACGCTCACGGTGCGCACCGACCGCGACTCGACGCGCATCTCGCTCGGGGTGACGAGCGGCGATTTCGAAGCCGCGCTCGCCATCCTGGCGGACGTGGCGTTGCGACCGACCCTGCCGGCAGGCGAGCTCGACAAGCTCAAGGCGCGCGAGATCGAGGCGAGAAAGAGCGCGGCGCGCGGCAACGCGAGCTGGGCCGCGGCCATGGTGCTGTTCCGTGAGCTGTACGAGCTCCCGGCGACGGTGCACCCGTACTCTCGCTACGACGCGCTCCCGGAGGACATCGAAAAGATAAAGCTTGCGGACGTGAAGCGCTGGCACAAGGCGCATTTCGTCCCCGCGAACGCGAGCCTCGTCGTCGTCGGAGACGTGTCCGCAAAGGACGTGCAGGTCGCGGCCGAGAAGACGTTCGGCGCCTGGAAAGGCGACGCACCTCCCCGACCGAGCTTCAGCATGCCCGAGCGCCCGTCGAGCTCGCAGGTCTACCTCGTGGACCGCCCGGGCAGCCCGCAAAGCCAAATTTACGTCGGCCTGCTCGGGCCCGAGCGCACGAGCCCCGAGTGGCCCGCGCTCACGGTGGCCAATCAAATCCTGGGTGGCGGCGTCTCGGGGAGGCTCTTCATGGACGTGCGTGAGAAGCGTTCGCTCGCGTACAGCACGTCCTCGTTCGTCTCGGAGCTCGCGACGGGCCCGGTGCCGCTCGTGCTCTCCGCTGGAACCCAGACGGAAAAGACGGAGGACGCGGTGGCCGCGTTGCTCGAGAACCTCGAGGCGCTCGCCACCCGCGCGCCGAGCGAGGCAGAGCTCGAGATGGCGCGCCGCTTCCTGGCCGACAGCTTCGTGTTCAAGCTCGAGACCGTCGGGAGCGTCGCTGAGCTCGCGACGGCGCTCTACGTCCTGAGCTTGCCCGACGACCACTACGACCAGTACCGGCGCGCGGTTCGCGAGCTCGATGTCGCCAAGGTCGCGGCCGTCGCGGGCCGCCGCTACGCGGGACGTCCGGTGATCGTGGTCGCGGGCGACGGCAAGGCGCTCGGCCCCAAGCTCGCCCGGTTCGGCGAGGTCGCCGTGCTCGATCCCGAACGCGGCTTTGCCCTGAAACGAAGCCACACGCCCGCGCCCGCGCCCGCGCCCGCGCAGTGACGTGCCCACCGCGGGCGTGGGCATCGCCCGCGCAGTGACGGTGCTCGCCGCGGGCGTGGGCATCGCGTGACGATTCACCGCGGGCTCGAGCCTCGCCCGCGTCCGGAAGCGTGACGGTGCTCGCCGCGGGCGTTGGGCATCGCGCGTGAGGATATTCAACGCGGGCTCGAGCCTCGCCCGCGTCGGGGAGCGTGCTCGTGAGGGCGTGGCCATCGCCGCATCCGCGCCACGGTGCTCAACCGCGAGCGCGGGCATCGGTCGCGTGTGAGCCGGGACACCGCCGCGAGCAGGTCTGGAGCCGTGCCGGGCTCAGCCAAGAAGCGAACGCGCGGAGCTCGGCTCCCATGCTCTTGGCGAAGGCGCTGTAGCGCTCGAAACGCACGCCCCGCCGTATCGAGGAATCGCCGCTGCCTCGCCTCGCGCCCGAGCGAGATCGGCCCAGTGACCGGGCATCTGTGGACGACCTGTGCGTGCCCTGGTTGTGGATTCTGGGCAAGGGGTGGGAATCCTGTGTTCAGGGTTACGAAAGTTCAGGTTCGTCGCGGACTTAGGGGTCTCCTTCCGGGCCCCCGGCCCAAGCGGTTGTGGTTTTTCCTTGTTGTTGCCCAAGAAATTGGGGTAGAAGGCTAGTTCTCGCCGCCGGCGGCAACGCTGTGCACGATGGCAGTGGCTGACGACAGTCCAGGGTGCAGCCGAGCAGGCGGTGAACGGAAGAACAGGTGTTCGGGTGCGGAGCTGACCCTCTGGCGGGTCGGCACCGCGCGGGCGGTCGGCTGCGTGCCGAGCGTCCGGTCCATTCGGTCGCGGGCAACAAGGGATCCCAGGAGGCTTCGATGGCGCAGACGACAATCGTGGGACAGGAGAACCAGGTGCTGAAGGAAGGGAATCGTCCGACCGAGGCGACTTCGTCGAAGCGCCCGTCACGCCGCGCCCGCAAGGGGCTCACGATTGAGCGCCGCTTCACGGAAGCCGGAGCGGACCCCTTCGCCAGCATCGTGTGGGAGAGCCGGCAGAGCGTCATCACGAACCCGGACGGGTCCGTCGTCTTCAAGATGGAGGGCGCCGAGATACCGGCCGATTGGTCCCAGCTCGCGACGGACATCGTCGTCTCGAAGTACTTCCGTAAGGCGGGTCTCCATGGCGACAAGGCACGCGGAGAGACCAGCGTCCGCCAGGTCATCCATCGCATCGCCCACACCATCCGCGTGGCCGGCGAGCAGTTCGGCGGGTACTTCGCCACCAAGAAGGACGCCGACGCCTTCGAAGCCGAGCTCTCGTTCTTGATGGCCAACCAGTACGGCGCTTTCAACTCGCCGGTCTGGTTCAACTGCGGCCTCTATCACGAGTACGGCATCGAAGGCTCCGGGGGCAACTGGGCCTACGACGAGGAGCGCAACGACGTCGTCGAGACGCCGAACGCGTACAGCCGCCCGCAGTGCTCGGCGTGCTTCATTCAGTCCGTCGATGACGACCTGATGAGCATCTACGACCTCGTGAAGTCGGAGGCGCGGCTCTTCAAGTACGGCTCTGGAACCGGCAGCAACTTCAGCAAGATCCGCGGCAAGCAGGAGAAGCTCTCGGGCGGCGGCACGTCGAGCGGGCTCATGAGCTTCCTCGAGGTCTTCGATCGAGCTGCCGGTGCCACGAAGAGCGGGGGGACGACGCGGCGCGCCGCCAAGATGGTGTGCCTCGACATGGACCACCCCGAGATCGCGGATTTCATTCAGTGGAAGGTCCGGGAGGAGCGCAAAGCGAAGGCGCTGATCGCCGCGGGTTTCGAGGCGGATTTCAACGGCGAGGCCTACCGAACCGTCAGCGGCCAGAACTCGAACAACTCGGTGCGCGTGAACGACGAGTTCATGCGCGCGGCCCTGAGCGGCGGCAAATGGCAGACGCTGACCCGCACGACGAACGAGGTCGTCGACACCTACGAGGCCGCCGATCTATGGCAGCAGGTCGCCGAGGCCGCGTGGGCGTGCGCGGATCCCGGCGTGCAGTACGACAGCACGATCAATCGCTGGCACACCTGCCCGAACAGCGGGCGTATCAACGCCTCGAACCCGTGCTCGGAGTACATGTTCCTCGACGACACGGCGTGCAACCTCGCCTCGCTGAACCTCACGAAGTTCTTGCGTGACGACGGTAGCTTCGACATCGACGGCTACCGGCACGCGATCGAGGTCTTCTTCCTCGCGCAGGAGATCCTCGTCGATTTCTCGTCGTACCCCACGCGGAACATTGCCAAGAACTCGCACGACTATCGGCCGCTCGGTCTCGGCTACGCCAACCTCGGCACGCTGCTCATGCTGCTCGGGATTCCGTACGATTCCGAGAAAGGGCGCGCGATCGCCGCGGCGCTCACCGCGATTCTCTGCGGACACGCCTACGTCACGAGCGCCCGCATCGCCTCGTCCAAAGGGCCGTTCGAGGGCTACGCGAAGAACCGCGAGCCGATGCTGCGCGTGATGCGCATGCACCAGGACGCGGCCTACGCCATCCACCGAGACGCTTGCCCGGAAGCGCTGTGGCGCGCCGCCTGCGAAGCGTGGGACACGGCCGTACGCGAGGGAGAGGCGTTCGGGTACCGAAACGCGCAAGCGACGGTGCTCGCGCCCACGGGGACCATCGGCCTGCTCATGGACTGCGACACGACGGGCATCGAGCCCGATTTCGCGCTCGTGAAGTTCAAGAAGCTCGCCGGCGGCGGATACTTCAAGATCGTCAACCAATCGGTCCCCAAAGCCCTCGCTCGCCTCGGCTACTCCGAAGCGCAAATCCAGGAGATCGTCGCCTACGTCTCGGGCACCAACACGCTGCTCGGCGCACCGCACGTGAACCGCGCGAGCCTGAAGGCGCGCGGGCTCACGGACGAGGAGCTCGACAAGGTCGAAGATTCCCTCGCGTCGGTGTTCGAGCTCGGGCTCGCCTTCGCGCCGTGGGTCATCGGCAAGGAGGCGTACGACCGCCTGGGCGTCACCGCGGAGAAGATGAGCCAGCCCGGTTTCAGCCTGCTTCGTCACCTCGGCTTCAAGGACAAGGAGATCGAGGAAGCCAACGACGTCATCGTCGGGCGCATGACGATCGAGGGCGCGCCGTATCTTCGCGAAGAGCACTACCCGGTGTTCGACTGCGCGAATCGGTGCGGCAGGACGGGCAAGCGCTTCCTCTCGCCGATGTCGCACGTGCGCATGATGGCCGCGGCCCAGCCGTTCCTCTCGGGTGCCATCAGCAAGACGGTGAACCTGCCGAACGAAGCGACCGTCGAGGACGTTCGGCAGATCTACGAAGAAGGGTGGAAACTCGGCCTCAAAGCCATCGCGCTCTACCGCGACGGGTGCAAAGCCTCGCAGCCGCTCTCCACGAGCAGCAAGGAGCGCAAGGAGGAGGAGGCCGCCACGTCGGAGGCCTCGCCGGCGACGGCTCCCGTGGTCGCCCTCCGTCCCGAGGGCGTGCGCGTTCGTCTACCGAAGAAGCGTCGGGGGTTCACGCAGGAGGCCCACGTCGGCGGACACAAGGTGTTCTTGAGAACCGGCGAGTACGACGACGGCACGCTCGGCGAGATCTTCATCGACATGCACAAGGAGGGCGCGGCGTTCCGCTCCCTCATGAACTGCTTTGCGATGGCGGTCTCGATCGGCCTGCAATATGGCGTGCCGCTCGAGACGTTCGTCGAGCAGTTCACGTTCACTCGCTTCGAGCCTCACGGGGTCGTCACCGGGCACCCGAACATCAAGTTCGCGACGTCGATCGTGGACTACATCTTCCGCGTGCTCGGCGTCGAATACCTGAAGCGCTACGACTTCGCGCAGGTAAAGCCGGCCGAGGAAGCCGCGACGATAGAGGACCCCACCGTGCCCAAGCTGGTGGCGGCACCCGATCCCGCGCTCCCGAGCCCGGCCGCGCCGCTTGCGTCTTCGGGAACGCACGACGGCCACGGTGCGCTCGACGCCCAGCTCGAGGAGCTCATGGGAGATGCTCCGGTGTGCGATAGCTGCGGACACATCACCGTGCGCAACGGTGCTTGCTACAAGTGCCTGAACTGCGGCAATTCCATGGGCTGCAGCTGACGGGAACGACGGCCCGGCGCGCGCGCCGACCGTTGCCGGGCCGCTCCCCTCGTCCGGCGGGAGAATTGAGGTACTAAGGCCGCGCGAATTCCGGTACTAAAGGAACTTCCTTCGGAGAATTCCATGAAGCCGATTTCGAAAGCCCAGCACTCGCTGCCCAGCACCGGCGCGGTTCCGAGCCGAGCTCCGTCTCGCCTTCGGTTCTGGCCGCTCCTCGCCGCGCTCGCGCTTCCCCTCGGGTGCCAGAAGGACGAGCCGCCCCCGCCCCTGACGGCGCCGCCCGCCGCGAGCGCGACGACGGAAACGGCACCGAACGAGCTCTTGCCCGAGGCGCCGCCGCCCGAGCCGACCGCGTCCGCCACCGCAACGCCCACGAAGACGGGCGGCTCGAGCGGAAGCTCGATCAAGAAGTGCTGCGCGGCGCTGCGGCAGAATGCCGAAAGCGCTCCGGAGCCCAACAAGACGTACATGCTCCAAGCAGCGGCCGTCTGCGATGCCGGCGCGCAGATGCCCGCGATCACGTCCATGCTCAAGGGCGCTGGCCTCCCCACCGCCTGCAAGTGACGGCGCTCCCGCCGTGACGACGCTCCCGCCGTAAGGTCGATCACCGAGCGAAGTGATCGTACCCCGCGCCGAGCGCTCGGCGTCGTCCTCCGACTTCGAGGACGACGCCGCGGCCGCGCTCGATCCATCCGATCGCCGTAGCGCGCGGGGGTCGCCGTGCCCCAGGCCCCGCGGCGGGCAGCGCGTAGTCTTCTCCACCGTAGAGGGCGAGCTCGAGGGGCGCCCGGTCGAGGCTCGCCGCGGCACGAACGAGCTCGGGGCGGAGCGCTCGTGTGAGCTGCTCCGCGGAAATCACGGCGCGGACCCCGCTCGCCCGGGCGAGGTGGCCTGCGTCCCCCGCCAGGCCGTCGGACACGTCGAGCGCCGCGAGGGCC
>CAYYWA010000333.1:0-6432 GCA_964475255.1 uncultured Sorangium sp.
CGCTCACACTGCCCGCATTGGCGGCGCCATCGAGCCCGCCCATCGCCCCGGGGTCCCCTCCCGTCCCGTCGTCGGCAGGCCCGAAATCCACGCCGCTACAGGCGACGACGACTCCGAGAGCGAGGACGCACAACCCCAGCCAGTTCGAGCGCGGCGGCGGAGAGCTCCAAGACGGCATTCGTATCGACCTCTCGAGGTCCGATCCTCGTTTTCTCATCCAGCGTAGCGCGCGCGAACAGGCACCCGCAATGTATGCATTCGTATGCAGAAACCGGTTCACGAACGATGGAATGATTCGATAGGCGCAGTGCCTTTCTCGAGTTCTCACCGAGGCTCACCGCTTCTGCGACACATCTCGAGGCCCTTCGGGTACTTCCCCAACCTCACCGCGCCTCCGGCTCCCGTGTCGTCACCCGCGCGCGAGCACGACCCACGAGTGAAGATTCCCACTCCCTTGCGCGCCTTCGGGTTGACGGGCTCAAAGGGCGAACGGGCACGCTCGAGCATCCGGGCGTGGGGAGCAGAACACCCCTTCCCCGCGAGCACCCCGGGGCGCGAAGGCCGCGGAAGGGTGCGAGGGCTCGCTCCTTCTCCGATCCGGAAGCCCGAGGTCGAAGCGCCGCCACCGCGACGTGACCGAGCTCAGTCTCGCCCCTCCGTCAGCAGCGCAGCCAGGTCCTTGGCATTGAGAACGGCGTAGTTGCGCACGCAGTTGTTGAAGACGGCGTGCACGGCTTCCGCGTTCTCGGCCAGCGTTCGCAGCGGACCGAGCCATGCTCGGAGCTCGTCGGGGACGTACAGGTAGTCGAAGCGCTCGAGGACGCTCGCACCGCGCTTGAAGAACCCTCGATCGTTCCGACCGTGAAACCGCACGATGGCGAGTCGAGGGTCGGACACGAAGACCGCGCTCGCCGCCTCGCCCGGCGCGTCGGTGCACACGAAGCTCGCCTCGATGCCGGCGAGCAACGCGCGCACGCGCTCTCTCCGCTCGGGCAAGAGCCAGCTCGGATGGCGAAACTCGACGGCGAGAGGCAGCACCTCGGGCAGCGCGCGGCGCGTCTCCTCGATCCGCCGCGCGTTGGCGCGCGTCGCGGTGAACCAGGGCGGGTATTGGAGGCAGACGGCACCGAGGCGCCCCGCTTCGTACAGCGGCGCGACGAAATCCAAGAAGCGCCCGATCATCTCGTTCTTGAGCTCGGTGTCGAGCTTGTCCGGGTACACGCGGCGCTCATGTCCGCTCGCGACGCACGCGGCGCGCAGGTCGGCAGGCAAGCGCGCGACGTCGATCGGGTGCCCCGTGAGCACCGGGAACGCTTTGACGTCGAAGCGAAACTCCGGCGGCGTCCACTCGAGCCAGCGCTGCGAGGTCGTGGGCGGCAAAAGCGAGTAGTACGTCGCGTCCACCTCCACGAGCGGAAAGTGCACGGCGTAGTGCCGCAGTCGCTCCTCGGGAGAGCTCACTCCAGAGGGATAGAACGTCTTGCTCTGAACGAGCGTGCGATCGGTCCAGCCCGCCGTTCCCGCGAGGATTCGACCGACACGCGCGGGCAGCGGCGCACGCTCCGAGAGCTCGCTCGCCCGAGCGAGACGCTCCGGATCCGGCTCGGGCAAGGCGAGGCGCGGCATGCCCTCGATGGTAACCGCGGCCCAGGGACGACGCGAAATCCGGCCGAGCTCGGCCCGAAATTGGGTTCAGCTCTCCGCGCGGCGCAGCCACGACTCGAGCTCGTGCGCCTCGAAGGCGCCCGTGTGGCGGAACACCGGGCGGCCGTCGCGATCGAGCAGAACCAGCGTCGGCACGCGTTCGATGCCGGCGAGCGTTTCGGACTCACCGAGCTCGACCGCGCCCGCCAGCGCCACCGGATAGCCGAGGCTCAAGGTCGAGCGGAACACATCGGCGAGCACCGCGTTCTCCATCGATTCGAGCACGATGGCGACGGCGTTGAAACGCGGCTTGTGGCGTGACGCCGCGTCGTTCAGGTGGCGCGCCGCGACCTGGCTCGCGAGGTCGTACGTGGTCACGAACAAGAGCGCCGTGATCCGTCCCCGCGTGTTCTCACCCGTGACCACGCTGCCATCCAGCGCCTGAATGCTGAAATGCAACGGTGCTTCGCGGGGCGTGGTCGGCGCTGCGCTCGCCGGGACAGGCGGTGTTCGCGCCGGGCTCCCCGCACACGCCCCAACCCCGAGGAGCGAGACGATCAAGAACGAACGGCGGCGCATTCAAGGGACCGGCGGCGGCGGCACGGAGCCGGCGGCGCTCGGACCGAACAAGTCGGCGAAGACGCGCAGCGCCTCGGGCAGCTCACGCCCGGCGCGCCGATGCGCGAGCACCGCGTACGCGAGCTCGTCGACGAGCGGCTTGATCGGCGTGCTTTCGAGCCCCACCCCGTCGAGCCGCTCGCCGTGCTTCGGAACGCATCGGCGATCGACGATGGGCTCGTGACGCACCCAATCGAACCCCGTGTCGGCGCGGTACGCGCACGCGAGGACTTGCACGAAGTCGAGGTAGAGCGGCGAAATCAGCACCGCGATCCGCTGCCCGCCGCGCCCCACCCCGACGAGTGCCTGCGGCGGCACGCGCGGCGACGCCGCATCCGAAGAACCGACGAGCGCCTGGATGCGACTGCGACGCTCGGGCTCGAACTCGACAGCGAGCAGCGGCGCGTACAGCGCGAACTTCGGGACGCCGAGCGCGTCCGCGTCCTCCTCGACGATCGTGAGCCATGCATCGCGCGCGGCGCCGTCGAGCCCACGGTAGAGGAGCGCCGCAGCGAGCGCTGCCTCGGCGTTCGTCGCCAGCGCGCGCAGCCACTCGCGCCACGCTTCCACGTGACGGGACTCCCCCGGAAGCGTGAGCACGTTGGGCGGCAACGGCAGCGCGCGTTCGCTGGAGGATCCGGAGCGGCTCTCGGTGGACTCGGTCATGGCGGGCTTGCGCGACGCGACGGATCGGGGACCAACCCTATATCGGGCGAGCCCAACCTGCAACGATCGATGCGCGCGGAGTCACATTCTCGCGACGACGCGAGCACGTCCTTCAAGCTTTGTTACAAAGCTCTTTCAGGAGGTCGTCGACGAGCTCGTCGAGCGCGTTTTCGAGCGCCTCCGGCGCAGCGAGCACGAGCTCCCCGCCCTGCTCTGCGAAGAGGATGCCAAGCCCTTCGCTCGCTTCGAGAACGCCGCGAACGAAGACGACATCCTCACACCGCACGCTCACGCGACGCACGACGAGACCAGGACCGAGCAAAGGCGGAACACTCACCGGATTTCCTTTTCGCTTCTGCTATCGTCCGCGCGCATGCTCGCTCCCGAGTCTGGCCCTCCCGACGAGCCGGGCGACGCCGACGAGGTCGATGATACCTTGCTCGGCGAGCTCCTCGATCCGCTCCCGGAAGATTCTGGTGGTGAGGACGACGAAGCAGATGGCACTCCGTTCGATGCCGAGCTCGGCCTCACCCTCGACATTGATACGGAGCTCACCGCCGACGCTGACGGTGAGCTCGAGCTCGGCGATCTGTCGGACGTGCTCCCGGAGCTGCCGAGCGACGACGATGTAGAGGACGCGCTTGGCCCCGCTGTAGCGGAAGAAGCGGACGTGGGCGAGCTCGATTCGGCGTCGTGGCTCGACGACGGCGACGACGACGACGGTCCTCTCGATCCGGCTCCGGAGCTCGTCGTTCCCGCGGCGCTGCAAGACGACACTGACGGAGAAGAGGGCGTCGACACAGGGCTCGACCTCGAGCCCGAGCTCACCTTCGGCGACGAGCCTCGCCCTCCCGTCGCGACGCCCCCATGGGCCGAGCCCCGCCCCGGGCCGGCGCTCGAGTCGTGTGGCGCGCTGGCGCTCGCGGCCGGGACGGTCGTGGCCGCGAGCACCGATCTACTCTGGTTCTCGGCAGGAGAGCTGTCGCCGCTCCGCCTCGAAGCGGGCTCGGCGCGCATTCGCGGCCTCGTCCTGGTTGGTCCGAGCTTCGAGCACGCGGTGTGCTCGACGGAGACGGGACGCCTCCTCCGACGAAGCCGCTCGAAGGCCGCGTCGGAGGAGCTCGCCATGCCGGACACCGGCGCGGCCGCTCGGGAGCCCCTCGAGCTCTGTCAGCCCGGCGGCGCCCACCCGAACGTGTTCTTCGCGCGCACTCCGCGCGGGCTCGTGTTCGCGAGCGGCGATGCCGGGGCGAGCTTTCGTCGGGTCTCCCTGCCCGAGGTTCGCGCGATGGGAGCCGGTGACGGATGCGCGGCCGCAGTGAGCGCCGAGGGCGCGCTGTTCGTGAGTCAGGACGGCGGCGCGACGTTCTCCCGAACCCCTCTCTCGGGGGTAGCCCTCGAGATCGCGCGCAGCGCCGGACCGAGGGTGGCGGTGGCCGGCGCGCTCGTCGTGCTGTGCGAGCCGAGCCTCGGCGTGGTGACCTCCATCGACCACGGCCATACCTTTCGCCACATCCCGGGGACGCGCGGTGCCGTCGCGCTCTGCGCGGCCCTCGGGGGCACGAGCCCCCTCGTCTTCGTCGCGCTCGCCGAGGCTGCGACCGACCGGGTGTCCATCGTCCGCATCAACGCGGAGAGCGGTATGGCGCGGGTGATCGTCGAGCTCACCGGCGAAACCGACGACGAGGACGTCGAGGCAGTGCGCGTCGCGGCGCTCGCTTGGGACGACGCCTCGGGCCGTCTCTGGGTCGCTGGCAGCTTCGGCGTGCGGGCCTACGCCGCACCGAGCATCAGCAGCGCCCCCGGCGTCAGCGGCAGCTCGCCGTGAACTGATCCTGTTCCTTGAACGCCGCCTCTACCGAGAGCTGAAACCCCTTCTGGTTGCCCTCGGTGTCCGTGCGGAGGCCTTTGACTCGCCCGGCGAGCTCTTGCCGCGCCTTCTCCGCGCTCTGCCAGGTCACGCGCGGCGTCATGAACGAGCTCTCGAGCAGGCCCGCCTTCTCTTCGACGAACTGCCAGCCCTCCACGTCCACCCCGGCGAGCTTTCGCCGAGCCGCCGATTCACGCAGCTTCGTCCAGGTTTTTGCGAGATCCATGCGCGCTCGCTCGCACGTTTCGTCGTCCTTGCAGCCGAACGAGGCGACGAGCGCGAAACACATCACGGCGAGGTAGCGAACCATGGCAAACCCCTACTCGGTTTCGCGAATATACAGCGCTCGCGCCTCGAAGAAAACGACTGATTCAGGAACGGCGAGCGCGTCGTGCCACGCGCTCGGCGACTTCGCGGTAGCGCGCGCCGAGCGCATCGTCGTTCGGGGAGAGTCGGAGCGCGCTCGCGAGGTGACGCTCTGCCGCGGCCGGATCGTCGTCCACGCGAAGCGCGTTGTCGGCGGCTTCGACCAGCCAGGAAACCCACGCGGGCTCGGTGGTGCTCGCGAGCTCGATGGCTTCGCGCATTCGCGCGAACGCGAGGGTCGCCCCGACGCGATCCCCGAGCCGCGCTCGATAACGCCCTTCCAAACACAGGGCCTCGATCCAGCGCGGTGAATCGGGGGGCACCGCGCGCACGCGCGCGATCGCCTGGGGAAGGTCGCCCACGGGATCGGCCAAGAGCCGAGCGAGGTCGATCAACGCGTCGGCGCTCACGCTGCCCTTGCGTTCCCCGAGCTCCACGGCGCGTTCGAAGAGAGCCAACGCGCGCTCGTTCTGTCCCGCGAGGACGAGCGCGCGCGCGAGCCCGGCGGTGGCCGTCGCGTCGTCCGGGAGGTAGCGGAGAGCTCGCTCGTAGAGACGCCCCGCCGCGCGCTCATGACCCGCCTCGAGCAGGCGGCGTGCTGCCGTCCGGCACACGTCGTGGCGGGCGCGTGCCCCTCGGGCGATCGCCTCGAGGTGTTCCGCATCCGAGAGCGCGCCGTCCACGTCGCCGCGCGCGAGCCGTGCCGAGAATCGCGCCCAGCGCGCCTCGGGCAACCCCGGCGCCTGCGCGACCGCTCGATCGAGCGCGTGCGCGCGCGCCGGCGCATCCCGTTCGAGCTCGGCGAGGCGCACCCAGAGCAACGCCGAG
The DNA here is from genome assembly GCA_964475255.1 of uncultured Sorangium sp. Taxonomy (GTDB): domain Bacteria; phylum Myxococcota_A; class Polyangia; order Polyangiales; family Polyangiaceae; genus PMG-095. The sequence continues at coordinate 5,993 of CAYYWA010000333.1, forward strand.
AGCGGCGCGAACGGCTCGTGGCGAGCCGCGTGCTCCACCGCTTCCCGCGCTCCCTGCAAATCGCCGCGCCGGGCGAGGAGCTCGGCGCCGACCAGACCGGAGTGCATCGCCGGCACCGACTCGACGAGCATGCCGAGCGCGGCCTCGGCGCGCGCCCCCACCCGCGCGTCGATCTCCGCGACGAGCTGGACGAGCTCGGGGTGCCGCGGCGCGCTCTCGAGGGCGCGGACGTAGCCGGCACGCGCTCGATCCACGTCGCCCGCCGTCAGGGCGTCGTCCGCATCGACGACCAGGCTCGCGAGGTCGAGCGCGCGTGCGGCCGGTGCGGCGAGCTCGGGGACCGCGATCGTCGCGTCCAGCACGACCTCCACCGCGCGCCCCCGAACCTCGAGCCCGCCGAGGCGCACGCGGCGAGCGCTCGGGGCGCGCGGTGGAGGTCG
>CAYYWA010000334.1:0-6400 GCA_964475255.1 uncultured Sorangium sp.
CTAACAGCCGCGCGAGGCGCTTGTCGAAATGCGTGACCGTCCCGAAGTCGATGGCGCCGGGAAGCGGGGCAGCGGGCGCCATGCGGCTCGAGACGAGCTCCGCGAGCCGCGCCCCATCGGCGGGCTCGGCGAGCCCCGACAGGATCTGGAACGTGAGGCGCACGCGTCCGTTCGCGAGCGGGATGCGCGAGCTCCCGAGCTCCCCATGGAACGCGAGCTCGAGCGATTCACGCGGCGGCCGATCGTCCTCGACCTCGAAGATGGAGTACGTCTCGATCCCGTCGAGGCGCACGGCCTCGATGCCGAGGGCCGACCGCACCTGAGAGGCGTGGCCGTCGGCGCCGAGCACGAACTCGGCCGTGACGAGCGAGCAGTCCACCTCCGGGGTCTCTCCGCTCGCGGAGGGCCCGAGCGCGGGGACGCGCATCACGGAGACCTCGGCGCGCTCGCCGCCGTTGCGGATCGTCGTCGCGCGGTGCGAGTAGTGGAGCAGGACGCCCTCCCGAATGAGCGCATCGTGGAGCGCATGCTCGAGGTCGCGCTGCGGGATCGCGAGGACGGGCTCGGCGAGCGCGAGCGTGGCGCTTTGCTCGCCGTCGCGCGAGAGGCTCACCGTGCTCAAGAGCTGCCCGCGACGCTTCAGGCCCTCCGCCAGATCCTGCTCGGCCAGGAGGCGGAGCGAGTGCGCGTGCAACAGCGTCGCGTAGCCCCGCTCCTCGCGGGGCGGCCCGTCGTCGATCACCCGGACGGAGAGCCCCTGACGCGCCGCGCAGAGGGCCGCGAAGAGCCCGACCGGTCCGGCGCCGACGACGAGCAGCTCCACCGAGTCGGGCAAGGCGCTCGTCCCTCCCATCTGGCCGTTCGAGCCGTCGTGGGGGGCCGCCGTGCCGGAGCTATCGTCCATGAGCGCCAAGGATCCTCGGGTACGGAGAAAGAGACCGCACGCGCGACACGCTCGAGCAACGCGCGTGCCACCCCCGATCTTCTCGAGCAAAATCGAGGTGTGGGCCCGCTCCGGCCCACGGCCCACGCACGATCTGCGGCTCGGCGCTGGCTCTGCGCAGCGCCTGCGCGGTGTGCTCTCCTCATCGATTGCCGCCCGTACGAAGAGCCGGGCGTCACTCCGGAGGGTTTTTCGCGTGGCCTCGCGGCGGATGGCGCCGGCGCTTTCGTATCGAAACGGTAGGATCGCGCTCGATGCGCCCCTCTCGTCCGCGAAGGCTCGCACGCCCCGGCCCGACACGTCGCGGGCCGTCATGACCGGAGCGCGGCTCAGCCGAGCGAGCCTCGAGGGCCGGCAGTGGCTCCTCGACGGCGCCTACGGCACCGAGCTCCTGCGCCGCGCCGGACGGACCGGTGGCCCCGTCGAGCTCATCACGCTCGAGCGCCCCGAGCTCGTGCTCGCGCTGCACCGTGAGTACGCCGACGCGGGGAGCGAGCTCCTCGCCACGAATACGTTCCGCGCGAATCGCGTCGCGCTCGCGCGACACGGGCGCGCGAAGGACGTCCGAGCGCTCAACCGCGCTGCGGTGCAGTTGAGCCGCGACGCCTCGGAGGGGCGCGCAGCCGTCATCGGGACCATCGGCCCGGTCGGGCTCGGTGCCGGCACGTCACCGCTCGATGCACCGCTGCTCCGCGATGCGTACGCGGAGCAGGCGAGCGCGCTCGCCGAAGCGGGCGCCGACGCGCTGCTGCTCGAGACGCAGTGCGAGCTCGCCGAGCTGGCGCTCGCGCTCGAAGCCATCCGCAGCGCGACCGCGATCCCGGTCGGCGCCTGCATGAGCTTCGAAGTCGGTCCTTCCGGGCCGCGCGCTCCGCTCTCAGGAACCCCGCGCGAGCTCGTTCAGCTCGCCGTCGAGCACGGAGCGGCCTTCGTGGGAGCCAACTGCGGCGCCGGCGCGCACGAGGCGCCCGAGCTGGCGCGCGCCTTCGCGGGCTCGCCCGTGCCGGTATGCCTGAAGCCGAGCGCCGGCATTCCGAAACAGCGCGGCGCCTCCCTCGTCTACCCGATGGACGCCGAGAGGTTCGCGGACGCCGCCGAGGCGCTCTTCGCGGCGGGCGTTGGCCTCGTGGGCGGCTGCTGCGGGACGGATCCCGGCTTCATCGCCGCGATCCGCGCGCGGCGTGCCGGCGCCGCTCACTGACTCCCGGAGTCGGGGTCCTTCGCTTCTTTCTCGGCGTCGAGCACCTGCCGGAGCGTGCGCTGGAGCGCGTCGGGCGTGAACGGCTTTTGCAGGAACACGGCGTCCGCGTCCATGAGCGCGCTGTGAACCATCGTGTCGTCCGCATAGCCGGACATGTACACGACGCGGAGCGCCGGACGGAGCGCGAGCAAGCGACGAGCGAGGTCGCGACCGCTCATCTCCGGCATCACGACGTCGGTGACCAACGCGTGGATGGGCCCCGAGTGCCGCTCGGCGACGACCAGCGCCTCGCGCGGGCTCGCCGCGGGCAACACCACGTAGCCGCTCCGCTCGAGCACGCGCCCGGTCGCGACGCGCACGAGGTTCTCGTCTTCGACGAGGAGGATCGTCTCCGTTCCGCGCCGCTCCTCGGTCACCTTGCGAGCGCGCGGCTCGAGGCTCGGGCGCTCGTCCACGCGCGGCAGACACACGCGCACGCTCGTACCCTCGCCCACGCGACTCGACACCGAGATGGTCCCGCCGGACTGCTTCACGATCCCGTACACCGTCGCGAGCCCGAGCCCCGTGCCGCGCCCGCGCTCCTTGGTGGTGAAGAACGGCTCGAACATGCGCGCCTGGGTGCTCTCGTCGATGCCGATCCCGTCGTCCGAGACCGTCACCGTCACGTAGCGTCCCGCCGGCACCGGCGTGAGGCCGTCGCCGCCGTGCGGGAGCTCGTAGGTGAGCTCGCGCGTCTCGATCGTGATCCGCCCTCCGGACGGCAGCGCGTCCCGAGCGTTCACGACCAGGTTCATGATCACCTGTTCCATCTGCGTGACGTCGGCCTTCACGGCGCCGAGGTCGGGCGCGAGCTCGGTCACGAGCTCGATGTGCTCGCCAATCAGCCGGCGCAGCATGCGCTCGAGATCCCGAATCGTCTGATTCAAACTCACCACGGTAAGCTCCTGCACCTGGCGACGCCCGAACGCGAGCAGCTGGCTCGTGAGCCGCGTCGCCTGCTCCGTCGCGGCCAAGATCGCCTCGACGTCCTCGCGTGCCGGATCTTCCCCAGGGAGCTGATCGCGGAGCGCGCTGCCGTAGACCCGAACGACCGTGAGCAGGTTGTTGAAATCGTGGGCGACACCGCCCGCGAGCTTTCCTATCGCCTCGAGGCGCTGCGCGGCGTGCATTTGCCGCTCCATGCGGTCGCGCTCCTCGCGCGCCTTCAAGAGGTCGGTGACGTCCTCCGCGAGCACGCCGAGCTTGCGGCCGACCAGGCGCACCGCCTGGACGCTCCACACGCGATCGCCCCAGCGGAGCTCGGGCAAGCGCTCGGGCTGCCCGGTCTCGAGCGCGGAGACGTAGCGATCCGGCAGCTCGGTCTTCAAGAGCTCGGGGAAGGCGTCGGCCGCTCGCGCGCCGACCACGTCGCTCGCGCGGATCCGTGCCCCCCGCTCGAACGCCGGGTTCACGGCCACGGTGCGGATGGACCCGGGATCGCCGGGCTCTTCCCAGTCGAGCACCAGCGCGCCGATCGGCATGCGGTCGATGATCTCGCGGTAGAGCCGCAGCTCTTCGTTCGCGCGCTCGAGCTGACGCGCCCGGCGCGCGAGCTCATCGTGGATGCGTCGCTCGCGCTCCTCGATGTCCCGGCGACGCAAGAGCGCCCGAATGCGCGCCCGCACCACCTCCGGCTCCGCCGACTCGGAGAGCAACCAGTCGTCCGCGCCGGCGTCGATGACCTGCTTCATGTCGTCGCCGCGGGCCGAGAGCACGATCACCGGCGTGCCCGAGAGGAGCGGTAGGGCGCGCAAGCGGAGGCAGATGCGCGACGCGGCTCCGGGCTCGGCGCGCGGCTCGAGCAGCATGCAGTCCGGCGCCTGGAGCGAGAGCAGCTCGAACGCCTCTTCCTCGCTCTGGGCGCGGAGCACGTCGTAGCCGTCCTCGCGCAAGAGGCGGGTGAGCCACTCGGTGAGCCGCTGGCTCTCGGTGAGCAGGAGAATGCGGCGCGGCCCACCGGCGACGGTGTTCATCGCGCGGCGGCTGCCCTCGGCGGCGCGCAGCAACACCGCGAGGCGCTCGACGATCAGCTCGGTCCCGTGCTCCTTGCGCGCGAACGCGTCCGCGCCCGCGTCGAGGGCGGCGACTTCGGTGGCCCCGCCGCCGGAAGCCGTGAGGAACAGGCACGGGACGTGCTCGGTGGACGGATCGAGGCGAAGCGCGCGCACCACGGCGGCGCCGTCCATGCCCGGCAGCACGCCATCGACGATCACCGCGTCGGGGCGGAGCTCGACGGCGCGGCTCACGCCGAGCTCGCCGGTGATCGCGAGCTCGACGCGGTACCCGCTCGCCTCGAGCGCGGAGCCGAGCGCGTGCGCGAACGTCGGGCTGTCGTCGATCACGAGGATCGTCGGCACGAGGCGCGGGGGCGCGCGCTCGCCGAGGAGCTCGCGCGCGCGCCGGAGCACGCGTTGCGCCGAGTACGGCTTGCCGAGGTACTCGTCGGCGCCCCGCTCGAGCCCCGAGATGCGGTGCTGGATCTCGTCCTCGCTGGAGAGCAGGACCACCGGCACACGCGCTGTCGCAGGCGCGGCCTTGAGCTCCGAGAGAAAGTCGATGCCGTCGCCGTCCGGCAGCATCACGTCGAGCACGACGAGGTGCACGGACTCCTCGGAGAGCAGGTCCTTGGCCTCGGCGATGCCGGCGGCGAGCAGCACCTCGTAGCCGGCCTCGGTGAACGCATGGAACAGATCCATGCGCACCGTGAGACTGTCGTCCACGATGAGGACGCGCGTGCTCACGACCGCCGCTCCTCCCCCGTCGCCCGCTCGATCCTCTCCACGATCGCCCCGGCGATGCGGTCGATGGGCAAGACCTGCCGCGCCGCCCCGAGGCGAATCGCCTCCGCCGGCATCCCGAAGATCACCGACGTGGCCTCGTCCTGCGCGATCGTGTGCGCGCCGGCTTGCCTCAAGGCGAGGAGCCCCGCCGCGCCGTCTCGGCCCATCCCGGTGAGCAGGCACGCCAAGGTGCGCTCGCCGAGCTCGCGCGCCAGCGACTCGAACAGCACGTCGATCGACGGGCGGCACGAATGGCGCTCGTCTCCGTCCCAGAGGCGCAAGCGCCCCGACTCGACGATGAGGTGCACGCCCGGAGGAGCCGCGAGCACGACGCCGCGCCCGGGCTCGGGCAACGGCGTGTCGTGCTCCGCGTACCGCACCGGAAACGGCACGAGCCCGCCGAGCCAGTCCGCGAACGAGCGCGCGAACGGCTCGTTCATGTGCACCAGCACCAGGATCGGCAGCGGAAAGTGCGCGGGCAACCCGGAGAGCAGGGTGAGGAGCGCGCCCGGGCCGCCCGTGGAGGCCCCAATCGCGACGAGGCGGAACCGCCGCTCGGACGCGGGCCACGACGAGCCCGCTGCCCGATGCGCGCGGCCGTAGCGCCCGAGGCGCACCCGCGGATGGGTGATCACCCGGATGCGCGCGGCCGTCTTCACGGCCGCGATGAAGCGCTTGTTCCACGCCTCGGTGCTCTCTCTGCCCGAGGGCTTGTCGAGCACGTCGAGCGCCCCCGCGGCGAGCGCGTCGTAGGTGTTGAAGAGGGCGCCGCGGTTGATCGACGACGAGACGATGAGAATCGGCGTCGGGCAGTACGCCATGACGTACTCGGTCACGGCGAGGCCCGTCATCACGGGCAGCACCATGTCGAGCGTGACGACGTCGGGCCGGAGCTTCTGACAGAGCTCGATCGCCGTCTTCCCGTCTCCCGCCTCGCCGACCACGACGATCTCCGGATCGCTCGAGAGCACCTCGGCGAGGTGCTTGCGCACCGTGAGCGAATCATCGACGACCAGGACGCGTACGGACGACATCGAAATCCCCCTCACACCAGCAGGCGCTCGACCGCCTCGAGCAGCCGCTCCTGATCGAACTCGCCCTTGACGATGTACGCGCGCGCCCCGGCCTCCTTGCCGCGCCGAATGTCCTCGGGGCTGCCGCGCGAGGTGACGAGGATGGACGGGATGTCCGCGAGCCCCGGATCCGCTCGCGTCGCCTGGATGAACTCGAGTCCGTTCATGCCAGGCATCTCCACGTCTACGAGGAACGCGCCGTAGCGCTTCTGGCGCGCCAGCTCGAGGCCCTCCTCCGCCGAGGCCGCGAGGTCGACCGTGTACCCGGCGGATTCGAGGATGCTCTGTTCGAGCATGCGCGTGGTGAGCGAGTCGTCGATCACGAGCACGGGCGAGCGCCGGGGCTCGCTCGGCGCGCGCGGCT
>CAYYWA010000335.1:0-3335 GCA_964475255.1 uncultured Sorangium sp.
GAATCCGAGGACGGGCTCACCTAGCCTGAAGCGTCATGGGCAAGATAGCCCTTGGCTGCGCCTTCGGACTGGTTGCTGTCGTCGCGTGTGGAGGCCCTACCGAGCGCGGGGGCGCGGGCGCGAGCTGTCGCCGCGACGCCGACTGCGCCTACGGCACCGTCTGCGCGAGCATCGAGGGCGCACCGCGCCTGTGCACCACGGACGTGCGCGGCCTCTTCGCGCAGGAAAATCCCGCGCTGCCCGGCCAGGGCGGGGTCCCGTCCACGCCGGTCGAGGGGGACGCGGGAGCGCCCGCGAGCACGGCGGGAACCGCGGGGGCTCCTTCCACCGCAGGAACGTCGGGCACCTCGCCGCAGCCATCGGAGAGCGACGGCGGGGCGGGCGGCGCTTCGGGCTGAGCCGCGCTTCGTCGCTTCGGTTTCGGCGCACGAGCGCGCCCGCGACTTCGCTACTCGCGCCAGAAGAACTTCCAGGGGTTGTGCTTGAGGTCGCGCAAGAGCTCCTGCAAATCGTCGTACACGGCCTCGTCCATGGCGAGCGCGCCGATCGTGCCCTTGCCGCTCTGCACGTGTCCGGCGATCGCCCGCGCTTCTGCTGCGGCGATTTTCGCGGAAGCCGCCGCCTCGCTGAGATCGCGCGTGATCGCCGAGTAGCGGCGGAGCTGCTCGTCGCTCGCCAGCGCGGAGGAGAGCTTGTGCGCATCGGAGACGAACCCGCGCCCGTCGACGAGCAACGGGCCCAAGTTCTCCTCGAGGGCCGCCGCGCTCCGCTCGAGGTCGTTCAGGATGCGGGCGATTTGCGGGCCGTCCACGTACCGCTCGCGCGCCGCCTGCACGGCGCCGCGCGCGTCCTGGCTCAGGCCGCCGAGGTCGTCGACGAGCGCGTCGAGCTTCGGCCCGTTGCGCTCGAAGAAGTCGCCGCTCGCGCGCAGGGTCTTGTGCAGCCCGTCGAACGTCTCGGTGATCTTCTGCTCGTTGGTCGTGATCCCGAGGTACGCGCGATGGAGGAGCTCGTAGCTCTCCGCGAGCAGCAGATCGAGCCGCGGCGGGCTCACGCCCACTACGACCGCACCATCCTCGAGCGGCGGCCGATCGGGGGGCCCGGGCTCGACGGCGAGGAACGGCTCGCCGAGCACGCCCTGGCTCGTCACGAACCAGCGCGACCCTTCGCGCACCGCCTCGTGATAGCGCTCCTCGATCTCCGCCACGGCGCGGATCAGCGGCTCGGGCCGCCCCTCGGCGTCCACGCGTCCGCCGCGAAACTCGATCGCTTGCACGCGCCCCACCTTCACCCCCGAGATCCGCACGGGAGCGCCGGACTGCAGCCCTCCGGGGTTGTGGAAGCTCACGTGCACGGTGAACGTGGGCTCCAGGGTGAGGCCGCCCATCACGACGATGAACGCGGCGAGCAACCCGATGGCGACCAGGATGAGCGCCCCGACTTTTACCTCGATCGACCGCTGGCTCATCAGGAGCTTCCCTTTGTCTTCGAAGGCCGAGCGTCCGCGACGCCCGCGGATTTCAGCCCTTGGCTGCGCCTCCCTGCGTCTCCGGTGCTCACGGTGCCACCGCCGTCACGCGTCCATCGGCCCCTCGGCTTCGCCCCGCACGAACTGGCGGACGACCGGGTCGTCGCTCTGGCGAAAGTCGTCCGGGGAGCCGATGAGCCGCACCCTTCCCTTGTACAGCATGACGATGCGGTCCGCGATTCCGAAGATCGAGGTGAGGTCGTGGGAGACGACGAGGCTCGTCACGCCGCCTTCGCGGGAGAGCGTCTGAATCAGCCGATCCACGCGCCGCGCGTTCACGGGATCGAGGCCCGTCGTCGGTTCGTCGAACAAGACGTACTCGGGCTCGAGCGCGAGCGCCCGCGCGATCGCGACCCGCTTCTTCATGCCTTCTCCGAGCTCGGAGGGGAACCGGTCCGCGAACGCTTCCATGTGGACGCGGGTGAGCAAGTCCCGGGCGCGTGCGAGGATCTCGCCGCGCGGGCGGCTCCGGCCGTGTTTTTCGAGCGGCAGTGCCACGTTCTCGAGGCAGCTCTGCGAGTCGAACAAGGTCGCGTGTTGGAAGACGAGCGCGCACCGCTTGCGGACGGACGCGAGCGCGCGCTCGTCGAGTCGGCTCACCTCGACGCCGTCGAGCCAGATTTCGCCGCCATCGGGCCGCACGAACCCGGTCACGTGCTTGATCAGCACGCTCTTTCCGGCCCCCGAAGCGCCGATGATGAACGAGATCTCGCCGCGCGGGACGTCGAAGGTCACTCCGTCGAGGACCACCTTCGAGCCGAAGCGCTTCGAGACCTCGCGGAACGAAATCATCGCGAAAAGTCTCCGAAGAGCGCGTGGGCGCCGAAGCTGATCGCGAAATCGAGGGCGATCACCGCGAGCGACGAGTGGACCACGGCGCGCGTCGTGGCGGCGCCGACCGCGTTGGAGCCGCCCTGGGCGGTGAGCCCCGCGTGCGCGCTCAAGATGGGGATCGCCGCGCCGTACGCCAGGCACTTCGCGAGGCCGCTCCCGAGGTCGACGGCATCGACGAGGCTCAGGTCCACGAACGAGCGCGGTGACAGCTCGAAGAACACCTGCGCGCCGACGAGGCCGCACGCGTACGCCACGGTTCCGGAGACGATCGTGAGCACGAACAGCATCACGACGCTGGCGACGAACCGGGGCTTGACGAGGTAATCGACCGGATCGGCCGCGGAGAGCCGGAGCGCGTCGAGCTGCTCGGTGACGGCCATGGACCCGAGCTCGGCGGCGATCCCCGCCCCGACGCGCGTCGCCACCATGAGCGCGGCGAGGGAGGGAGCGAGGTCGCGCACGAGGAGCTCGAGGAACGTCGCCCCGAGCTGCGACAAATCCGGCAGAACGCGCTGGGTCTGAATGCCGCCCTGGTAAACCAGGATCACCCCGACGAAGCCCATCACGAGCGAGACGAACACGAGCGAGCGATTGCCGATCTCGTACATTTGGCGCGCGATGGCGCCTGGCTCGTGCCGGCCGCGCACGAGGTAGTAGAGCGTGCGCACGAACACCCCGTACGCGGAGCTGACCGTGCGCGTGGTCTCGAGGCCCGCCTCGCCCAGGGCGCCCAGCACTCGTCTCCGCGGCTCGCTGACGACCGGTGCCTCGCTCATGCGATCAGGAACGAAACGAAGAAGTCGCACAAGAACACGCCCGCCGCGCTCACCACGACGGCGGCATTGACGGAGCGGCCCACGCCCGGCGCGCCCCCGGGCGGGGTGAGCCCCGGGTGGCAGGGCGACGAGGCGAGACCCCCGCCGCAGCCCCGGCTCGTCCCCCGCCCGCAGCGAGGCCAGGATCATGCGGTGAT
>CAYYWA010000335.1:3345-6391 GCA_964475255.1 uncultured Sorangium sp.
CACGGAGCGGCCCAGGCCGGGCGCGCCCCCGGTCGTGGTGAGCCCGTAGTGTCAGCTCGACGAGGCGATCACCCCGCCGAAGACGAGGCTCTTCACGAGCCCGTGCGCGACGTCGCCGAAACCGAGCAGCCCCGAGGTGAGCCCCGAGTAAAACACCGTGGGGTCGACGCCGAGCAGCGCGGCGCCGACGTACGCCGCGCCGACCAGCGCGAGGGCGTCGGCGAAGAGCGTCGCGAGCAGCAGCGTCGTCACGATCGCGAGGAAGCGCGGGGCGACCAAGAATCCCACCGGATCGATGGCCAGCGCGCGCAGCGCGTCGAGCTGCTCGGTGACGACCATCGTGCCGAGCTCGGCCGTGTTGTTGGCGCCGACGCGTCCCGAGATCATCAACGCGGTGAGCAACGGCCCGATCTCTCGGAGCGTGCCGAACCCCGCGCCCCAGCCGAGCAGTCCGTGCGCCCCGTAACGCTCCACGATCGGCGCCGCCTGAACGACCATGATCCCACCCGTGAACAAGGCGGTGAGCACGACGATGGGCAGGCTGCGGACGCCGGTCTCGTACAGGCTCTTCACGAGCATTCGCCGATCGAGCTCACCGTCCGCGACGGCGCGGGCGATGGCGGCGAGCAGCAAGGCGAGGCGGCCGGCGAGGCGTAAGGGGGCCTCCGACGCCGAGCGAGCCTGCTCCAGTGCGCCGCTCTCGGCATCCAACATGTGCGGAGACTATACCTTGGGTTTCGGGCTTCCGAGCCGCGGCAGGCCGAAATCCAGGCTGTTCGTCGCGCGAGCGGCGCCTTCCGGATTCCTCGGGGTGCGCGGACGCTTCCGCTCGGGGCGGGTCCGGGTGTAGGGTCCGCCGCCCGTGCAGCGCACCCTCGGCATCGGCGTGATCGGCCTCGGCCATGCGGGCAGCCGGCATGCGCGTGCGCTGGCGCGCGGAGACGTGCCGGGCGCGCGCCTGGAGTTCGTGTGCGATCCGAAGCCGGAACGCCGTGCGGGCTTCGGCGTCCCGGCCACGCCGGATCCGGCCGAGATGCTCGTCCGACCGAGCGTCGACGCGGTGATCGTCGCGACGCCCCATCCAGCGCACCTCGCGATGGCGGGCCTCGCGCTCCGCGCGGGGCGGCACGTGCTCGTAGAAAAGCCGCTCGGCGTGCTCGCCGCCGACTGCGACGCGCTCTTGGCCGAGCATGCGGGGCTCGGGCCGCGCGCGCCGCTGTTCGGCGTCGTGCACGACTATCGGGCGGAGCCGCGGTTTCGCTGGCTCGGCGCGATGCTCCGCCGCGGCGAGCTCGGGCGCATCGAGCGCGTGGTCTGGCAAGCCACGGACTTCTTCCGTACCGAGGCCTACTACGCGGAGAGCGATTGGCGCGGAACCTTCGCGGGGGAAGGCGGCGGCCTCTTGGTGAATCAGGCGCCGCACGTGCTCGACTTGCTCGTGCACTGGTTCGGCGTGCCGCGCCGCGTGCTCGGAATCTGTCGGTTCGGTCGCTACCACGCGATCGAGGTGGAGGACGACGTCACCGCGCACCTCGAGTTCGCGGCGGGATTCAGCGCGCTCGTGGTGCTCGGCACCGGAGAGGCGCCGGGCACGTCGCGCCTCGAAATTTCGGGGGATCGGGGCCGGGTCGTCTTGGAGGGCCCGGAGCTCGTCTTCCACAAGAACCGCGAGCCCGCGAGCGTATACCGGCGTCGGCAAGCGAGCGGACGCCCCGCGGTCGACAGCGACCGCCTGGCCTTTCCTCCGTCCGGGCCCACGGGCGTCGCCATCGTCCAGAACTTCGTGGCCGCGGTGCGGGGCGAGGCGCGCTTGCTCGCGCCGGCCGAGCAGGCGCGGGCCGCGGTCGAGCTCGCCAATGCGATCACCTGGTCGAGCTTGCTCGAGCGGCCGCTCGAGCTGCCCATCGACGTGGAAGGCTTTCGCCGCGTGCACGGCGAGCTCGTTCGCAACGGCTCGCGGCGCGCCGGGAGCGGCTGAGCTCACAGCGGGCCGTGCTCGGAGCCCCGCAAGAACTGGCGCAGGGCCGGCTCGCGGCTCGCGCGCGCTTCTTCCGGGGTTCCATCGAACACGAGACGACCCTCGTGCAGCATGCCCACGCGATCGACGACGTCGAGCAAGAGGTCGACCTCCGTCGACACCATCACGGCCGTCGCCTGCGCCGCACGCTGCTCGCTCCGTAGAAGGTCGAAGATCCGGCGGCTCGTTACCGGGTCGAGTCCCGCCGTGGGCTCGTCGTAGAGCACGAGCGGAGCGCGGGCTGCGGTGGCTCGCGCGATCCCGACGCGCTTCTTCTGTCCGCCGCTCAACTGGGTCGGGAGGCGCTCGCCGAGGTCGGCGAGGCCGACCCGCGCGAGCCGTTCCGCGACGCGCTCGCGGATCTCCGACTCGGTGAGATCGGTCGTGCGCCGCAGGGGAAACGCGACGTTCTCCGCGACGGTCCAGGCGTCGAAGAGGGCGTTGTTCTGGAAGACCATGCCGATCGAGCGGCGGTGCTCGCCGAGCTCGAGCTCCGAGAGGCGCTCGAGCTCGCGGCCGTTGACGCGGACGCGCCCCGCGTCGGGGCGAACGAGCCCCGCGATGAGCTTGAGGACGAGCGTCTTGCCCGACGCGGGCGGACCGAGGAGGCCATAGAGGCAGCCGCGCGCGACGTGGAGCTCGAGCCCGGTCAGCACCGGGTTTCGGAACTGCTTTCGAACGCCTTGGAGCTCGATCAACGCGTGCCGGCGCGCTCGCCCTCGCCGGCGAGCCGGAGCTCGGTGAGCGACGCTTCGGCGCGCCGCAACCGAGTCCACAGGAAGAGGAGGGCGCCGAGCAACGCGAGGTTGAGCACGACGGCCCCCGCGAACAGCAAGCGCACGACCGGCGCCGAGCCGCGGGTCACCGTGATCGGACCGAGGTGCATGAGCTCGCGTCCGGCCCCCGCGGGAGCCGTGCTCGGCGCCATCACCACCGAGACGTGCTAGGGGGAGAGCCCGGGCACCGCGCCCGCGACGAGGCGCTGCACCTCCGCGAGCGCGACCGGAGGGGTGGCGCCGCGGTGGCGCA
>CAYYWA010000336.1:0-6348 GCA_964475255.1 uncultured Sorangium sp.
CTCCCCAGCCGGCGCCCGCGCCGTTCCCCCCGCCGGCCGCGGCACCCCCGGGGGGCGCACCGCAAGCGGGCGCGCAACCCCCAGCGCGGGCCCCGTCGCCGAGCTCCGCGTCGCTCGATCCCTTCGGGCTCGTACCGGCCGCACCCGGAGCGCCAGCGACCGGCTCCGCTCGGGCTTCGATCCCCTCCCAGTCCGCGATCGCACCCGCGCCGCCCTCGGCGCCTCTGGTCTCGGCGCCCCTCGCGTCGGTGCCCTACTCGGCGGCGCCCGCGCCGGACATGAAGGCGATGAGCGCGCTCGACGAGCTCGAGTTCAAACCGAAGCGCAACAAGGTGCCCTTCATCCTCGCGGGCATCGTCCTCGTGATCGCGATCGTCCTGGTCGCGCTCGTGCTCTCGAGCGGCGCGAACGGCTGAGCCACCCCGGTCAAACGCGAACGAGAACGCTTCCCCAGTGGAAGCCCGCTCCGAAAGCGAGCAGGCACACGAGCTGACCCGTCTTCAGACGGCCATCGCGCCGCATCTCGTCGAGCAGGATCGGGATGGTCGCGGCGGAGGTGTTTCCGAACCGATCGATGTTCGAGGGCATGCGCTCGGGTCCGATCCCGAGCCGCTCGCACACGGCATCGTTGATGCGCTGGTTCGCCTGGTGCGCGACGAACCAGTCCACGTCGCCCACGCGCACGCCCGCTGCTTCGCACACCGCTTCCACGGACCGCGGCAGGCGCACCACCGCCTGCTTGAATACCTCGCGGCCCTGCATGTGAATGAGCGTGCTGTCCGGCTCCCCCGCGCCCAGATACCGGCCGACTCGGAAGCCCGCCGGGACACAGAGCTGCGAGGCCTCGCTGCCATCGCTGTGAAGGTCAACGGCGAGGACGCCGGAGCCCCGGGCATCGGAGCGCTCCACGACGATCGCGCCGGCGCCGTCGCCGAAGATGACGCCCCAACCGCGGTGGCGGCTCGCGAGCTCCCACGCCTCCGGGCTCGGCTTGCGCTGCGTCGTCCCGTCGAGGATCTCGCGATCGAGCCAGGGCATGAGCGCCGCGTGCGCTTCGGCGCCCACGATCAGGATGCGCCGAATCGATGCCGTCGCGAGCAGCGCCTCGGCGACCTGAAAGCTGTAGAGCATCGCCGCGCACTGCGCGCGCAGATCCAGAGCCGGGACGCCGACGCACCCGAGGCGCGCGCCGAGCAGCGTGCCCGACCCAGGAAACAAGTGGTCGGGCGTCATCGTGTTGAAGAGGATGTAGTCGATGCCGCTCGGCTCGACGCCCGCGGAAGCGAGCGCTTCACGGCACGCCGGCAGCGCGAGGTCGGCCGCGCCCTGCCCCTCCGGGCAGTAGTGGCGCTGCACGATCCCGGTCCGCTGCCGAATCCACTCGTCGTTCGTGTCGAGGACGCGGGCGAGGTCGTGATTGGTGTAGGCACGGCCGGGCAAGTACCGACCAGTTCCGGCGATGGTGAGGCCCGGCATGAAACGTCGTTCTCAGCGGGAAACGTTGCGGTCTTAGCTCAGGTGCGCGGCCACGTCATTCGCTTCCCGCGGCTTCGGCACGTGGCCGTCAATTTACCCATCAGAACGGCGCCGGCGCTCCGACCGCCTGGTAGATGCGCCCGAAATCCTGCCAGAAAGCCGGATACGTCTTGGCGACGACCGCCGGCTCTTCGATGCTGATTCCCGCGCGTGCCGCACCGAGGACCGCGAAGCTCATCGCCATCCGGTGGTCGCCGTAGCTCCGAACCGTCGCTGGATTCACGGCGCGCGGAGTCACCGCGAGCCAGTCCGCGCCGTGCTCGACGGCTTGTCCGAGCCGCTCGAGCTCGGCCACCGTTGCGGCCAGCCGGTCCGTCTCCTTGATGCGGATGTTCGCGACGTTGACGATGCGCGTCGTGCCCGTCGCGAGCGGAGCGATCGCAGCGAGCGTCATCACGGTATCGGAGATGTCGTGCATGTCCACCTCGATGCCCGTGAGCCGACCCGTGCCGCGCACGCGCGTGGACGTCGCGCCCTTCTCGACCTCGGCGCCCAAACGGGCGAGCACGTCGACGAACGCGGTGTCGCCCTGGAGCGCGTCCGCGCCAAGTCCCGGCACCTCGACCGTTCCTCCGGTCGCGGCCGCGAGCGCGAACGCATAGCTCGCCGACGACGCGTCGGGCTCGATCCGATACTCCCGGCCGTTGTACGCGCCGACGGCGCGCACGTGGAATCCGCCGGGCGTCACGGCGACGTCGCCGCCGAAATCACGGACCATGCGCCGCGTGATCTCGACGTACGGCCGGCTCACGAGCGAGCCCTCGATCGCGAGCTCGACATCGCCGTCGGCGAGCCCGGCCGCCATGATCAGCGCCGAGAAGTACTGGCTCGAGCGATCCCCGCGCATGCGCGCGACGCCGCCCGGCAAGCGGCCGCCGCGCACCCGGAGCGGTGGACAGCCCGTCGCGCACTCGATGTCGGCGCCGAGCCCGCGCAAGCCGTCGACCAAATCTTGAATGGGGCGGCGAGCCATCGCGGCATCGCCGACGAGCTCGACCTCGCCGGGAACGAGGCACGCGAGCGCCGTGAGGAAGCGCACGGTCGTCCCGCTGTTGCCGACGAACAACGGCTGCTTCGGAGCCCGGAGCCGCGCGCGCCCGCCCTCCACGACCCAGGTCGTCGGGCCTTCGTCGCGCACGCTCACGCCGAGCGCTTCGAGCGCACGCCGCATGTGCAGCGTATCGTCGCTGTGCAACACCCCTTCGAGCCGCGTCTGCCCGTCCGCGAGCGCGGCGAGCACGAGCGCGCGGTTGGTGATGCTCTTCGACCCGGGCACGGGCCACACGACGTGCGGCGGCGCGGGCAAAACGGGAATGACGAGGGGACCTCTGGGAAACACGCAAAGCTCCTGGCGAACGCTCGTCCATATTTGAGACGCGGTCCGAGCGAACGCGAGCTCGCTGTTTAGCACGGCGCGTATACAGGTTTCGTGCCAAAGTTGCGCACTCCTGGGTCGGGGACTAAGCTGCCGCGCGCTGCTGGGACCGACCGCCGAGACGGCGCTTCCGAGCCAGGTTTGTTCACGAGTTCCGACAAGGTGCTTCGATGGCGAGATCACGGGTAACGGTCGTTTGCGGCATCAACTGGGGCGACGAGGGCAAGGGCCGCATGGTCGACTACCTCGCGCAGGACGCGCAGGTGGTGGTGCGCTTCCAAGGCGGCAACAACGCCGGCCACACGGTCGTGAACCAGTTCGGCACGTTCGCGCTGCACCTCGTTCCGTCCGGGATCTTCAATCCGGGCGTCCTGAACGTGCTCGGCCCCGGCATGGTCATCGACCTCGAGGGGCTCGAGGACGAGCTCACCAAGCTCTCGGCCCGCGGCGTGAACACCGAGAAGCTCGTGGTCTCCGATCGCGCGACCGTGTGCTTCCCGTTCCACAAGAAGCTCGACGAGTGGGAGGAGCGACGCCTCGCCGGCCGCGCCTACGGCTCGACGAAGAACGGCATCGCGCCCGCGTACGGAGACCGGCACCTCAAAAAGGGCGTTCGCGTCGGCGACCTGTTGGATCCCATCGGGCGCAAGGACGTGGTGGAGCGCGCCGTCGAGTGGGCGAGCCTCTTGGCGCGCGACATCCACGGCGAAAGCGGCTTCTCGGTGGAAGAGACGCTCGCCTGGTGCGACAAGCACCTCGCCACGCTCGCGCCGCGCGTGTGCGACACGATTTCCGTGCTCGGCGACGCGGCCGCGGAGGGCAAGCACATCCTGCTCGAGGCCCAGCTCGGCGCCCTGCGCGACGTGTACTTCGGCATCTATCCGTACACGACGTCGTCGTGCGCCCTCTCGGCGTTCGCGCCGGTCGGCGCGGGCCTCTTCGGCTACCGCCCCGATCGCGTCGTCGGCGTGATGAAGGCCTTCGCGACGTGCGTCGGTGAGGGCCCGTTCGTCACGCGCATGGAGGAAGAGGAAGCGAACGAGCTCCGTGAGTCGGCGCAGGAGTACGGCGCGCGCACGGGTCGTCCGCGCACGATCGGTCATTTCGACGCAGTGGCCTCGCGCTACGGCACGCGCGTGCAGGAAGCCACGGAGCTGACGCTCACCAAGCTCGACAGCCTCTCGGGGCGGAGCGAGCTCAAGATTTGCACGCACTACTCCGTGGACGGACGCCGCACGGACGTGTTCCCGACGACCGGGCTCGATCGCGCACAGCCCATCTACGAGACGATGCCCGGCTGGTCGGAGGACGTCTCCGAGTGCCGGAGCTTCGCGCGGCTGCCGCGCACGGCTCAGGATTACGTGAACCGCATCGAAGAGCTGGTCGGGACCCGCATCCGCTTCATCTCCGTTGGGCCCGAGCGCAGCCAGCTCATCGAGCGATAATTCCCCTAGTCATACGGCGGAGGCCCTCGCCCGCCGATCGAGGTCCCCCCAATGAAGCTCCTCGACCACCCCTACGCGGCGTTCCTCGATCGCGTCGAGAAACCCACCCGGTACACGGGCGTCGAGCACGGCGCTCGGAAGAAGGACTGGAGCGCCGTCGAAGCGCGGATCTGCCTGGCGTTCCCCGACGTCTACGACATCGGCATGAGCCACCTCGGGTTCCGGATCCTCTACAAGATCCTGAACGACGATCCGCGCACGCTCGCCGAGCGCACGTACACGCCGTGGGTGGACATGCAGCGCGAGCTCCTCGCGCACGGCAAGCTCTTGGTTTCGCTCGAGAGCGCGCGACCGCTCACGGACTTCGACGTGGTCGGCTTCTCGCTGCAGTACGAGCTCACGTACACGAACATCCTGACGATGCTCGACCTCGGCGGGATCCCGCGCCGCAGCGAGCATCGCAGCGAAGACGATCCGCTGGTCATCGCGGGCGGCCCCGTGGCGACGCACGCCGAGCCGATGGCGCCGTTCTTCGACGCGATCCTGATCGGCGACGCCGAGGAAGCGCTCACCGAGATCGCGCTCGCGTGGACGCGCGATCGCCGCGCGGGGATCCCCCGCGAGGAGCGGCTGTTCCGCCTCTCGCAAATTCGAGGTGTATACGTCCCCTCACTTTACGAAACGGCAATCGACCCGGAAAACGGCTTCGCCGTGGTCACGGGCACGCGCCGCCCGGGGGTCCCGCTGCCCGTCGAACGCCGGCTCCTCGAGGATCTCTCGAAGTTCCCCTTCCCCGACGACGGCCCCGTCGGCGGCCCCGAAGCGATCTTCGACCGCATGAGCATCGAGGTCGCGCGCGGTTGCACCGAGGGCTGCCGCTTCTGCCAGGCGGGAATGATCTATCGGCCCGTTCGCGAGCGGAACCCCGAGGAGGTCGTGAGCACGGTGCTGCGCGCGCTCGAAAAGTCGGGGCAGGACGAGGTGAGCCTCACCGCGCTCTCGACGGCGGACGTGAGCTGCATCTCACCGCTCATCAAGAAGCTCGTCGAGCACACGGCTCCGGAGCGCGTGAGCCTCGGGGTGGCATCGCTCCGCGCCTACGGCCTCGGTGAAGCTCTGCTCGATGAGCTGCGGCGTGTCCGGGTCACGGGGCTCACCTTCGCCCCCGAGGCCGGCACGCAGCGCATGCGCGACGTCATCAACAAGAACGTCACCGAGGAGCAGCTGCTCGAGACGGCGGAGCGCGTGTTCTCCCGGGGCTTCGACAAGATGAAGCTTTATTTCATCCTCGGGCTCCCGACCGAGGAGGACGAGGACGTGCTCGGCATCGTCTCCGTCGGGAAGAACGCGTACGCCGTCGGGCGCAAGCTCGGGCGCAATCCGCGGGTCACGATCAGCGTCTCGACGCACGTGCCGAAGCCACACACGCCGTTTCAGTGGTGCGCTCAGGACCCGCTCCACGAGGTCGAGCGCAAGCAACGGCTCCTGCGCGAGGCCGCCCGCTCGGCGAAGGGCGTTTCGCTCAAGGTCCACGACTCGACCACTAGTGTCCTCGAGGGCATCCTCGCTCGCGGCGATCGCCGCCTCGCGGACGTGATCGAGGACGCGTACGCGGCGGGCGCGCGCTTCGACTCCTGGGAGGATCAGCTCCGCCTCGACGTGTGGCGCGCGGCGCTCGAGCGGCACGCGATCCCCGTCGAGCGCTTCCTCGGGACGATTCCGGTCGGCGCGCGCTTGCCTTGGGATCACTTCGACATCGGGCTCGAGGCGGGCTTTCTCGAGCGCGAGTACAGAAAGGCGCTCGCCGGTCGGCTCAGCCCGCCGTGCGGCAAGGTCGCCGGCACGTTCGTCCACCCGACGAACGTCGCGGACGCGCGCGCCGAGACGCGCCGGCTCGTCTGTTACGACTGCGGCATCGCCTGCGATCTCGACGGCATGCGCAGCCGCCGCGTCGACGCCCTCTCACGCCTCGGCGCGCACGCGCCGACGGAG
>CAYYWA010000337.1:0-6335 GCA_964475255.1 uncultured Sorangium sp.
CTGCGCCCCGCGCTCGGGCAGCTCGACGCGCGCGCAGGGCTCGTTCCGATCGACGACGCGGCGAGCGCCGTCGACGCGTTTCGACCGGAAGTCTGAGCCCGACGGTTTTCATCCGCGCGCAATGCTGGCGTCTGCTCGCGACGCACCCGTCAGGCTGGACATCGAGGCGCGGCGTTTGCAGGGCGTTGCTCGTGAGCCCTTTCTCCGTGTTTCGCTGGGCGAGGGTGCCCGTCCGCGTCTGAGCGCGGGGCAGCCCGCTCGAGTGTGCGTCAAATGCCCCGCCTCGTGTTCGATGCCGTCGAGCTCGCGCTGCTCATCGCTGGGTACTGGGCGGTCGATCGCGCGCTTCGCCGTCAGGGGCTCTTGCGCGCCCTGCGGCGACTCGGGCTGGAGAGTCCGGTGCTCCAGACGGCGCTCGTCGCGCTTCCGTGCATCGCGGTCGCGCCGAGCTTCGGCTTCGCCGACGTGCCCCAGGGAGCGGCGCTGCGTCTGCTCGCGTTCGCGCTGGTCGTCCCGCTGACGTGGAAGGCGACCACGCGCGACATCGACGTGGTGCTCGGCGATCGGCAGCTCGGACTCAGGCTGGTCCTCTTGGCTTCGACCGCTGCCCTCTGGGTGAGTCCCGCGTTCCTCGTGCTCGCGGGGTTCTTGCTGAGCGGACCCTTCGGTCTGTGGGAGCACCACTCGACGCTCCCGATGCGGCTCACTCAGGCGCTCGTGGCGTTCATCGGACTCGCGCTCGTGCCGTGGGGCGCTCCCTTGTTCCGGGACGCGGCGGTTGAGATCTTCTTCGTCCTCGTCATCCTCGTCTCCCACTACTTCATCACAGCGCTCGCCAAGGCGCGCCTCGGGCCGAAGTGGTTCTCGTGGGTGACCGACAACCGGCTTCATCATCTCGCGGCGAGCGCGTACAGCTGGGGGTTCGCCCGTTTTCTGCCCTGGAACGCGTGG
The DNA here is from genome assembly GCA_964475255.1 of uncultured Sorangium sp. Lineage (GTDB taxonomy): Bacteria > Myxococcota_A > Polyangia > Polyangiales > Polyangiaceae > PMG-095. The sequence continues at coordinate 952 of CAYYWA010000337.1, forward strand.
CGTCGCGTGATCGCGGCCGTGCGCACGGGAGAGCGCCCCGTTCAGGCGGCGACGTTCGCGATCGAGCTCCTGTCGCCGCTCGCTCTCCTGCATCCGTCAATCGCGATCGCGCTCTGCATCGCTTGGTCCGCTTTCCACCTCGGCGTGTTCGCGGTTTCGGGCCTTCTGTTCTGGGACTGGGTGCTGACCGATCTCGCCGTCGCGGCGACCCTCGTCGTCTTGCCCGGGGCCGTCGCCGAGCGAGCCTTCGGAGGGCTCGCGTTGGTCGCGGGCCTGGTCGTCCTGGCGCTCTTTCCGTTGCGCCACCGACTCTGGAAGCCGCTCCCGCTCGGCTGGTTCGACACGCCGTTCACGCAACGCATCCACTGGCGGGTTCGGGGCGAGAGCGGCGCTTGGTACGGGCTCTACAACGACTTCATGGATCCGCACGAGCGCCTCTACGGGAAGGTCCACGGGTGCTTCGCCGTGCCGGTCGCCGTGTTCACCTATCACTTGGGGGAGGTCTGGAAGCCCGAGCTCAGGGACGCGATCCGCGCCGCCGGTCCCTGTCCGGCTCGCCTCGACGAGGTGCGGCGCCGCTTCGGAATCCTGCCCCGGAACGAGCGCATGCTCGAACGACACGTGGCCTACCTTCGGCGCTTCTTCGCCGAGCTCGCACGGGGCGCGAAGAAGCACGTTTTGCCGCGCTGGCTCCGCTGGCTCAAGGCTCCGGGGGATCAGATCTACTATTGGGGCGAGCTGCCCGCCTACCGCGGCCAAGAGCGGGCCGTGGAGGTGAAGCTCCTCTATCGTGAGGAGTACTTCGAGGGCAGCGAGCTCCGGCGGCTTCGCGACGAGGAAGTGTGCTCGATCGAGCTCGCGTCCAGCGAGGTTCCGGAGCCCGTTCGTGAGCTCACCCCGAAAGAGCTCGACGACTACCTCCTCGCGCTCGCCAGGGGCAGGCTCATCGATCTTCCTCGTTTCGGCGGCGGGTACGTCGAGGGGGACGACGGACGCGTGGAGCACGCCGCACCGAGCCGCTGACGGGGCTTCGGCGCGTTCGTTTTATTGACGGGCCCCCGCGACAGGGCTTCAATTCCCGGATGCCGGCATCCGAACCAGTGCGGACGCGGATCGAGCCCGCGAGCACGGGCCGCGCAAAGTGTCGGGGCTGTGGTCGCAAGATCGACAAGGGGGAGCTCCGTTTCGGGGAGGTCCTGCCGAACCCCTTCGGCGAGGGCGACGCGACGTACTACTTCCACCTCGCGTGCGCGGCGTGCATGCGGCCGGAGGGGTTTCTGCCCGCGCTCGAGAGGGCGGCGTTGCCGGACGGCGCGATGGCTGCGGCGTTGCGTTCCCTGGCGGAGCTCGGGATCCAGCACCGGCGACTGACGCGGCTCGCTCGCGCGGAGCGAGCCGCGTCGGGGCGCGCGCGTTGCCGCCTCTGCCACGACCTGATCGAGAAGAACACGCTGCGCTTCGCGCTCCAGCTCTTCGAAGACGGCCGCATGGCCCCTATCGGCACGATCCACGTGCAGTGCGCCGAGGCGTACTTCGGCACGGCGGAGCTGCTCGAGCGCCTCGAGCGCCTCGGTGCGGTGCTCCCCGAGGATCGGCCCGAGCTGGTTACGCTGCTCGCCAATCAGCGTCCTGCTCCGGAGGGCGGCTCTGCGCCGGGACTCGCCAAGGCCGGCGTCGAAGCCGAAGCCGAGTCCGAGTCGTTGAAACGGGACGCCGGCGGCAACACGCGTTGAGCCGAATCGGAGGGAGCTCGTCGGGCGGCGCGGCGCGGCCAGCGGCGCCCGCGCGCGTGGCCGTCATTTCGGTTCGCGAGCTCTGCGATCAGGCATTCTTCGTCAGCCGAGCGGCGAGGGAGGGCGCCACGCGGTGCACGCGATACAGGAGCCGACTTCGGCCAATCCAAAGGACTTCGCGGTCGCCCTCGAGCCCGCGGACGATCGCCTCGGCACAGGCGAGGGGACTTATCTTCGTGCCCCCGCGGCCGGCGGCCATCTTCGTGTCCACGAGCGGAGGAACGACCTCGAGGACGCGAACCGAAGTCCCCTCGAGCTGATAGCGGAGGGCCGTGCTGAACGAGCGGAGGCCCGCCTTGGTCGCGCAGTAGACGGGCGCGGTGCGCTTCGGGACCAGGGCGAGCGCCGAGGTGACATTCACGACGTACGCCTCGGGGCGATCGAGGAGGTGAGGCATCGCGAGCGCGGTGAGCAGAATCGGACCCGCGAGGTTCGTGTCGAGCTCCGCCCGGGCCTGCTCGAGCGGGACCTCCTTTCGGAAGTCGATTGAGCTCTGGATCCCCGCGTTGTTCACCAGCACGTCGAAGCCGCCCAGCCTTCGACCCGCATCGATGATGGCCGCGCGCCCTTCGTCGGTTCCGACGTCCGCGCGGATCGTGAAGAAATTCTCGCGCGCGAGCGCCTCGAGCCGCTCCCGATCGCGACCGCAGACGAGGATCTTGGCGCCGCGACCCTTCAGCACGCGGGCGAGCGCGACTCCGATTCCCGCGGTACCCCCCGTGATCAGCACCGTCTTGTTCGCGAGCAGCAAGGACCCTCCCTCGAGTGGGACTCCGTGAGCGCGATCATGCCCCGAAATGACGAGCGGCGCCCGAAATTCGCGCGCCGCTCGTCGTCCCAGGTGGGTCGGAGCACTATTCCGGCGGGAGCTGGCAGTCCGCCTGGCACCTCGCGCCGTTGCCGTTCTCCGGGCCCTCGTCGCAGCGCTCGCCGAATGCCGCATCGACGATGCCATCGCCGCAGTACCCGGGCTTCTTGCAGGTCGAGGTGCAGCCGTCCGAGCCGTAGACGGCGCCGTTGTCGCGGCCGAGATCGCAGTCCTCGTATTCGACGTCGTGGATCCCGTCGCCGCAGAACGGACCGAACTTACACTCCGTCGTGCAGCCGTTGTACAGGCCGTCCTGATTGTAGCCGTCGCCGAGGTCGCACTCTTCCGAGGCCGTGGCGACGCCGTCGCCGCACCGAGGCTGGCACACGGAGCGCGTCGTCGCGAATCCGGAGAGCGTGAGCTGGTAGTTCGACTCACGCGGATGCCGATCGGCGTGGAAGACGACGATCTCGTAGGTCTTCCCGACCTCGAGCCCGAGGTTCGGCACGTTGCCCATCGCGATCTGATCCCAGGTGCCTGCGAGCAGGTCTTGCGACTGGATCACCCACTGCGCGCCGGTGTCGGTGAGCGTGACCGAGCCCTGCAGGCGCTCGTGCGGTGCGCCGAGGTCGAGCACGAGCTTGCCGTTGACGTACACCCAAACGTCGTCGTCACCATAGAAGGCCAGGGTCTCGTTCCCCGCGTAGCGGAAGAGGTAGCGCGCCTCCGAGGTGAAGTAGAAGTTGCGCATCTCGCCCTCGACGGCATTGACGGGGCCGCCCGTGGGCTCTGCCGGAGGAGCACCGCCGTACCAACCGCGCGGATCCCACTGGGAGCCGACGGGCGAGCCGGCGCCGGCCGAGCAGTCCGTCGCCAGACCGGGGACCCAATACGGCCAGATGTTGCAGAGCTTGGCCCGCGGCTCGCCTTCGAGCGGGAAGAAGCCGCTCACGAGGCTCGTGACCGCGCCGACGGGCGGCGTCGCATCGACGTCGGGCTGCTGGAGGAAGATATCGTGGAGGTCGTCGTAGACGGTGCGGCCGTTGCTGCTGCTGAACTGGAACTGGTTGGTCGTCCCGACCAACGGCTGGAGCTCGAGCGTGCCCGTCACCTTCGTGCTCATGTCCGAGTCGTTGAACCACTGCTTGAAGGTGTCCGCGCTCGTGATCACCGGCACCTCGGTGATGATCCGGGTGCGCTGGCTGCCGTCACCCTCGACGACGCACTGCTCGATGCGGGACGTGCCGCCCGCGGCGACTCCGGTGAGAACCCCCGTCTGATCCCAATCCGTGAAGCGGCAGTCGCACATGGCGCCGCCCGCAGCGAGCACGGGCTTTCCATCGGGGCCGAGCGTCGGCTCGACGAGGCCGGTGCAGAGATCGGTCGAATCGGTGTTCGCGCAGTTCGTGGTGAGCGCGACCGTCTTGCCGCTCGCGTTCGGGACGCACACCGTCTTGCGACCATTCACGGTGGCACCCATGAAGAAGAAGTCGGGGTGTCCCGTCGCCTCGTGCTGGCCGTCGAAGTCGCGGTACGTGACAGGGAGGATCAGGCAGTCCCCGGCGCCGCTCAGGCAAGGCTGCGTGTCGGGCTTCGTCTCCGTCGTGCACGTGAAGCCGGGTTCCTCTTGGCAGGTGTCGCTGCAGCCATCGCCGCTCACCGCGTTGCCGTCGTCGCACTGTTCGTCGGGATCGATGTGACCGTCGCCGCAGTGGGTCGTGCAGGCGACGGTGTTCCCTGCGTCGTCGCGGCAGCGCGGCTCCGCCGTACACGTCTTCGAGCAACCCGTGCCGTCACCGAAGAAGAGGCCGTTCAGCTCACCGTTGTCGCACGACTCACCGGCTTCCTGCACGCCGTTGCCGCACACGGACTGGGTGCAAACGGTTCCTTCACAGGACCAGCCGGGCTCGACGAGGCACGTGCTCGAGCAGCCGTCGCCGCTTACGCTGTTGCCGTCGTCGCAGTTTTCGGTTCCGACGATGATGCCGTCACCGCAGAACGGCACGCACTTCTGACCCGCGACGCGGCACTGCCAACCCGGCTCGAGCGTGCAGGTCGAGCTGCAGCCGTCACCGTCCGTCAGGTTCCCGTCGTCGCAAGCTTCCGCGCGCGAGAGGCCGCCATCACCGCACGCCGTCGCCGACACACACGGCTGGCCTTCGACGGGACACGCGTACTCCGGCTCCAGACGGCAGCGGTCGCTGCACCCGTCGTTGCTGAACTTGTTCCCGTCATCACACTCCTCGCTGATGTGGCGCTTGCCATCGCCACACTGCGCGATGTCGATCATTCCGGGGCCCGGACCAGGGCCACCGCCATTGCCGGGTGGCGCCGTCGGTATCCCCGACACGCCTCCTGTCTGCCCTCCGGGGGTACCGGTCCCGGGGTTCCTTCCCCCGCCAGGTGGATCCGAAGAGCAAGCAGCGATGCTGGCGACCAGCGAAGAGAGAACTACGGCAAGCGCGGAGCTACGGGTCCCATTCAACATGTTTGCCTACACATACTCCCGTTAGTTCGCGCTTTGCGCAAGCGAAGTTGTAGGGAAAAACAGCTAAAAATTGCGGACGCTGCGTGTGGTGGAGTCGCAAATATCCGGCTTGGAGGAAAAGGATCGGGAAGGTCCTTTTCCAATCGCCTCAAAGCGAGATCTTCCGTTTGCCCCCCTCCTCACTGTTGCAGCGAGTGTCCCGTGCGCGTTCACGCGAGCGTCGGAGGGAAGCGCACATGCAGGCGCCGTCCCGAAACGAGATCGGAGCGACCCGGTGATGCTCCCCAGATGGGTC